>JBAPZR010001084.1:0-9190 GCA_049285335.1 Xanthobacteraceae bacterium | reverse complement strand
ATCCTTCGGCTTGTAATCAGCCCAACCCCAAAACAGATCAGAAAACTTGGCGAGAGGTCCCATTGCGGAATTAGGGTCGGTGAGAGAACCTTTTCCCCACCCGATTTTTGCGCCTCTTAATGCGATTAAGAAAACCACAGCCGCAACAGCGGCGAGGATCAGGTCTACGCGCAAAGTCTGCATAGTTATGCACCCCTCCTTTCCGACCGCGGGATAGCATACGCTCGCGCACGGGAAGATGCACTATCCACTGTCCCACCGGGCGCTTCGACCGCGTAACAAAGCCTGTCTCAGCCTGATGTCCTGTTGGGGGACGACTTCGTCATCACTGCATTGAATTAGGTGGCTTCATCGAGATAACTCACGATCGCGGAGTCCAGCGCGGTCTATCCGGTGCAAATTGCACGTTTATTGCAACTGATGACTGAGTTCGCCGTTTTCGATCTGATGCGTTCCAGCAAACCGAGTTCCCTTTTCCACTGGTTTCTCCTCTGCGTCCCCATCAGTGCAATCGCGGTGTGGGTGTGGGGATGGCGAACGCTCGCGACTGTGCTCCTGGGCACAACCGTCGTCGGCCTATTAGTCGACGCGGCGCTGGAGGGCGACCCCAAATCCAAAGACCGCGTCCTCGCATTTCTCACCCTAACCGGGTTAATGCTCATTGCCGTTTTAGGGTTAGTCGTCGCCGGGCTCGTCGCGTTGACTTTGGCAACACTGTTGGGAGTGCCGCAACGGTAGGCGATTGCAGCCACTGGAATCGCAGCACATTGATTGTATTTCCCGGCTGCCCAGGTCCGCCCGGCCCCAATTCAAAGTCAGCGAGCGCTGCCATCGCACCTAGCGGCCGTCACGCGTTAGATCGCCGATCATCTCGCCGTCAGCTCCGAGGTGTGCGGCATCGCCGTTGTCGCGGCCTGCAAAGGGGATGGGGGTGAGCGACTGCGGCTGGTAATGCGCGAGTGTCTGCATGGCGGGAGCGTCGAGGAATTCGACCAGGCGCTCGCGGTCCGTGATCAGCTTCTCGGCGCGCAAGCGCTGCATCATCCGGTTCAAGTGCGGCACGCTCAAGCCCAGTACGTCCGCCATCACCTCCTGCGAGAACGGTAACGTAAAGCGCGCTACCTCGGCACGGCCAACCGCGAGCAGCCGCGCATGGAGCTCAAGCAGAAATTGGGAAAGCCTCTCGATTGGCGTTCGGCGACCCACATCGATGATGTGCTCGGCGTAGACCGCCGCTTCCTGAACGGCAATCCAGCTCAACGCCAGTCCGAATTGCGGACGCTGATAGCAAAGCTGCACGTAGGCATCGAGCGCACAGACATTCAAGCGCAATTCGCTGACGGCCATCACGGAATAGGACGCGCGCTCAAAGAAACTGCCCGGCATGCCTATAATGTCGCCGGGTAGCACGACATTGAGTATCTGGCGCTTGCCGTTGCGCAAAAGCTTGTAGCGTACGGCAAATCCATCCTTCACGAAGGAGAGTTTCCGGGATTTATAGCCGTCGATGACGTGATCGTGGCGACGGCGGATCACGAATTCACCATCGATGATGGCGTCGAGGCTTTCGAGATCGGTCGGACTAAGTTCGACGTGCTGCGACAGTCGCACAATGAATGGGTGCTGGCGGTTGAACGTTTTGCGCGGCGTTGTCATCGTCTCGTTCATGGGCCATAACCCTAATCCCAGTCATTAATTAGAATCAATAATCTTGATCAAAAAGGCGGGAACCTTGCGGAGGATCGCGGCTCCATCGACCAAAGTGGAATTGACTGGAAACTCGATTGTAGTGGTCACTACACGCACCTATGAAGCCGGCAGATCGCCTGCGGTCACCCGCAAGCAGATCGGCCGACTGTTGCGATAACAACGGTAAATCCGCAGGGAGGACACAAGATGTCAAACAACGGAAAACGACAATCTGACTTATGGGATGTTTCGCGCCGCAATTTGCTGCAGGCTGGCGCAAGCGTTGCCGGCGGTGCTTTGCTGCCGACAGCGCTCGCAAGACCTGCTTTCTCGGTAGGCGTCACCGACCAGCCGTCCATCGGGACCTGGCCGGAAGGCTCGCAAGGCGACACGGTCACGATCGGCGCGGCCGCGCCGCGAACCGGCACCTATGCGGTGCAGGGTGAAGACGAGATCAAGGGCTGGCAACTCGCTGTCGAGCACATCAATACAGGCCATCAGTTATTGAAGAGCATCGCACCGAAGGTCACGAAGGGTCTGCTCGGCAAGCAAGTCAAGCTTCTCGTCGCCGACAGCGCCGCCAAGCCAAACCAGGCGGTGCAGGAACAGCAGACGTTTATCAACGACGACAAGATCGTTCTAATGACCGGCGCGACATCGAGCGCCGTTGCCGTGGCGCTCAACAAATTCGCCCAGCGCGAGAAGGTGCTCTACGTCACCGGCATTTCCGGCTCCAACGACACTACCGGCAAAGACTGTGTGCGCTACGGCTTCCGCCAGAATTTCTACGGTGAAACCGCGGCCAACGCGATCGGCCCTATCTTGGTGAAGAGTTTCGGCAAAAATCGTAAGGCCGCGTTTATGACGCCGGACTACACCTACGGTCACACCGTCACCAAGTCGGTGAACGACTATCTGAGCAACAATGCCGGCTGGACGATGGTGACCAATCAGATCTCGCCACTCGGCACGGAGGATTTCAGCCAGTATCTCACCAATATTGCCAACTCCGGGGCCGAGTTCTTGGTGAATGTGAATTGGGGACGCGACGCGGTGCTGTCGATTCAGCAGGCCAAGCAATTCGGCATTCTGCCGAAGATGACGCTGGTCGTGCCTTACCAGATACCATTTCTGGCCAAGGAAGTCGGACCGGAGCTCACCGCGGGCGTCTACGCGGCAACGGATTTCTGGTGGACGCTCGAAGACAAGTATCCGTTGGCTAAGACTTTCGTCGACGTTTTCAATCAGAAATACAACTACAGGCCGGATTGGGGCGCCGAAAATGCCTACATGTCGTTCGCGATCTGGGCGCGAATGGTTTCGGAGGCCGGCACATTCTATCCGCCCGACGTCATCAAGCAGTACGAGAAGGGCGAAACATTTCCCTCGGTCGTAGGCGACGTGCATTTCCGCGCCGAAGATCATCAGTTGGTCCGCCCGGTTATCATCGTCCGCGGCAAGAAACCGGGCGACATGAAGAACCCGGAGGACTTCTGGGAGGTTCTCGAAATCGTGCCGGGCGAGTCCGTCATGCAAAAACCGGACGCCTTCGGCTGTAATCTCGGCGAGTACACCTGAGCCACAGACGCCTTCTCCGCATCCCAATGCGGAGAAGGCTTTCATTCCACCACGAGGCTGTCCCTGGGGCGGGGGTCTGTGCAGCTTTTCCTTTACAGAAAGCATTTGCATGTCCGGCGCAGCCGGGTATTACCTGACTGAATTGCGCCCACGCGCAATGCGGATGATCGCGTGATCAACTTTGCCAACCTTATATCGCAGTGCTTCAACGGGCTGGTGTTAGGCGCGCTGCTGGCGCTGATCTCGTCCGGACTGACGATTATCTATGGCACTCTCGGCGTTCTCAACCTTGCGCACGGCGCAATGTTCATGCTTGGAGGCTATGCCGGCTGGCTGACTTACAGCTACTCCAAATCCTTCATCGCCGCGGTCATCGGTGGCTCGCTGTTCGTCATGCTCGTCGGCGTCGTGATGGAGCGGCTGATCATCCGCAATTTCTACAAGAGGCCCCATGAGGATCAGTTGCTGGTCACTTTCGGACTGGGCATCGTCTTCGTTGAGACCGTGCGTTTCTTTTTTGGCAGCCTGTCGAAAGTAGTGCCGCCGCCCTCCCCTCTGCTGGGCATCACGCCGCTCGGCTTCATGTTCTATCCGACCTATCGCCTGGCGCTGCTTGGAGTCGTCGCAGTGGCTCTGCTGGCGCTCTATATCGTGCTCTATCGCACCCGCATGGGCATGATCGTCCGCGCTGGCATTGAAGATTCCCCCATGGTCGATGCATTGGGCATCGATGTCGATAAGGTTTTCATGCTGGTGTTCGGCATCGGCGCGATGGCCGCAGGCTTCGCCGGCATAATCAACGCGCCCGTGGTCTCGATCGCGCCCGACATGGGAGAGGCGATCCTGGTGCAGACGTTCGTCGTCGTCGTCATCGGCGGCGTCGGTTCCTTCCCAGGAGCCGTGCTGGGTGGGCTGATCGCGGGCGAGATCATCAGCATCACCTCCATGTTCAACCCCGGCTATTCGTATGTCGTGCTCTTCGTCGCGATGACGCTCGTGCTGGTGCTCCGTCCGTACGGACTGCTCGGTACGCCGGGCCGCGAATGAGTGCGCTCATCTGATGCTCCGGCAACGTCCTATCATTGTCGAGACGCTGACGGCGGCAGCACTGATCGCGGCGCCATTCGTTTTGCCGTATTTCGGTTTTTCGCCGGCCACGGTGAACCGCATCCTTGTTTGGGGCATTTTCGGCATCGGCTTCGACATTCTGTTCGGTTTCACCGGTCTGCTTTCATTCGGCCAATCGGCATTCTTTGGCACCGGCGGCATGGTGGCCGCATATCTGCTCACCGTCCTGAACTTCCCGAATGTGGTCGCTGCACTGTTCGTCGGCATGCTGGTGGCCGCGGTCGTGGGCTATTTCGTCGGGCTTATCGCGCTGCGCAGGACAGGCATCTACTTCGCCATGATAACGGTGGCGATCGCGGAGGTGTTTTTCTTCGTCGAGTTCAATCCGCTGTCCGCCTATACCGGCGGCGAGAATGGCTTGCCGGGTGTCCCGACGCCCACGCTACATCTCGGCTTTACAACGTTGCACTTCGATAGCGATTGGTCGCTCTATGCGTTTCTTGCGTTCTGGTATTTCGTCGGCATGGTCATTGCGCTGCGCATCGTGTTCTCGCCGGTGGGAGCGGTAATCCGCGCGATCCGCGACAATCCGCTGCGGGCCGCCGCGCTCGGCCATAACGCCCACGGCTACAAGCTGACCGCCTTCGTGATTGCGGCTGCCTATGCCGGCTTTGCAGGCGGCCTTCTCGGTGTCATGCAAGGCTTCATGCCGCCAGATGCGTTCATGTTCGACACTTCCGGACAATTGGTGATGCAAACCGCGATCGGCGGCGCTGGCACGCTGTTCGGACCTCTGGTTGGCGCGACCGTATGGCTCTATCTCAGCGATTTTCTACAGATCAGGTTGCATCTGGGGGCGAGTTGGAAACTGGTTCTCGGCATCGTATTCGTATTACTGGTCTGCTTCTTGCGCCGCGGCATCGTCGGCGGGCTGGCCGATCTCTGGCAGCTGATCGCCGGAAGCGGCAAACGTCATGAGGCCGCCGAATCCGATCCGACTGCGGTGACGCCCCCTGGGAAGATCGTCTCGGGCGGCCAGTTCGCGCCTTCGCAGTCTCGGCCGCCGAATGGATCGAGCGAACTCATTCTCAAAGCAGAGGGCTTGAGCAAACGCTACGGCGGCCTGGTTGCCAATGACGGTATCGATTTTTCCGTTCGGCGCGGGGAATTGCGTGGCATCATCGGCCCAAACGGCGCAGGCAAGAGCACCTTCTTCAAGATGTTGACCTGCGAAATTGCGCCGACCGCCGGGCGTATCCTGTTCGACGACCGCGACATTACGGGCTTCGATGTCGCGCGCGTCTGCCAGCTTGGGCTCACCAAGAGCTATCAGATCAATCAGTTGTTCACGCGCCTGAACGTGCGCGAAAACATCACTATCGCCGCACTGGCGGAAAAGCGCGGCCCGTTCCGTCTTGATCTCCTGCGGTCGCTCGGCAGCGTTCCGGGCCTTAACGAGCTCGTCGAACAGACGCTTGCACTCGTCCACCTGAGCGACAGAGCCGATTCTCCAGTGTCCGAACTCGCCTACGGCGAAAAGCGCCGACTGGAGATCGGGCTTGCCTTGGCCACGGTGCCGAGCTTGCTGCTGCTCGATGAGCCGCTGGCCGGCATGAGCCCGCGCGAACGGCTGGAGACGGTGCAGCTTCTCAAATCGATCGCACTCGGACGCACAATGATTGTCGTCGATCATGACATGGACGCGATCTTCGAATTGGCGGGGCACATCACCGTACTCCACGAGGGGCGCGTGTTGGCGGAGGGCACGCCAGAGGAGGTCAAACGCAACGCAGCCGTTCAAGAGGCCTATCTTGGCGGAGTGCACGCCGCATGAGCCTGCTCGAGGTCAAAAAACTGAATGCATATTATGGCGATTCGCACATTCTGTTCGACGTAAACCTGCGCGTTGACACTCACGAAGTTGTAGCTCTGCTTGGTCGCAATGGCGCCGGCAAGAGCACCACGTTGAAAACACTGATGGGCATGGTGAAGCCACGCTCCGGCTCGATCATGTTCGACGGCCAAGATGTGGCCGGCCTGGCTGCCCATAGCATTGCGCGCTGCGGCATTCAGCTCGTGCCGGAGGACCGCCGCATTTTTGGCACCCTCGACGTTGAGGAGAATCTTTTGCTTGCGAGCCTTACAGCGCCCGGCGCGTGGCCGCTCGAACGCATCTACGAAGTCTTTCCGCGCCTTAGGGAGCGACGGCGCAGCCGCGGCACCGATCTTTCGGGCGGGGAGCAGCAGATGTTGGCTATCGCGCGCGCTTTGGTGCGCGACCCAAAGCTAATTCTGCTCGACGAGCCCTTTGAAGGTTTGGCGCCCGTCATTGTACGAGTTCTGATGGATGCTTGCCGTAAATTGGTGGCGGCAGGACAGACCATCATTCTCGTCGAGCAAAATCTCGCTGCGACGCTTGCGTTAGCGCAACGCGCCTACATCATCAACAACGGTCATATCGTATTCGAAGGCGGCACTGACGATTTGCGTGCATCGCCCGATGTCATGAGCCGCTTTCTCGGCGTGTGAACGAGACCGCGGCTTCTTGACGACCGGCTAAGTCGCAGCCTTGACCCCGATCTTCTTCTCCGGCTTCTGCGCGCGGGCTTGTTCGGCGGGGTCGCGGCGAGCGCGCTCTGCTTGAGGCTCGCCTCGATCGACACCCGAAGGCAACGCAGCACCGAAAATCCGATTCTGGTTGTGCGCCTTCAAACGGCGGAATGACTGCACCGACGCCGCGGAGAGTTTGATGGTCGCGCCGCGCAAGGTCTGCCACAACAACACCGCGCCCAGGTTCGCAATCGCGATGTCTGCAAATGGCCCAAAGCAGACATGGGCTCGATTTTCAGGCCGCGCGGCTGAGATCCGTACCGCAGTGCTTGCACTTGGTCGCGGCGGGGTTCAGGTCGTCGGACAGGCATGCTGGACAGGTCTTGGTGGGAGGCGGGTCGCCAAACACCACCTTACCCCGTTGCGCCATGACGAGCTTGTAGGGCATCACGATCAGGAAATACACGACTGCCATAAAAACGACGAAGTAGATAATCGCGGAGATGAACGCGCCGAGGTTCAAATATGTGCCATCGCCGCCGCCGTTGACCAATTGCCAGCCGAGACCAGGCCCCTTGACGGTCCCTTGGGCCGACGCGATGAGCGGGTTGATGATGTTATCGGTGAAAGCCTTGACGAGATTGCTGAACGCCAAAGCCACGACTAGTCCAACGGCGACAACGATAACATCGCCGCGCATCAGGAAGTTCTTGAACCCCTTGATCATGACAATTCCTCCTTATCGATGGACGTGAACAAGACGGAGTGTTGAAATCCTAAAGCTTCAATCGATGAAACACGATTTGCCAACCCATGAACTCACAGACGGAGCACGGGTTCCTTTCCGCCTCGCGCTTGGTCCTATATGACCATTACCCTATCTCGAAGCCCCAATCGCTGGTATGTCGACGCCGGCAATGGCGGCCCACGCAGCGCGGCGCAACAACCAGAAACCGAAGGCTGTGAGTGGTAACGTAATATATCTCGTGACGGTCTGGACCATACCCGTGATCGTCGCCATAACGTTTCACGAAGCTGCGCATGGTTTCGTCGCGCATCTTCTTGGCGACGACACCGCGTGGTGGCTCGGACGTGTCAGCTTCAATCCGGCAAAGCATATCGATCCCTTCGGGACGGTCATATTGCCGGGCATCCTGCTTTTGCTGGGGGCGCCCTTCCTCTTCGGCTACGCCAAGCCGGTGCCCGTCAACTTTCGAAAGCTACGATCACCACGACGGGACATGGTGCTGGTCGCTGCTGCCGGTCCCGCCATGAACATCTTTCTCGCCGTGCTCGCGGCGTTGGCCTTCCATCTCGTCGGCTATTTGCCTGTCACCGCCGCGCGATGGTTGGCGGACAATTTGAAGAACGCATTAATTCTCAACGTCGTGCTAGCCGTGTTCAATTTATTTCCACTGCCGCCTCTGGATGGAGGGCGCGTCCTGGTAGGGATTCTGCCAAAGGCAATTGCCGCGCCCGTCGCCCGAATGGAGCCATACGGACTGGTAATCCTGATCGGCCTCCTCATCGTTTTGCCGATGCTGGGTGCTCAGCTCGGGATCGATCTCAACTTCCTATCTCGCCTGATTGCCATCGCGACGAGCGCCATTCTCAACGCCATCATCCACCTTACCGGTAACGCCTAGCGAAATTTGCGACGGCTCTGTTGCAGTCGGGAGCAACTATGCGGGGCGTGACCTTCCTTGGTGATCGAAAACTACAGCTCAGTGAATTTCCTGACCCAATTCCGGGGCCCGACGATGCGATCGTCGAAATCAAGGCCTCCGGGTTGTGCGGCAGTGATCTCAAGTTTTATCGCGGAATCGGGGAGACCTCCGCACTTGGGCTTGGCAAGGTGAACGGCCCCATCATAGCCGGACATGAACCCTGCGGCACAGTGGCAGCGATTGGATCGGCGGTCGAGGAACGTCTCGGCCGCGTCGGTGCGCGCGTAATGGTGCATCACTATTCTGGCTGCGGAACCTGCCCGCATTGTCAGACCGGCTGGTCACAAATGTGCGTCAACGGAAGCATCGTCTATGGTGTCACCGGGCATGGTGCGCACGCGCCCTATATGAAGGTTCCGGCGAATACGCTCGTGCCATTGCCGGCTGAGCTTAGTTTTGCCACCGGCGCGGCGATTTCCTGCGGCACCGGCACTGCTTATCAAGCATTGCGTCGCCTGAAATTGGTCGAGGGTGACACGATCGCGATCGTCGGCCAAGGTCCAGTCGGTCTCTCGGCAACGCAGCTCGCCGTAGCGATGGGCGCTCGTGTCCTTGCGATCGATATCAGTACCGAGCGG
>JBAPZR010001083.1:0-14512 GCA_049285335.1 Xanthobacteraceae bacterium | reverse complement strand
CCGCAATGCCGAGGAGGAGTTTTGAGCGGATCGCACTGGCGCGCCTTTTTGTAAGCGGATGTGCAGTTGTGTTTGGCGCCTGCGTGTTGATCGAGCAAGCACAAGCAGAGCATAGCGGCGGCGGCGGCGGGATACCGGCCCGCACTCCATCCGGTCGTCCCTATGCGATGCCTCAACCGAGATACAAACCTCTCTTACCTGCCGCCCTCCCACCTAGCGCCCTCACCACCTACACCGTTACCAACCGCAACACAGCGCGCCGTTCCGCGATATAGCGTTAGGACGCCAGTGAAGGAACGCCTAGCGCATACAGCCGCTACCGGTCGACCAGCCAGTTCGCTCCCTAATCGTTGGCCCGACGCCGGGTTGCGCGTGGCGGCGAGGATGGGATGGAACTTGGTTTAGAACGTCGCCCTGCTCGTGAGCGAACAAGCTGATTGTGCCCGAGGGCGCAACAGCGAGAAGCTCCGTGCCTGGCACTTCCGGAACTTGACCCGGCGCGCCATTTCGGAGGCCGACGACGTGAAACGATACGGTGGCCGCGTCAGGCGCGGCTTCGTCGACCGGTCAGCGCATTGTAGAGCAGCAGCACCACGACCGATCCGACAATTGCGACGATCATGCTGTAAATATTCAAGCCGGTAACGCCAACCGCGCCGAACAAATCGAATAGAAATCCACCAACCAGCGCGCCGACGATTCCCAGCGCCAGGTTGAGCCAGAAACCCTGGCCCTGTTTATCGACGATCTTGCTTCCGATGAACCCAGCGATTAGGCCGAGTATGATCCAACTGATGATCCCCATTTGCGTGCCTCTTGCTCAAGCTAAGCCGTCATCGCCCCCCAAACTTCCAAACAGAGCAACGACTTTATTCGCCCATCGGTCAACTGGAAATCGCGTTCAATATCAGCATAGCGACAAACACCGCCGTCATGGCCAATCCGAAGATCTGCGTTGTATGCCGGTTAGCGAGTTCTTCGGTCCTTTGCGACGGAAGTTTGAGCTTCGCTTCCATGGCCAATCGCTCCTCGATCGGGACATCATGAAGGCTAAGGCAAAGAAAGTTGCCGGAGCCAGTGTACGTTAAGGCGTAGGGCCTATCCGAAGGTATCGGCCGCAGTGCGGTGCCTGACGCTACGTGGGTTCATCGTTGAGCATCCAATCCAGGGCGGTAGCCCCCTCCCGCGGCGTTGCCGTAGGCGACGGCATATCCGCGATCGTGTCTCTCGCGCTGCCGCGCGGGCGCTTTGGCTCTTTCCAGGTGTGCAACTTTCACGGTGTTGCGCTTCGTTTCTAAGCTGTGCCTTGGCGCATCCACCTTCGCGACAGCAGTGGCGCCGATGTCTCTTTTATCCTTCGCGGGCGTATCCTTCGCAGGCGCCTCGTCCTTTCTATCCGTCGTGGGGGCCTCGTCTTTTTTAGGCTCGCCTGGAGCCTGCCAGGTTCCGGAGTCCGGCACTATTGCCGCTTGATCAAAGATCGGACGCGGATAATGCAGCACATCCTGTACCGTTGGTTCATTGGACAATTCGATCAGCAACGTCGTAATGGCGGAAAATGCGACGATGATGTAGAAAAAATAGCCGAAAAGCGAACCAACCACAGCGGTGACTCCGAACACAACGTCGACCGACTCAATGTCGGTACGCGCCCCTTGCTCCACCTCGTGCGAACGGTGTCATCCCCGTCGGATTTCGCGTGCGTTCGCCCGTGCATTCCGCCGTGTATGTAAATAGCGGAACCTTGGTTGGGTTGCGCTTGATGCGGATTCAACAAAACGTGAGCATCGTCACGCCCCTAATTCCAAGCCGGCAAACTCAGCGCAAGCGCGGCGTCGTCACCACGCTTGCGCACCAACCTTGAATTCGCTCGCCAGGACAGGGCGAACTGCGGGACTTCAGGCGGTGATCGCCGTGAGCTTGGCCTTGAGGCTGTCCACGCTCGGCTTGAGCACCTGGGCAACACCGGGAATGGCCAGCACTCTCTCACACAATTGATTGAGCGCGGGCATCATCGGATCGACCAAGCTCGAGATCTGTTTCCGTTGGTCCGCCGAAAGCTGCGCAGCCTGGTTGCCGGTCTTGTCGATCTGGGCTGTAGCCTCTTGCAGTTTGGGCAGCGCCGCCTGCGCCGAGGGCACATCGGTCACCCCGTTAAGCGTGGTGCGCACATTTGCGATGTTGTTTGTCAATTGCTTGCCGATGTCGCTACCGTTGGTCGCCAACGTCGTTGTTTGGTTCATGCCCTGCGAAGCGGTTTGCTCGTTCGGTCTTGCCGCGAAATAGATAATGAGGGCTGCCGCCGCCGCCAGCGGAAGGAGCCAGTACAGCCAATTGGATGACGTCGACTCGGCCGAAATTGCGGCACGCCGGCCGGTTTGGTCGATTGTTCGCGCTGTCGAGGCCGCGGCTCGCGTCGCCTCGCTTCCTGCCGATGTCGCCATATGCGCGGCGTCACCGAGCGAGTTCAGCATGCCAGTGCCACTGAGCATACTGCCCAAACCGGCGGGCATCGCGGCGGCGATGTTGTTTCTTTGGCTCGCGAAAAGGTTCGCAATACCGTTGGCATCGAGACCGCCGGTCGTTCCCAGATGGTGGGCTACCGTTCCCATCACGATTGGCGCGAGCATTCCAAGCAAAGAACCGCTTCGGCTCTGGCCCAGTCCGGTAAATCGGGAAATCACGTCGGTAAGCATGTTCTGATTTTGACCGCCCACCAGCGACGAGAGCATCTGCGATCCTTTCTCGAGGAGCGAAGATTGTCCTCCGGCGGCGAGTACGCTGGTGAAGTTTCCAAGCGAGCCGACCTGCTGCTTGGCGGTATCGGCGAGCTTTTGCGCGCCGCCCGGTTCGGTGCTCACGTCATTGAATGCCGCCAGCAATCCCGGTACGGCGGCTTCGATGGCGGATTGAACTTTGCTGCGATCGAATCCTAGCGCAGTTGCGACGCGTCCGATCATGTCGGGCGTCAAGAACTGCATCACGAGCGACACAAGGTTGGTAGCCATGGAACTCTCCCTGAGAGCCCCCAGCCCGACTATTTTAAAATTCTGTTTCTCTATTTTGTTTGATATGGATCAAAACGCTACTCGCGGGAGGCTTTGACACGCGATTGCGGACGCGTTTGTATTTGCATATTTGCTCTGCGCGGGCACCATGGCGACGCTGGCGATGCTGTTGTTTTTTCACCGCGCGACGATGGGCCTGACGTCAGTTAGGACCATGCCCGTCCTCGCAAATGTCGACCCTTTCCCAGACGTAAGCGTATCCCTTCGACACTTGCTGCAGTTGATGAAAGTATCAAGCGAAGCGAGCGAATTGGGTTCGCATGAAAACTTTCCTGACGTCAGGTTCCACTGCGCCACTCCTCAACGATAGGACCGCCTCTGCGGGAACCACTATTGGCCCTTAGTCCATGAGGTCTCGCCCGTTGGTATAGGGCGGGAGGCTTTCTTCACTGCGCGTCGCTGGGATTTAGCGCTCAGTGAGCTTGAACTCGATCCGGCGATTGCGTCGATAGGCATCCTCGGTCGTGCCAGGATCGATGGGCTGGAATTCGCCGAACCCGGCCGCGACCAGGCGAGACGGCTTGACGCCTTTCGATATCAAATATTGCACGACGGAGATCGCCCGCGCTGCCGACAAATCCCAGTTCGACTTGAACTGGCCGATGATCGGCCGCACGTCGGTATGACCGTCAACGCGAAGAACCCAAGCGATGTCGGTAGGGATCTGCGTTTCCAAACTGACCACTGCGCTTGCGACCTTGTCGAGTTCGTCTCGCCCCTCCGGCTTGAGATCGGCCTTGCCGGTATCGAAGAAGACTTCCGATTGCAGGACGAAGCGATCGCCCTCAATGCGCATGTCGGGACGGTTGCCGAGCACCTCGCGCAACTTACCGAAAAAGTCGGAGCGGTAGCTCGCCAGTTCCTGAACGTGCTGCGCCAGTGCAACGTTCAGCCGCTGGCCGAGATCGCTGATGCGCTCCTGGGACTGCGTTTCCTTTTTGGTGGCGACATCGAGCGCGGAGTTTAGCGCGAGGAGCTGCTCGCGCAGCGCCGCGATCTGCTGATTGAGCGTGTCGACCGCAGTTTGTGCTTTGGCGGAAATGTCCTTCTGGCTTTCGAGTTGGCCAGAGAGATTTTGAACTTGACCGGAGAGATCGTTGACCTTTCCTTGTGTGGTCGCCGCGTTGGCGGCGGCGGCTTCATAAAGGCCCTTGTACTTGTCGCGTTCGCTCTCAGCGCCGGTAAGTGACGCCTGCAATTGACCCAGCTGTTTTTCGAGATTGGACTTATTGGTCTTTTCCATCGACAACAGGTCGGTCAGCTGAGCGATTTGAACATTGAGGCGCTGCAGCGCCGTATTCTTGCCCTGCACTTCCTGCTGCAAATAGAACTGAACGACGACGAAAACGCTGAGTAGGAAAATAATGCTCAGGATGAGCGTCGACAAAGCGTCGACGAAGCCGGGCCAGTAGTTCATGCCGCTTTCGCCGCGGCGTAAACGCGCAACCGCCATGATCTTTTTATCTGCCTTTTGCCGTCACGTTGGTTGCCAACACGACTAAGCTGATTTCCAACCTAGTGTCCCGATTCCGAAGGTCGCCACGTCTTGCGGCACGCTCCTAGCGAACTTCGTAATCGAAACGATACTAGCAAGCGTTTGACCGGTATATCGGACTCACTCGTTGACGTTTTCACGCACGATCATTTCCAGCAGTCGCTTGATATCGCGTTGCTGCTCGGCTTGGCCGTCGACCCAATCGCGGATCGTCTGCTGCTCGATGCGCATGTGGTAGACGAGGCCTTGGACCGCTTCAGCCAGATCCGACATTGCGGCGGCGGAAGCCTTGCCCTGGCCCGCGTCGTTGACCGCGAGGCGCAAACGATCAATGGCGCCGCGAATCTCGCCGCCCCCGGAAGAGACGAGCGGCTCGGCGGCGTGGTCATAGACCGTAGTCGAAAGCCAGTCCTCCAATTCGGTGTAGAAGCGGTTCTGGGCCTGGCTCGATTGCAGATCTAGGAAGCCGAGCACCAGCGACCCTGCAAGGCCGAATAACGACGACGAGAACGAAATGCCCATGCCGCTCAGCGGCGCCGCCAGCCCTTCGCGCAGCGAATCGAACATCGAAGCGGCATCGCCGGTCGCTTTCAGCCCCTGGATGACGCCTCCGACGGAGCCGACAGTCGCGATCAGACCCCAAAACGTGCCGAGCAGGCCGAGAAACACCAAGAGACCCGTCATGTAACGGGAGATGTCGCGTGCCTCATCGAGCCGGGTTGCAATCGAATCGAGAATGCCGCGCATCATTTGCGCGGAAATTGCCATTTGCCCCATTCGACTGCCCAGAATCGCCGCCATCGGCGCCAAAAGCGCCGGCTGCCGTTCGGCTGTGATGTTCGGATCCGAGAGGCGGAAACCGTTGACCCAGGCGATTTCCGGATAAAGCCGCAGCACCTGCCGCAGTGCCAGCCCGATGCCAATGGCCAGCACCAGGATGATCAAGCTGTTCAAGGCCGGATTGGCCATGAACGCCACTTGGATCTGCTTATACAGAACGGAAACGATCGCGCCGACGGCCGCGACGAAGACCAGCATCCGGAAGAGGAAGACGCCTGGCGATGATAGTCTGGGCGGGTCGAGTTCTCGTGTTGCCATGAGCATATGAGGGAACGGCTTTTGGAAGCGTCACGTAATATGACACAAACTCTTGACAAAGAAAAAGCAGTCATATGCCGGACACAGACGAAAAACGAGTCTCTGTCGCGGTCGATCGCCTTATCCTCGCCAAGATCGAGTGGCGGGCTCAAACGACACGCGGCTGGTACCGACGCTATCGCCCAGCTGCATTCGCCTTCTACGCCCGAAATCTGTGCGAACTGTTAACCTAGTTCGCCCTCACCGGCGCTGTTCTTCCATGTTCGATCATTGGAACGCGGCACATATACTACTTCGTTCGCACGCGAAAACGAAAAGGCAAGCGCAAATGATTTTGTGCGCAACGAATAAAGCCGGTTTCGAGCAAAAGCCAGTGTGACCTTTTGTCGTGCGGGGCAGCGCGGCGCGGTCCGTCGCGGTGACGGGAACTTCTCCAACGGACGCGTCTGGCTTTGACTTAAACGACGCCAAACGGCATGCATGATCGGTCAGTTGCCCATCAGGATGGGCAAGTTCCTCCAGAATCGAGAAATGATCGTGCCCGATGAGCGACAATCGTTCGGACGGCAGATTCGCGGCCTTCCTGGAGGCGTGATACGCGTCGGATTGCCGCTGCAATTCAGGTAGTTCGCAGGTGCCGCTCGCCAGCAGCAAGGGCCGTGAGGATGACGGAAGCTTTCGGAGCGGACTGAGAGCGTTCTGTTCTTCCAATGTCAGGTTAAGCTTGTCGTTGAGGTAATTGAGCCGACAGGGTTCAAGATCGAATATTCCGCTGATCGCGAGGCCGGCGTCAGCTTCCCCGAGCGCCATCGCCGTCAGATGACCTCCGGCCGACCAGCCAGATAGCAGGATTTTGGCCTTCGCGACGCCAAATCGCGGACCTTGCGCGCGCAGCCACTGCACGGCGGTAAGGACTTCGTCCACGATCTCGGTGAGCGTCCCCTGGGGGGCGAGCGTGTAACCGATGAGCGCGGCATCGAAACCCTTTGCCAAAGGTCCCTCGGTCACGCAGGCGAAGATTTCCTTGGAATTTCGTTGCCAATAGCCGCCGTGGATGAAGGCGAACAACGGCGCATGCACGCGACCGCAAGGGATGATGTCGATCCGGTTATTGGGTCGTGGTCCGTAGATGATATCGAGCGCCGCACCGGGCCGCGCGCGGGTTTGCGCGCTGCGGCTCGTCCACTCGGCGATCTTTTCAGTGCTGTTCTTTACTGCGGCGCTATTATTGTAGGCCACGTTCAATTCTGCTCGCGTCATGCCCCGCCAGATAACCGGATCCATGCCTCATCCAAAGCAATCCCCGGGAACCCCCGTCAAGCCGCCCTTCGGCCGTGATGACTGTGCAGCTGCAGCGATAGTTCGCGGCGTATGGCATTAAATTCCGGCGTCACTACGTCGCGCGGGCGCGGTAGCGAGACGCTGACCTCGCTTTCAATTCGGCCCGGACCCGGCGACATGACGACAATGCGGTCCGCGAGAAAGATGGCTTCTTCGATCGAATGCGTCACGAATAAAACAGTTAGCGCCGTCCGCTGCCAGATCTCCAAAAGCTCGCCCTGCAGATGTTCGCGGGTCATCGCATCAAGCGCGCCGAACGGCTCATCCATCAAGACGACCTTCGCATCGTTGGCAAGCACCCGCGCAATGGCAACTCGTTGTTTCATTCCGCCGGACAGCTGGTGCGGGTATGCGTCGGCAAAACGCTGCAGCCCCACGAGCGTGATGAAGCGATCGACGGTTTCCTTCACTTCCGCGGCAGGTCTTCTGCGAGAGATCGGCCCAAAGCTTATATTGCTGCGCACGGTCCGCCACGGGAACAGGCCGTAATCCTGGAACACCATGCCGCGCTCGGGACCCGGCCCGCCGATCAGCGCGCCGGACATGAAGGCCTGCCCGCGCGTCGGCGATTCAAATCCCGCCACGATCCGCAGCAATGTGGATTTTCCGCACCCCGATGCCCCGATCAGGCAGACGAATTCGCCCCTTCCCACAAGCAGGTGAGTCTCGCGCAGCGCTTCTATCTGCCGGCCGGACAGCTCGAATTCTTTACCGACGCCGCGCAGCTCGAGAATTTGATCAATCGCTTCAGGCAGAGTTCGGACTCCATCGCAAAAGCCTTTTGCCAAGCAGCAGCACCAGCCGGTCCGAAATGAAGCCGGCGATGCCGATGACGACCATGCCGCAAATCACGATCTCCGTGCGGGAAAGCTGGCGTGCCTCCATGATGATCGCGCCCAATCCCGTCGGCACGCCGGTCATTTCGCCGACCACGATCACCACCCAGGCAAAGCCGAGACCGAGCCGCAACCCGGTGAAAATGGCTGGAAGGCTCGCCGGGAGCACAACTCTGTAGAATTGCGCGGTTCCCTGACAGCCGAGCATGCTTGCGGCCTCGAACAGCCGCGGGTCGACGGAGCGCACGCCGAAAATCGTATTGATAAGAATCGGATAAAACGCTCCGAGACAGACGAGGAAAAACGCCGAACGCGGACCGAGGCCGAAAATAATCATCGATAGCGGCAACCAGGCGGTCACCGGGATCGGCCGCAAAACCTGCAAAGTGGGATCGAGCAGCCGGCGTACGATCGCTATACGGCCGATCATTAGCCCGAGCGGCACAGCGAGCGCCGCCGCGATGGCGAAGCCCCCGTAAACGCGGCCCAGTGACGCCAAGAGATGAATATGTAACGTCCGGCTAGAGGCGTCGTCGTAGATGCCGCCGAAGGCAAGGTCGTAGAGCGAGCGCGCCACGTCGATTGGCGGCGGAATGAGGCTGTATTGGCGGCCGTAGGTGGCCAAATGCCACAACACCAAAACGACGATAGGAAAAATAACGGCAAGCAGCGGATCGCGTAGCTGCTCGCGCCAAGAGGCGCGAGCGTCCAGCGCCGCCTGCCCCGCCGGCAGCGAAGTCAATGGCGGCGTCGATATCGCGTCGAGCGACGCGCTCAAACCTTCTTCTCCATGGCCTCGACGAAATGCGTATCGAAAAAGGCCGTGAAATCCGGTAGCTGCTTGATTTGCTTCAATGCGAGCATGTGCTCGGCGTAGGTCTCCGCCTCTTTCACCTCGGTGGGTCCGAAACGCCAGGTGAGTTCGACGTTCGGCACTGAATAGGCAATCGCGTCCGGCTTCTGGCCGAGCTTGGCAACTGCCATCTTCACCATCTCGTCCGGATTCTTCATCGCGTATTCGGACGCTTGCCGGTGAATATCGAGAATGACAGTGGCGAGCTGCGGGTTCGTCTTGACGGTGTCGCGATGCGCGCCGAACACCATGTTCAGCGAACCCATCGCCGTGCCATAAGGATATTCGACGAGCTTACCGACTCCGCTTGCCAGGCTCACGCTAGGACCGGGCTCGGCCCCGACATAGGCATCGATGTCGCCGTGTGCGAGCGCGAGGTGCATGTCGCTGAAGAAGACGCGAACCGGTGTAATGTCGCCGACCGACATGCCTTCCATGTGCAGCCTCTCAAGGATGAACACTTCTTGAGTTGAGCCCGGCCAGATTCCGACTCGTTTGCCCTTGAGATCCTTGATGGAGTCGATGCCGGAATCCTTCGCGGCGATCACCGCCATCCCCTTATTGCACGCGCTGGCAATGACAACGATCGGCTCGCCCGCAGCCGCGCCGAGCGTAGCAGCCGCGATGCCGAACATGCCGAAATCAACCGACTTGGTGACAACTGCATTCTTGCCGTCGCTCGGGCTCTCGAACGGGATAACTTGCAGTTGGTATCCCGCCGGGTGAATCGGTCGTAGAAATAAGGCGCAATGGAATGGATCAACTTGAGCGCGCCCATCTTGATAACGGTAGGCTCGCTCGCCCTGACGATGGTTGGTGCGACGACGACCGACGCTGCGGCGCCGAGAATAAGGTCGCGTCGGCGAATGATCATGGGAAATCTCCTGTGCAGATGTCGAAAAATCAGCAAGGATCATGCCATCGGCGGATGCGGCTATTGCGCCGGTCCGCTCGCCGTCGTGCACATTTGGCGGGCATTTTGGCAACAAATGTTGCAGACGCGTTCAGCCGCCGACGGGCTCGTATTTTGCGGCCGCTTCAGCAAGGCCGCCTGGGCGCAGCCTTGTATTGGCCTGAAATTCTCGTGCGATCGAAGCAGCTAAGGCATCAGCTCCGGCAGGCGCGAGAAGGGTAATGCCGAATGGCGTCGCATCGGCGTGCAACGAGGCCGGCACGGCCACGCCGCACAGATCGAGCAGGTTGACGAAGTTGGTGTATGTGCCCAGGCGCGAATTGAGCTCGATCGGGTCCGCAAGGACTTGCCCGACCGTGTAGACGGTTGGAGCCGTCGGACAAACGAGCACGTCAATATGCGCGAAAATCTCGGCCGCCAACTTTCGCAATGCTTCGAGGTGATAGAAGGCTTCGAACGCGTCCGTTGCCAGTAATGCGGCGCCGGGGGCGATGATCTGGCGCGTGACGGGATGAAGCGCGGCGGGTTCGCTTTCGATGATGCGCCGCACCGCGACGTAGCGTTCGGCGAGCCATGGTCCCTGATACAAGAGCCTCGCTGTTTCGTAGAACGGCGCCATATCGACCTCGGCGATCGCGTGTCCGAGCGTGGCCAACCGAGCAAGTGCGCCATCAAAATCTGACGCGGCGCGCGCATCGCCGAAAAACAGCCGCTGAGCGGCGCGCGGCGCGCCAACCCGGCACGCCGCCGGTTGTCGCGCCAGGGTTCCGACGGGCCGCGCACGCGCATAAACGTCGGCAGAATCGTACCCCGCAACGGCGGAAAGTGCGGCCCACGCGTCATCAACCGTGAGAGCGAATATCGACACGCAATCGAGCGAGCGGCAGGCGGGTACGACCCCTTTTGTCGATATCAGTCCCAGGCTCGGCTTTAGTCCGACAATATTGTTGTACATCGCCGGCACCCTGCCCGATCCAGCGGTGTCGGTACCGAGCGCAATCGGCGTGATCCCGGCTGCAACCGCAACCGCCGAGCCCGAACTCGATCCGCCTGGAATGAGGTCGGCCCGCAACGGATTGCGTGGCGCCGGATAGGGCGTGCGCGTGCCGACAAGTCCGGTGGCGAACTGATCGAGATTGGTCTTGCCAATCATGATCGCGCCTGCCGCTTTGAGCTTGGCCACCGCGGTAGCATCGGCGGACGGCGAATAAGCAAATGCTGGGCAAGCGGCGGTCGTCGGCAGCCCGACGACATCGATATTGTCCTTGACGGCGACCGGCACTCCGTAGAGCGGCGTGTCCGGTTTTTCGACCGACAGGGCCTCCGCTTCGGCCACGGCGGCGTTCTCGTCACGAAGGCTGATGAACAGGCCCGGATCCGCAAGCGCGCGGATAAGCTCGTAGCAGCGTTGAATTGTTTGCGCCGGCGTGACGGTGCCGCTGCGATGAGCAGCGACGATCTCGGTGACGGTGACCATAAACGTCTTACCGATTTTGCCGCCCCGCCCTGATCGCGGAGCCCTCGGTAACAAAAATAGCGCTTATAGAAATTTCGGCGCAAGCAATTGCGCGTTTAGGCGCGCAACCCGGCCCCCGTCCGCCTTACGTTCCCTAGGCGGCGACCATTTCTTCGTTGTCAGCGGCCGCTTTTGAATCTTCGTCGGCAGCAGTCTTTATATCTTCGTCCACAATCGCTTTGAGAGGCGCCGAATTCAAAGCCTCCCGATACGCGGCATTGATCTTTTTCGTCTCCGCTTCCGCCAGCTCTTTGAACGCCGGAGACATTCCCTGCACGCGGTCCGGATGATTTTGCTTGATCAGGGCCTTATAGGCCTCTTTGACATCTTCGACGGTAGCCGCCTCCGACACCCCAAGAATCTGGATCCAGTTGGCGTCCGTCAAAGTAGCATCGTCGGGCCGATCCGCATCCTTCTCCGGCGAACTGGTTTCCTCCGGCGCCTTGTTGTCCTCCTCGGACGCGATCTCTTTTTCATAGATCGTTTCCCAAGGTCCAAGGTTCGCCATGTCCTTGAACAAACAGAATTCCATGCTGTGCTCGCGACTCAAGTTCAAACGCCGTACCCAATAAAGAATCGGCATGGCAATGACGGTAAAGCCCGTGGCAATGCCGTTGGCGTAGAAAAGCCTCGGATCGAACGGATACCAAACTAAGACGTCACTCGCATGCGAATTGAGGTCCTCCGCCCAGACCGGTTGGTCGGCGATGTGGAACGCCAGTAGTAAAAGCAGCACAAAACTCACGGCATACACTGCGACGGCGTGTCCCAAGGCAAATTGCGCGGCTTTGCTGTGAACCCATGACCGCAGGCGCAAAAGCGGTTGATTCCTCAGGCGCGAGATCATCACGCGCAAATGTTGCGCATGGGCCTTGAGGTCTTCGAATTCCTCGTTCGAGCCGAGACCATCGCTCTGGGGCTTCACGGGAGACCACCACGGACTCTTTGACAGCTCCGGACTATCGTGAATTTCCTCAAGACGAACGCGCACATCCCCATAGACCGAGATCGCACGGTTCAATTCGCCTGTTTCGGATTTGCGCAGCGTAAAGTCCGACCGAAGTCGGCGCGTCAGCACGGATTGCCGAAGATAACTGAGAATGAGCGCCGGCAGCACGACCCATAGGGCCAGCAAGAACGCGTTGACGACCGCCGCTGAAAGATCTCCGTCACCCAGTTCAAGCATCACACGCAACGCTTACTGAACTACCCCAACGCTTTAACTACTCGAAAACTCAGCATCTCACGGGGCACCACGCCAAGCATTTAGCATTTTAGTTAATATTTTAATTCCGACCCCGTTGCGGCAGCAGATTGGCAAAATATGGCCGAGCGGTCGCGTGCCCTCAAAAACGGCCAATTCGTTAACGATTGGAATGACATGGGGTCGTGAAGTGGTCACAATTTCATGCCGCCATCGCTATGGGAGCCGTCCAACAAGACGGTGAATGAAAGGGGTGGTGTGATGAATTTCGTTCAACCGATTGAACCGGTCGACGATCCAAAGACAGAAGAGGTCGACTTGGATGGAAGTATTCGCAAGCTCGCGCATAGCGGAGCGGCGTTTCGTCAAAGCGAACCGAATAGCGAAATGTCCGCCAACGATCTCGGTGCGCTTATGCGCCGGGTTTCGGGGACCTCTGCCCACGAAATCGATTCGCTGATTGATGAATTGCAGGGGCTGCGCGAGAAGCTGCACTCCGACGGCGATCGCATTCATCGCGACATCGTGGAATATGCAGCGCTCAGCCAGCACGTCATGCAGCTGAGCAAGATCATTTCCGAAAGCGTCAAAAGAATTCCGGACGCACCAAGCATCGTCGCGTAAACACAAACGCGCCGGGCGATTGATAGCTTGGGACGCCGCGGGTCCGCGGCGTGCCCTAAGCTTTTGACTGGCAAGGAACCGGCAAGTTACTCAGGTACGGCAAACGCGATCAGGCCAGTTCGATCGTGCTGGCTCGACGCCAGAACTTTTCAATCGGAGCCTTTTCAGCCGTCGCGATGGTTCCCCGATCGATCGCCTCCATTGCCAAAAGAAGCGCATTGGCCGCGGTCGTCGTCGAAAATCCATTGATGAAACGGTGCGCCGCTCTTTGGCCGTTCAGCGTAAGAGGCTTCCCGTCGCTCCGGCTGATTTTCGCCCGCCATTTTCCGGGCGTTTCTTCAAAAGCTTGAATGACAAACTGTCTGTATTCCATCCCCAAGCCCCCAACATTCAGATCCCCAACGCTATTTCAATAGACCACGCCGACAACAAATTGACGCAACTGTGGTGTTATGGTGTCGAACGCTTAAGACAACGCATAGCTAGCCCATTGCCCGTCGCCAGATCCCGAGCGGTGGCGGTATCGGCCGTTAACTTCTGTGGCGGCGACAAGTGAGTGCTGCTGAGGTTATGCGCGCTGCAAAAATTTGCGGCGGTGCAAAATGCGCCTTTGCTCTGCAGAAATCGAACCTTCCGCGAACAGCCATCTCCCCACGCTGGCGCGATGAGTCCGTGCGACCGGATCGCTTGCCTGTCGCTTTTTCGAAATATTTGACTTGGATCAAGGCGAAGACTGCATCGTCACCTATTTGAATTTGACGAAGTTTCTGGGTCCGTCCGTTGCGCTTGCGGCGGGCGCGATTGCACTAATTTCTCGAGGCATCACCCTAAGCGACCGCGTAACTACAAAGCGAGCGATCAACTTAAGCCCACCATCGTGAGTCGTTCGCGATCGCGCTTCTCATGGAAGGAGTATAGAGATGGGCATTATCAGTTGGATCATACTGGGCCTGATCGCCGGCTTCATCGGCAGTAAAATCGTCGATCGACAGGGCCAAGGGTTCTGGCTCGATATCGTGCTTGGAATCATCGGCGCTCTGGTCGGCGGTTTCGTTTTCGACTTGTTTGGCGCAAGTGGCATCACCGGGCTGAATATTTACAGCATGATCGTCGCGGTCATCGGCGCGATCGTCGTGCTCTTGATTTACAACGCCCTGATGGGCCGCCGCGCTTGATGGATAGCGGATGGCGACGCTTAGCGTCGGTGGAAAAATACAATGGCTGGCTTCCAAGATGGGTTGGGCCGCTTAGCGGGCCAGGATGGAACACGTCGGCCTAGGGATTTGTTAGAACCCAGTGATCGGCCGCGGCCGGTCACGCAGCAAGAGGAAACACAGCTATGCTTACACGTTACGCGGCCATTGGTTTGGCGGCTTTGCTTGGAGCGGTTACGTTGCCAGGCGGCTCGGCGCATGCGCTGACGATGCAGGAATGCGGCGCCAAATACAAAGCCGCCAAGGAGTCCGGAACGCTCAATGGAATGAAATGGAACGACTTCCGCAAGGCAGAATGCGGAGCCACCGCGACCGCTGCGCCGGCGCCCGGGGCCGCGCCAGCCCCAGCG
>JBAPZR010001082.1:0-14114 GCA_049285335.1 Xanthobacteraceae bacterium | reverse complement strand
GCATAGGGCGAGACAAGGCGCGAGTCCCGCACTTGAATTCTCAAAATGCCGACGCACGCCCCTAGAGCAGCTCCGATCGATGCAAACAGCGACAGCCACCACACCAAGCGGCCCCACGCCATTGGATGTGACCGCAAGACGGCGACATAGATCCAATGGGCAACGCTGCCGGCGTAATTCCATATTCTTTGGCGGCGCGTCGTCGCCTGGACGACTTCTCCCGTGATCTTCGAAACGTAGAGATCTATGCCGGACGGATCACTCAGCGCGACGCGATATAGCGGCCGATAACGATCTAATTCGCCGGAAAGTGTCCATTGGTCGAGTCCTGCAACTCGGCGACACCGGCCGCGGCGGAATCCCATTGCCGCCGCGTGGCGTAATCCGATGCGATCGCACGCGCCAGTTTTGCCGATATCACTTCGGCTTCGGAGAGATCCGCGGCATGCAGAGCGACGGTGCGAGAGGAATTTGAGATCAGATAGACCGGTCCGTCGCTTCGCTGTATCAGCCGCACGCGCGCGGAATTCCCAATGCCGCCTGCGGCAAGCGCCTCTGAAGGTGAAGCTTTGACCCGCGCGAGTTTGATCGGTGCAAGCCCGGCGCGTCGATCCGCCGCCGTGAACGACGGGTACGGCACGAAGTGCATGACGATGCCGCTCGCAAACCACATCGCAAACAGTAGGCAGAACACGACGCCCAGCCAGCGATGAAGAAAGACGAGCGCGCCGATCATTTGCCGGGCATCACCACTTGGCCGAGGCGGCAAGTTCGAAGGTGCGCGGTGCGCCCAGCAGCACCTGGTCCTGCAATCCGAGATCGGCCCATTGCGCATAGATGACGTTGGTCAAGTTGCGGACACGAAACGTCACGCGAACGGTACTAACCTCCGGCAAGGCCAAGTCCCGGCCTGGAATGTCCACGAACGCGTAAGCGTCGGCCGTCGTATAGGTGTCCATCGTCGTCAGATTGTCCTGAAATACAAAACGCGGACCGACATAGCGCACGGATGCGCCGATCTCCACCGGCCAGCGCCAATATTTGTAGCGATAAGACGCACCGGTATTGACGATGATCGGAGCCACGTCCGGCGGCGTGTTGCCGGACCACTGATCGAAATTGACGAACCGTGCATGCGTCCAGGCGGAATTGGCCCACAATTTCCAGCCCTCGAACGGACTAACTGCCGCCGACACTTCTAGACCCTTGCTGGCGACCTCGCCGGCAAGGTCGGTCGTGGTGGTGTTGACCGGGACGAAGACGTTGCGCTGGACGATGTCGTAGAGTGCTACGGTCCACTCCGCCCGGCCGTTCCAGAACTGCTGCTTGGCGCCGGTTTCGTAGAGGCGCGTGCTGGTCAATTGCGGCGACGTAATTGAGAAAACGCCGGCGACAGCGGGATCGTAGGCCATCGCGTACATGCTGTAGAACATCAGGTCGTGGATTGGCTCGTAGGTATACGCAGCCCGGTAGGATACGGGCGTCCAGGTCACTGAGAAGGGCAGGCCATCCGGAATTGTGCCATCGAAATTCGTTCCGGAGCGATCGAGCGTCAAATCCTCGATCCGCACGCCGCCAATCAATGCAAGTTCAGGCGTAATTTTGAGGCGATCCTCGAACGAGCCGGCGACGTCGGTCAGCCGGCTGATGCGCGTGTCCGGAAATTCAGGCCCATAGAGGCCTGGGCTCGGATCGACGACGGCAACGGCGTCGAACGGAAAATCGTTCGGATTGCCCTCTTCCACGAAGGTAATCCAGTTGCGGCTGGCCTGAAGCTGGGCGGCGAAGCGGTTCGCCATCCCGAAAAAACCGGTATCGGCGGTGAAATCGAGATTATTGCCAATGAGATTTTGATCGTGAGTCACAAAGAAGCGATCGCGGTCGATGGTGTTCGCCTCAATGACCGCTCCGTCGTCGAAGGCATAAGTCTCGCTGTCCAGCCAATTGGCTTTGGCGCGCCAATTGTAGACTTGATCCTTGATCGTGACATTGTTGAGCGGTGTCCATTCGAATCCGCTGCGCAGCCACAACTCCTGAGCCCCAGTGGCATTATCGGCAACGTTGTAGTTCGTTGTCAGCGTGCGCGAGTCGATCGTTACCGGTCCGAGATTGTCGCCGGAAAACGTGCTCACCGCCGTGCCGGACACAACACCGTTGATGGCATTGCCGCCGGCGAATGAGGTCGGGACCACCGGCGTGCCCCAATAGGCCTGACCGGAGTCCTTTTTGTATTCGACCGCGCCCCAGACCATGAAATTGTCCGTCACGTGGTAGTCAAGCTGTCCCGAGAGGTCGGTCAGATCACGGTCAACGCCGTCGATAAAGCTGTTGAGTTGAGATCCGGACATATCGAAGCGGTAATCGAGGCCCTTCACTCCGGTGTTGCCCCCGGAGCCGTAGTGAGTGAGCACCGATCCAAAAGAATCGACCGAAACGTCCGCCTCGTTCTGGACCGGTCCGCTGGTCGGCTGCCGGCTCACATAGTTCACCGCACCGCCGATCGCATTGAGGCCGGTTATCAAGGATGACGGTCCTTTGAGAAACTCGACCTGGTCGAGATTGGCCGTGCCCATCCATCGGGTGGTAATGTCGGAAGGGCCAGTCCAGATGCCGTTATAGAGCGTGTTGATCTCGCCGAAGCTGAATCCACGCATCGAGAAATTAGCGGGCGCCCCGCCGGCGTCCCCCGATAAAACACCAACGGCGCCCTGGGCAGTATCGGTCGTGGTTCTGTAGCCCTGATCTTGAATGGTTTGCGCCGTCACGACGTCGACACTGGCCGGTGTTTCGATGACAGGGAGCCCCAACCGGCTGGCGCTTTGCGCGACTGCATTGAGCGGCGTTGCCGGAATTCCAGAGAGGGGATTGGTAACGAGGCTATTAGGAATCGGTCCCGAGACGTTGCCGGGAATCGGCGGTGTGCGCACGGGATTAGGCGCCGGGTGAACCTGCGCGCCAGGATAAGGCTTTCTGACATTACCTGGATGCTTCGGCCGGTTACCGGAGACGCGAATCGGCGGCAGACTGTTTTGATCTTGCGCCGCTTGCGCTTGCGTCGTTTGAGCCGTCGCAGGCGTTGCGGTCTGTGCGGCGGCAGGCACCGCCACAGCCGCACCCGCGATCGCCCAAATGAAAGTGACCACCAAACGCAATAGCGAACGCCGGCCGCATTTGCGGCCCCAAAAAAAGACAGGCAACACGTGACGCCTCGATGGCGAAAAATGTCCCCGTCACCGCGATTTTGGTTGATTTGCCGGTCCCGCCTTCGCCCAATCGGGGACCGTGAAACAACCGGACTTCAATTGACGCCAGGACACCCCGCCCGACGCGCTCGCGCGTGACCCGTTGCTGGTGGCAGATCTCCTGGCTCGCGGGTCGTCGTCTCTAGGCCGCCTTCCCAAGTGCGTTAGACGCGCTCAGTGGCAAATCGGTCGGAGACTCTCCGCTTACAGTTGCGGGGGCAGCCGCGGCATTGTGCACATCGAATGGCGCACGCACCGCGTTCCCTTTTGATCCCTTGCGGGAACCACCGTCGACAATTGTGTGTCGGGGCTCCGACCCGGTCAAGCATCACCTCCCGTCGGTGCAGGTACGAAACCGCAGATCGCGCGCTTCTGTTGTTTTCTCGTCACCTTCGCGGCGCGCTAAACCTCCGCATCGCTCGTCATTTGCCCTACACGCATGGCGACTATGCAGCGCGCTATGGAATATCGCAGTTCCGTCAGACCCTTGTTAAATCTGAACCTCAACTTGAGGAGTTTTCATGACCAAGCATAATTCTGTCGATCACAACCGCCGCGCGGTCCTTGCGCTCGGCGGCGCCGTGCTTTTGGGCGCGGCTCAATGGCCCGCAAAGGCGCGGGCGCAGACCGAAGGCAAAAAAATCCCGATTGCCACCGTCGGCGCCGGCCATATCGGCAGCACCATCGGCGGCCTTTGGGTCAAGGACGGCCACAAGGTCTTCTTCTCGTCCCGCCATCCCGAAGAACTCAAGGATCTGGTGGCCAATCTCGGCCCGCTGGCGCAAGCCGGCACCGTCGAGCAAGCGCTCGCCTTCAGCGACGTCGTGTTGATTACCGTGCCATACGGCGCGCTGCCGCAGATCGGCCGCGACTACGCCGCACAGCTCAAGGGCAAAATCGTGCTCGACACGTGCAACGCCGCCGCGGCCCGCGATGGCGCGATCGCCGATGAAGTGGAGGCCAATGGCATCGGCGTCACTTCGCAGAAATACTTGCCGGGCGCCCGGCTGGTTCGCGCCTTCAACACCATGTCCTACATGACGTTCGCGAAACAGGCCAACCGGCCCGATCCGAAGCTCGCGGTGCCGATTGCCGGCGATGACGCGGAGGCGGTCCAGGTGGCGGCGGGACTCGTTAGAGACGCCGGCTTCGATCCGGTCGTCGTAGGCAAGCTCGCCGATGCGAAGCTGTTCCAGCGCGGCGCTCTCGGCTACGGGCAGCAGGTCAGCGCCGCCGAACTGAAGCAGAAGCTTTCATTGCCGCAATGACTTTCGAAACAACGGGCGAAAGGGCCGGCGCGAGCGCGAGCTTGCAGCGCTGGATAAGCCGTGCTGTGCCGGCGACGCCGCAAGAGCGCGCCGCGGCGCTGTGGTCGTTTGCCTATTTTTTCATGCTGCTGGGGGGATATTACGTGCTGCGCCCGCTGCGCGATCAGATGGCCATCACAGGCGGCGTGCGCAATCTGCCGTGGATGTTCACCGCCACATTCGTAACGCTTCTCGTCGCACAGCCGCTCTACGGCGTGCTGGTGGCGAAATTGCCGCGCGCGCGCTTCATCCCGGTCGTCTATCATTTTTTCGTCGCCAATCTCGCTTTGTTTTGGCTGTTGCTGACGTTGCACATTGATACTGCGCTCGTCGCACGCGTATTTTATGTGTGGGTCGCGGTCTTTAGCCTCTTCGCCGTTGCGGTGTTCTGGTCGTTCATGGCCGACCTGTTTACGGCGGAACAGAGTAAGCGCCTGTTCAGCTTCATCGGCGCCGGCGGCACTGCCGGTGCGCTACTCGGCCCCGTCATCACGAACGTGCTATCGCTGGTGATCGACCCGATCGATCTTTTGATCGTCGCCATGATCTTGATAGAAGCAGCGGTGTTCTGCGTCCGCCGGCTTGAACACGCCGCGACGGCGCACGAACGCGCGAACGAGGAACCGCAGCGCCTGGGTGGCAGCGCCTTTGCGGCGCTCACCGAGCTGGTTCGTTCGCCTTACCTCCTCGGCATCGCCGGGTGGATCAGCTTGCAGTCGTTTTGCGCAACTATGCTCTATTTCGCGCAGATCCATTTGGTGGCGGCCGAAGTGCAAGGCGCCGCCGCGCAAGTCCGCATTTTTGCCTCCATGGATTTCGCGGTGAATGTGCTCACGCTGCTGACGCAGATTTTCGCCACCGGGCAATTGCTCAAGCGCTTTGGCACCGGTCCAACCGCGGCGGCGCTGCCGATCGTTTATTTGGTCGGCTTTCTCGCAATCTTCGCCGTCCCGACGCTCACCCTCGTGCTGGTCGTGCAGGTGGTACAGCGGTGGATGCATTTCGCCGTTGCCACCCCGGCCCGGCAGGTGTTCTACACAGTGCTGGGGCGCGAAGAAAAATACAAGGCCAAGAACCTGATCGACGTCGTCATTTATCGCGGCTCGGACGCGCTTTATGGCTGGGTCTTCGACAGTTTCCAGGCGATCGGGCTGAAGCTTGGCGCGATCTCGCTTATCGCCGCGCCGGTTTCGATCGGCTGGTTTATACTGTCGGCGGCGCTGGGGCGGGCGCAGGAACGCCGCGCCAAGATCATCGAAGCGGAGGCAGTATCGAGCACGTGAGATGACCGTGATCACGCGACGACAATTTGCAACAATGCCGGCAGCGGCGCTCGTGGCGGACGCAACGATGAAACCCCTCTTTGCGCAATCGCCCTCGACGCCGATCACGCGCGCGATTCCCGTCAGCGGAGAGCCCCTGCCCGCCGTCGGCCTCGGCACCGCGGAGATTTTCGACACCGACGATGCGGCGACCCGACAAAGCGCGAGCGCGGTGATCCAGGTGCTGCTCGATAACGGCGGCACGCTTATCGATACGGCGTCGACCTATGGTGACGCCGAGCGCGTAATCGGCGAAGTGACCGCGCCCGCTGGATGGCGCAATAAATTGTTTATCGCGACCAAGCTCGAGTCGCCTGACGGCGAAGAGCTCAAACGCTCGCTGCAGCGCTTGCGGACCGCGAAGGTCGATCTCCTTCAGCTGCACAATGTCAGCGATCCGCAACAGTCGCTTGCCGCATTCAAGCAATGGAAAGCACGCGGCCTGTGTCGTTACATCGGCATCACCTCGACTTTCCACGGGACATTCCCCGCCGTCGAAGCCGTTCTGGCGCGTGAAAAGCCTGATTTCGTGCAAATCGACTATTCCATCGACGATCGCGAAGCCGAGAAACGCATTCTGCCGCTGGCCGCCGATAAAGGCGCGGCGGTCCTTACTGCAGTGCCCTTTGGCCGTGGACGCTTGTTCCGCGCGGTGCGGGGCAGGGAAATTCCCCCTTGGGCTTCCGCGTTTGCCGGAAGCTGGGCGCAATTTTTTCTCAAATTTCTGCTCGGCGACCCGCGGGTGACCGCGGTGATCCCCGGCAGCGCCAATGCCGCCCACATGGCCGACAATCTCGGCGCCATGCGCGGCGCGCTTCCGACCGCGGACGAGCGGCGGCAAATGGTGCAGTTTATCGAGGCGCTTTAGCGTGATCGGCCCCAAGGCCGGCGCGCCACGCGATCGACAATATTGCCATCCTTATAAGTCCCATAAATACATGCGGCGCGAGGCCGCGCCCGCCTGTTATTTTGCATGCTATGGTGCGCGTCGGGGACGCATTGATCGGATACCGAAGCCTGGGAGGCGTTGATGCGTAGGGTATGGATCGGCGTGGGGCTGAATGTGGCCCTTTGTTCGGTGGTCGTCATGTTGCTCGCGCTGAGCGCAAGCGGTTCAGCGTTGGCGCAAGCGCGCAAAACCTATCCAACCAATCCGGATCTCGACACCGACGATCAGCTTGCACCGTCGCAGATGAAACAACCGATTCCCGGCGCGGTCTCCGAGCCCAGCGGGGGTGGCAACGCCAGCGGCAACGCCGTCGTGCACGCGCCGGCGCAAGCATCGACGACCGCGCCGGCCCATCCAGCCGTCCGAGCGCGTCCGGCGCCAGTGGCCTCGACCCACGCCGTGACCTGCGGCGGCATTTTCGCCAAGGATTCGAGTCATCTTAAGCTGGCGATGACTTTCGATTCCAAAAACATCACCTTTACCGACGTCGATGCCAGCGATGGCACGAAGACGGCGGCGTCGGTGTTGTTCCCGAACGACCCGAAACGGCGTCTTGAAGTGTGGTGGTCAAATAAGGCGGCTCGCAGCGGCACCTATTTGATCGTCATCAACGGCAAGTCGACCTGGAGCGCGCCGGCCGGGTTACGGCTTGGCCTTACGCTCCAGCAATTGGAAAAGCTCAACAAAAAGGCTTTCAAGCTGAAGGGCTTTGACAAAGACGGCGTCGCCACCGTCAGCGATTGGGATGAAGGTGAGCTCGCCAATTTGGCCGGCGGTTGCAAATCTGGGCTCAGCCTGCGCGCCGATCCCAAAGCGCCTGCGGATGCGCTCAGCGCGTTGTCTCCGGACAAGGAGTACAGCTCGCAAGATCCCCAAATGCTAGCGGCCAAGCCAACCGTGAGCGAAGTCCTGATCGGCTATTAAAGCTTTCGGCACTCGCCAGACGCGCGTAGGAGAATTCGACCTATTGCCGCGATCGTTTCAAACTGAATCGACCGCGGCTCTCGATTTTGATGAGGCATGATCTTTTCGGAAATCTGGCTTCCACCCCGGATCAAGTCCGGGGGCAGGCATTTTCCAGATTCCCTTAAGGCTTCGGCTGCGCGCGGCCGCGCGGAGCAGGCGCGGCGGCCTGATTTGACTCTGGTGTGTCGGTCCGCATTGTCCGGATGTCGCGCGCCATTTCCAGGCACGTCAAAAGTTCGGTGTAACTCGAATCGCCGCCCATTTCGGCTTCGTTCGTGCAGGCGATTTTGTCGGCCGAGGAAAAACTCGACCATTGCTTCGCCAGCTCGTCGCGAATCGCGTTTTCGCTATCGAGGCAATTTTTCTTTTCCACCCCGATGTCGGCATCGTGGAAAGAGACGCCGCCCTGTTGCGCGATGCCCTGGCAGACCTGTTCCACGTTGAGCTTGGGAACGCTGTCGACAACCGGCGTTGTGAGACCGACGCCGAGAATCAAGGCCGCTGGCAGCATCATGGCCGAATAACTCCGTCATCGTCGTTCATACATTACATATAGCACGGACATTCTGCGTAAAACACAGACACAAGCACGTTATCGACTGTTGACCGACCGCCGGGGCTGCCGCTATGGCTTTGCCCTTCGAGGGTAAGGACATCGCCAATGATATTTGCACCGGTTCTCGCGCCGCTATTCGGCGCCTCGCTGGTCGTCACCGTCGCCACCGGCCCCATCGACGATCCGATGGGGGCCGCGCATCTCTCCGCGCAGGAGAAGAGCGCGGCGACTGAGCCGCTTGTTCGTTCGGCAACGGACTGCATCGTCCACGCCGTTGTCGCCGATCCGCGGTATGGCAAGACCGCGGCCCAACTCGGCGACTTAATCGTCGCCTCGATGCCGGCCTGCGTCGCGCCCGTGCGCGCCATGATCGACGCCTATGACCAATATTACGGCGAAGGGTCGGGCGAGACCTTCTTCATGGGGCCCTATCTCGATCTGCTTCCCAAGCTTGTGATGGAGGCGGGAAAGAAGGCGGCGGCGCCGTAATTGAAGCGTCGATGCGCGCGGTCGGCGCGGTCCCGCACTTTACTCGCAGTCGAGAATCACACGGTCGCGCGCCAGTCGCGAACGCGTGTCAATGCGTGGCCGGCGTGCCCGGCGGACCGATGACGTCGATGACGCGCATTTTCGTCGGATCGACGACGACCACTTTGTTCTCAACCATCGTGTACTTGTAGATCTTTGCCGCCGGAACGCTGGCGACCGCGTCATCAGGCAGAGCATAGAGCTCGATCATAGGCGGCACGTCCCCCGCCGATGACCGGAGAAAAGTCCTTCGACGCCACCTTGCTTTTGTCCTTGCTGACTTCTTCGTAAATCGCTTGGCGCTGCGCAGGACTGAGAATGAGCTTTTGCTCGATCGCGCCGCTCACTCCAACGTCGCCACCCTTTGTGCTGGTGCTGGTGCCGGCGCGAACGCCGTCTCCGTTGTCGGTTTGAGCAATGGCAGGATATCCGCCGATACAGCATCCGAGCATGAGCATTCCGGCAATAAGCGGAATTGACCTGCGGTTCTTCATTCAAACCTCCCTTTTCTTGTCGCACGGGCTCGCGCGCCGCCTTTCGGCAGCGCGCGTTGCCATTGTTGGGCGATTTCCGTCACCGAGGGATCGCCTGCACGGCGATATTGGTCACGGGATCGATCACCAGGATTCGATCGGGTTCGTAGACATAGCGGTACAGAATCGGCCCCGCCGGCGCCGGCGCCGCCACCTCGGGTGCGGAGTCATAGGCCACGCCGGAATAATAGTCGTCAGAGCTTGCCGGCGCGGCGGCGTCGTAGAGAGGTTGCGGCACGGTCGTATCGTAAATGGGGTGTAGCGCCGCCGGCACCGCCACGTCGTAGACCGGCGCCGGAGCGACCGCCGGCACTGCCACATCGTAAGCCGGCGGCGGAGCAGCCGGGACCGTCGCGGCGACTGCCGCCGGCGCCGGCACCACACGACGGGTGACCGTGCGAGTCGTCACAATCTGACGATGCGCCGGCTGCGCCGGCACGTGTCTGACCGTGTGCACGGTTTGTGTGGTCTGCACCGTTTCCGCGGGTTGCGGCACCGTTGCCGTGACCGGCAGCCGTTGCGGGACGATGACCGCTCCAGCCGGCTGACCATAATAATCCGGCGCGATCACCGTCTGCGCGCCAGCGGCGGTCGGACAGGCAACAAGAACCAGACCAAGCGCGCTATAGAGGACATGGGATCTCATGGTTACTCCATTGCTGTGCGTTGGAACCCGCGCCACCTAGCCAACGCTGAGCGGCCTAGCCTGTTCCTGACGCACGGCAGCGGGGAACTTTGCGGCGAACGGAAAAGCAAAAGTGCCGTTTTTAGGCAGCGGTCGAAATGCGGCCGGTTCCGCCGCCGCAAATTTGATGAGTGTTTGCGTTTTTTCCGACCTATTGTCGCGACAAGGGACGTCGCAACAGCGCCGCGAGCGGCAGCGTCAGAAGCACGAACGCCGCGACCAGCTCCAAAGCGTGCCACACTCCGAGTGCGTCGCCGACCCGGCCGAACAGCACCGGAGCAATCGCACTCGAACCGATCGTGCCGGTATAAAAAATACTCAGCGCGCGCGTTCGCCACTGCGGTTTGACGAGGTCGGGCACGGAGCCGTAGAGCACGGATGACGTTCCGTTGAGCGCAATGCCGATCAACGGCAACAAGATCAGCGCGCCCCAGAGCGGCAGCGGAAACAACGCGAGAATTCCGGCGGCGGTCAACCCTTCGGTCAGCCACACTGTCGCGATCACGCCGATTCGTGCGCCGATAAACGCGCAAGCAAGCTTTCCTGCAGCGCCGCCGGCGAAAACAAGCGTCATCGCCAAGCCGACCGTTTGCAAGGTCGCGCCTTTGTCGGTGAGCACGAACGGCAAAAACAGCAAAAAGCCCATTCGCGTGGCGCTGTCGATAACGCCGAGCGCCGTCAAAATCCCGAAAGCAAGCGGCTGCGGCTCGCGCCCAATATCGGCGCGCTGCGTGCTCGGCGACGTTGCGGCGTCTTCGGGTTCGTAGCGCGGCCCGACGAACAAGATCACGGCAGCCACGACGATACCGAAAATGCCAAGCAGCCCGAGCGCCGGCCGCCACGTCATTACAAGCAGCATCAGCGACAGCACCGCCGGGAGCGTCATCTTTCCCAAATCGCCGGCGAAATTGTACGCGCCGAGCGCTCGCAGCGAATATGGCCCGGCAAAGCTGCGCGCGACGAGCGACGACGCGATCGTATGCTGGGTGCTCGAGCCGATCCCGCCGATCAGAAGCGCGCCGAGCAGCATTGCGAAGCCCGTGCTCATCCCGGCCAAACAATAACCGAGGCCCGCAAGCGCGGTGCCGAGCGCCAGGATCAGCGCCGCGCCGTATCGTTCAGCCATGAAGCCCGCCGGAATTTGCAAACTCGCCATCGCGCCGACGAAAATGCTGCGCAGCGCGCCAAGCGCGGCGAAGCTCAATCCAAATTCCGACTGCCAAAGCGGCAGCATGATGTAGATAAGATCCGTGTAACCGTCATGCAGCGCATGAGCCACGCCAGCAACTGAGGCGGCGCGGCGCTGCTCGCTCGACATTTGCGATGCCAGCGCCGCGAAATTCTCCCTCGGAGACCTTCGCATGGCCATGGCGAAGGTCCTAGATGCCGGGCCCAATTCCGTCAACAAAGCGGCGCGCAGTGCTGGTTTGTTGCGCGACGTATGCCAACAGCGGCAACCCGCACATCGCACGATTGACCACCGCAATCGCGCAGTGCAGTGTGCCGGCCGAAACAGGGAAATGTTGCGCGCAGGATAATGTGCGCGAAGCCTGGGGGGACCCATGTTCGGTCTTGGTGATCTGTTCCAGTGGGAACGGTTCGTAACCCCCACTGTGATCAAGGTCTTTTATTGGCTCGCCGTCATCATCGCGATCCTGCTGGGCTGTGCCGGCGCGATCAGCGCGTTAACGACCATGGCCTACAATCCGTTCGTCGGAGTGATATTTCTGATCGCGAGCGTCCTTGGCGCCTGCATGGGCGTCATTGTGGCGCGCATCCTTGCCGAATTCGTGCTCATTGTGTTTCGCATCAACGAGCACCTAGGCGCGATCCGCAATCAGGGCGGCTTCCGCAATCAATAGTCGCTTCGGATCGAGAGCCGCCCTGTTTCAGTGTGGTGGATTCGATGTTCCTACTGTTCTGCCGCACACTCGTATAGGAACTTGAAATCCAAAAACCACACCGGATTCCGAAATTCGCTAAGAGCGTCCGCAAGGTGGGGCGAACTTCGGAATCGGGACGCTGGCCATCAACCCCATCCGTCAGGGACTGAACCGGAAATGCAGGACGTCGCCGTCCTGCACGACATAGTCCTTGCCTTCGAGGCGCATTCTGCCGGTGTCGCGCGCACCAGCCTCACCGCCGCAAGCGACATAATCGTCGTAAGAGATCGTCTCCGCGCGGATGAAGCCGCGCTCGAAATCGCTGTGGATGACCCCGGCAGCCTGCGGCGCTTTGGTGCCCTTGGTCACGGTCCAGGCGCGCGTCTCTTTTGGTCCGGCGGTGAAGTACGTCACAAGGTGAAGAAGCGCATAGCCGGCGGCGATCAAGCGATCGAGGCCGGCCTCCTTCAATCCGATCGCGGCGAGATAGTCCTCACGCTCGTCCCGCGACAATACCGCGATCTCGGCTTCGATCTTGGCCGAGATAACGACAACGGCAGCGTCCTCAGTTTTTGCTCTTGCTTCCACCTTAGGCGAAAACGCATTGCCGGTGGCTGCGGATTCTTCGTCGACGTTGCAAACGTAAAGCACAGGCAGCGAGGTCAGCAGGCCGAGCATGTGGAAGGCCTTTTCGTCTTCCGGCCGGCGCGGGGTGAGGCGCGCCGGTTTGCCGTCGCGCAATAGCGAAAGCGTCCGACCGATAAGATCGAGCGCCTCTCTTGCCTCCTTCGCATCCTTGTCGGTGCCGCGCGCTTTGCGCTCGAGACCGTCGGCGCGCCGTTCCAGGCTCTCGAGATCGGCGAGCATCAACTCGGTTTCGACGGTTTCGATATCGGCGACGGGATCGACCCGGCCCTCGACATGCGTCACGTCGTTGTCCTCGAAGCACCGCACGACATGCGCGATGGCGTCCACCTCGCGGATATTGGCGAGGAATTGATTGCCGAGCCCTTCGCCCTTGGACGCGCCGCGCACCAGGCCGGCAATATCGACGAAGGTCAGGCGCGTCGGTACGATTGCAGCGGATTTGGCGAGCGCGGCCAGCGTGTCGAGACGCGGATCCGGCACCGCGACTTCGCCGACATTGGGCTCGATGGTGCAGAACGGATAGTTCGCCGCCTGCGCGGCCGCGGTTTCGGTTAGCGCGTTGAAGAGGGTCGATTTGCCGACATTGGGCAGACCGACGATGCCGCATTTGAAGCCCATTTGGAGTCCAAGGTGAAGTTCGAGTGTATTTCAGTTTTTGGTTTTCGAATGCTTTGAAGACTTAAGTCATTTCGTCCAGTTCAAACGCAAGGCGGAACTTAGGCGGCGCAACGGCGCCGCCGTTTCCGCGATGGTCTATTTCGAATTTCCATTGGTGATTTCCTCGTCTTCGGGCTCGCCGAAACCTTTTCCCACCATGGCGAGGTGAACCTTGTTCTGAAAGCTCGCATCCTTGCCTTGCGCGAGTAGCCCGGCGTCGGCGGCAAGAATGTCGATCAGCGACTCGACCCAGCCGCGGTCGCTTTTGGCGAAGTCGCTGAGAACATAGTGCTCCACCAGATCCTTGTTGCCGGGGTGACCCACGCCGATGCGCACCCGTCGATAATCGTTGCCGATATGCTCGGAGATCGAACGCAATCCATTATGCCCGGCAATACCGCCGCCGACCTTGACCCTGACTTTTCCGGGCGGCAGATCGATCTCGTCGTGAAACACGATGACGTCCGCCGGCGAGAGCTTATAAAAGTGCACGGCTTCGGCGACGGCGCGGCCGGATTCGTTCATATACGTTCCCGGCAGCAGAAGAAGGGTACGCTCGCCGCCGAGCGGCCCTTCGCCGGCGACGCCTTGGAAACGCCGGCGCCATGGCCCGATGCCATGGCGCTTAGCAATCTCCTGCACCGCCACGAAACCAATATTGTGCCGGTTGCCGACGTAACGTGCTCCCGGATTTCCGAGACCGACCAGGAGCAGCATCGGCATCTATCCCGCGCGGGATGACCTCATTTCTTTTCGGCTCCGCCGGCTGCGGGCGCTGCGGCTGGAGCGGCGCCCGGAGCTGCGCCAGGCGCGGCACCCGGAGCGGCAGGAGCGGCGC
>JBAPZR010001081.1:0-3541 GCA_049285335.1 Xanthobacteraceae bacterium | reverse complement strand
CGCCGTCGTATCCTGCTGCGTCACCTCGCCGTTCTTGCGCACGACAAGCGCAAGCGGCTTCGTCAAGTCGACACCGGTCGCGATCCAGGGGCCGATCCCACCCGAAGCGTCGAAATTCTTGCCTTGGGTGACGTTGAACTGACCGTGCCGCGTCCAATCGCGGATCGTTCCTTCATTACATAGAGTCAGCCCGGCGATCGCTTCGAGCGCGCGTTCCTTCGGCACGTGCTTGCAGTCCCGCCCAATCACGATCGCGATCTCCCCTTCATAGTCGAGCTGCTCGGAAATTTTCGGCCGTATGAGGTTGTGGCCGGATCCCACAAGCGAACTCGCCGCGCGATAGAACATGCTGGGGTATTTCGGATTATTGCTGACATTATAATCCTGGCCGCGGTTGGCATAGTTGATGCCGATGCAGAGGATTTTTTCCGGCGCGGAAAGCGGCGGCATGATCTCCACCTCGGCCAGCATCACATCGGTGCGCACGCCTTCGGATGCCGTGCGGGCCTGGTCCAGCGCCTGGGCGCGGAAAACGTCGATGAGGCTATGGAAACGGGGGAGGCGGGGACGCAAATCGACGATGGCTTCGCCGACGACGGCGCCGAAGCTCGGCCGACCGCGCAGGGCATAACTGACGAGACGCATGTGGTATCCCCCCAATTCTTCCGACCGATGTGTTAAAAGTCGGCGCATCGACCGTCAATGTTATTTCCCTTTCCCCGCATGAAAGCCCTTTTTCTCGACTGCAACGATCAAATCGCACTGATCTGGCAACGCGTTCTGCGTCCCGACGATCCGGCGATCGACGTCAATCGAAATGCCCATGAACAGGCCGAACTGCCGCGCGTGCTCAAGGGCTATGACATATGCATCGACGACCACTCGTACCTTCCGACCGATCTGGTCGACCGGTGCGATGCGCTTAAGCACGTTGTCTTTCTCGGCACCGGTCCGGCGAGTTACATGAGCCTTGCCGATCTAGCGGATCGCGGGATCAAGGTTCACACCATCAGAAACTACGGCGACACGGCCGTTGCCGAACATGCCATTGCTTTGATGTTTGCATCGTGCCGTGAAATCGCGCGGATGGATCGTGAAGTGCGCGCCGGCGCCTGGGTGCCGCACGAGGGCGTGCAGCTTCTCGGCAAGACGCTCGGCGTGATTGGCCTTGGCGGCATCGGCGGCGAAGTTTTGCGCATGGGCCGCGGTCTCGGCATGCAGGTGCTCGCTTGGAACCGTTCGCCCCGCCCCGGTGCGCCGCTCGTCCCGCTCGACGAGTTGCTGGCGCGTTCGGACGTGATTTCGATGAATCTCACGCTCAATGAAGAGACCCGTGGCTTTCTCGGCGCCGCTGAGGTTGCCCGGATGAAGCCCGGCGTTATCTTCGTCAATACGGCGCGGGCGGCGCTGGTCGAAGAGGCGGCCTTTATTGACGCGCTGCGCAGCGGCCGCATTCGCCATGCCGGGCTCGATGTGTTTCATCACGAGCCATTGGCGAGCGATCATCCGCTTGTGAGCATGTCAAACGTCACGCTCACGGCGCATGCGGCCTTCCGGACGCTTGAAGCGTCGATGACGCTGTTGCGCCGCGGGATCGATATCGTGCGCGATATCGTCGCCGACAAAGTGTAGAGTTCGCGCATGGATTCCAGCACAGGCGAGCGGTTTTTCGAAGTCAGTCTGCGCGTCAACGGCGAGGACGTGATTGAGCGCGTCGAAGCCCGCAAGACGCTCGTTGATTTCCTGCGCGACGATCTTGGTCTCACCGGTAGCCATGTCGGCTGTGAGCAGGGCGTCTGCGGCGCCTGCACCGTCCTCGTCAATGACGAGGTGGTGCGCGGTTGTCTCATTCTTGCGGTGCAATGCGACGGCGGCGATGTGAAGACCATCGAGGGTGTCTCGGATTCCGGCGAGATCGCCGATTTGCAAGAGGCGTTTCGCCAGCGCAACGCGCTGCAATGCGGGTTCTGCACCCCCGGTATGCTGATCGGCGCCCGGGAGCTTTTATCGCAGCTTTCACCCCGCGGGACCGTACCCAGCCGTGATATGATACGTGAGCATATATCCGGCAATTATTGTCGGTGCACCGGTTACCAGGCGATCGTCGATGCCATCGAATCCGTCGCCCAGGCCAGGACGCGAAAGGCAGGCTCACATGAATGAACGCGCGAAACCTCTGACCTTGTCGGAACGGGCCGACGAGCTTGAAGAGCACATGATGCATAAGCTTGGTGAACGCATCGCGGTGAAGTCGACATTGTTCAACATCGCCGACGGCAAAGTGGAAATGGCCAGCGGCCCGGCGCTTAAATCCACCAACCCCGACAAATATTTTCTGATGGGCGCCGATCCGCGGCTGCCGAAAATGCCGGAGAAGCCGACGCTGATCGATTTCTTCAAGAACCGCTTTGCCTCGCTCAACCACCTCCTGCAAAGCGCGACCCACGCCCTCAAGGGCGGCCACAACGAGAAGGTCGTGCTCGCCTGCTTGCTGCACGACATTGGCGTGGCGAGCTTCATCCGCTGCGATCACGGCTATTGGGGCGCGCAGATGATCGAGCCCTATGTCGACGAGGAGGTGAGTTGGGCGGTGCGCACGCACCAGGCGCTGCGCTTCTTCCCTGATCCGTCGGTCGGCTACGAATATCCGGAAATGTACATCAAATATTTTGGCGCCGATTATAAGCCGGAACCCTATATCGTCGCCGAATACGAACGCGCGCGGAATCACAAATACTACATGACCTCGCGCATGATTTGCGTGAACGACGTCTACTCCTTCGATCCCAACGCCAAAGTCGATCTCAACGATTTCATCGACATCATCGGCCGCAATTTCAGGCAGCCGGAGGAAGGGCTCGGCTTCGACAGTTCGTCATCCGCCCATATGTGGCGCACGCTGATGTGGCCGACGCGGTTTTTGTAAGCCGCCGTTCCAATTAGCGGCTTGCGCGGGAATGAGCGAACGATAGCATCTGTGCGATGAAAATCGCCGAGGACCAGCCGTCCGCCCTCACTGCGCTCGATCGGCCGAATTCCTATATCGGCCGCTCGGTACCGCGGCCGAATTTGTCGCGGCTGACGCAAGGGCGCGGCCAATATGTTACCGACGTCGTGCTGCCGCGCATGGTTCACGTCGCTTTCGTGCGGTCGCCGCACGCGCATGCGCGAATTGCAAACATCGACACGGCGGCGGCGCGCAAGGCGCACGGCGTGGTCGCGGTCGTCACCGGCGCCGAGCTTGTGCAAGTCATCACGCCGTGGGTCGGCGTGCTCACGCATCTCAAGGGGATAAAATCGGCGCCGCAGCACGCGATCGCCGTCGAACGCGCTTGCTGGCAGGGCGAAGCCGTTTGCGCGGTTGTCGCGCATAGCCGCGCCGGGGCCGAGGACGCCTGCGCGCTCGTGGCCGTCGACTACGAGGTCCTCGCCGGCGTTACCGATCCGGAAACGGCGCTGGATGCCAAGACGCCGGTTATTCATCCGCAGCTCGGCGACAACCTGACGTTCGAGCGCGTGCTTGATGCCGGCGACGCCGACA
>JBAPZR010001080.1:0-26435 GCA_049285335.1 Xanthobacteraceae bacterium | reverse complement strand
CAGCGCGGCGAGATCCTGATACCCGATCGAAGTCGGCATCAAGGCGACGCAGCACGCACTGAACCAGAAACGGGCCGAGCAACACGCGCCCGCTACCCCGATACGCGACGCAACCATTACCCCTCACGCCAACACGCGCACAGGCAACGCGTACTTGGTTATGAAAGCGCCACCGCAGTGGCACGAATGCGACGGGTTTATTTATTGTCGGGTTAACGTTGCGAAGATGTTAACCGCGCGTTTGACGCGGACATTCGCGGCGTGACGCAGCAAACATGCTTGCCGGAGCGCGGTGCAAATTGCCGCCGCCCCGCTTTCGCAGCCTGATCGTTGAGAATTCATTAACCAGAATACTGCGTGGCGGAGCTCCCTACGCTTCGCTCACGTCCTTCTTGCCGAGCGCCGATTGCGCCGCGGCAAGGCGCGCGATCGGCACGCGGAAGGGCGAACACGAGACGTAGTCGAGCCCGACCTCGTGGCAGAACGCGACCGAGGCCGGATCGCCGCCATGTTCGCCGCAAATGCCGAGTTTGAGATTTCGCCGCACCTTGCGGCCACGCTCGGCGGCGATGCGGATCAGTTCGCCGACGCCATCGCTGTCGAGCGACACGAATGGATCGATGGGCAGAATCCCCTTCGCCGTATAGATGCTGAGAAAGCTCGCCGCGTCGTCGCGGCTGATGCCGAACGTCGTCTGCGTCAGATCATTGGTGCCGAACGAGAAGAACTCCGCCGTTTCGGCGATCTCACCCGCCTTGAGCGCCGCGCGCGGCAACTCGATCATGGTACCGACTTGATATTTGAGCTTGGCGCCGGTTTCAGCCGCGACCTTTTCCGCCGTCGCATCGATCCGTTCCTTGATCAGATCGAGCTCAATCTTAGTAGCGATCAGCGGCACCATGATCTCGGGCACGACCGGCTTGCCGGTTTCGCGGCCGGCCTGCTCCGCGGCCTCGAAAATCGCGCGTGCCTGCATCTCGGCGATTTCGGGATACGCGATCGCCAGCCGGCAGCCGCGGAAGCCGAGCATGGGATTGAATTCGTGCAGCTCGCGAGCGCGGTCGGCGAGCTTTTGCGGGTCAGCGCCCATGACGCGGGCCACTTCGGCGATTTCCGCTTCGCTCTGCGGCAGGAATTCATGCAGCGGCGGATCAAGGAGCCGGATCGTCACCGGCAGTCCGCCCATAATCTTAAAAAGGGCGACGAAATCGCCACGTTGCATCGGCAACAGCTTAGCGAGCGCAGCGCGGCGCGCCGGCTCATCCTCGGCCAGGATCATTTCGCGCACCGCGCGAATGCGATCCTCGTCGAAGAACATATGTTCGGTGCGGCAAAGTCCGATGCCTTCGGCGCCGAATTTGATCGCAGCGCGCGCGTCCGCCGGCGTGTCGGCGTTCACGCGCACCTTCAGCACGCGCAAGTCGTCGGCCCATTTCATCATGGTGGCGAATTCACCAGCCAGGACCGGCTCAAGCATCGGCACTTTACCCGCCAGCACTTGGCCGGTGGCGCCGTCGATGGTCAGCGTCTCGCCTTTTTTCAGAACGACGCCGCCGACGGTGAGCGTTTCGGAGCGATAATCGACGCGCAGCGAACCGGCGCCCGAGACGCAGGGCTTGCCCATGCCGCGGGCGACCACGGCGGCGTGCGAGGTCATGCCGCCGCGCGTCGTCAAAATTCCTTCCGCGGCGTGCATGCCGTGGATGTCTTCCGGCGAGGTCTCGACCCGCACGAGGATCACTTTGTGCCCCTGGCTTTTGAGGGCTTCCGCTTCGTCGGAGGAAAATACGATCTCGCCGCTGGCCGCGCCGGGAGACGCCGGCAGCCCGGTGGCGATGACTTTGCGTTCGGCGTTGGGATCGATCGTCGGATGTAGAAGCTGGTCGAGGGCCGCCGGATCGATCCGTTTGACGGCCTGCTGCCTCGTGATCACCTTTTCCTGCGCCAGTTCGACGGCAATCCGCAGCGCGGCCTGGGCCGTGCGCTTGCCGCTACGTGTCTGGAGCATCCACAATTTGCCCTGCTCGACCGTGAATTCGAGGTCCTGCATATCGCGGTAATGCCGTTCGAGCGTGGCTTGGATACGCTTGAGCTCGGCAAACGCCGCCGGCAAAGCCTTCTCCATCGACGGCTTGACGGAGCCCGATTCCTTGCGGGCGGCCTCGGTAATCTCTTGGGGCGTACGGATGCCGGCGACCACGTCCTCGCCCTGCGCATTGATGAGATATTCGCCGTAAAGCTTTTTCTCTCCCGTCGAGGGATTGCGCGTGAATGCAACGCCGGTGGCCGAGTCTTCCCCCATATTGCCGAACACCATGGCCTGCACGTTCACGGCCGTTCCCCAGCTTTCCGGAATGTTGTGCAGGCGGCGGTAGGTGATGGCGCGCTGGTTCATCCACGAGCCGAACACCGCGCCGATCGCGCCCCACAGCTGGGCGTGCGGATCCTGCGGAAACGGCTCGCCGGTCTCCTCTCGCACGCGCGATTTGTAGCGGGCGATGACTTTTTCCCAGTCGTCCGCATCGAGATCGGTATCGAGCTTGTAGCCCTTGCGCTCTTTGTGATGGTCGAGAATTTCCTCGAAGTGATGATGGTCGATGCCGAGCACGACGTCGGAATACATCGTGATGAAGCGGCGGTAGCTGTCCTGTGCGAAGCGGCGATCTCCGGATTTCTCGGCAAGCGCCTTCATCGTCACGTCGTTGAGCCCGAGATTGAGCACGGTGTCCATCATGCCGGGCATCGACGCGCGCGCGCCGGACCGCACCGAGACGAGGAGCGGATCGTCGGCATCGCCGAATTTTTTGCCGGTGATGCGGGCCACTTCCGCAAGCGCGGCATCCACCTGCCGGGTCAAGTCCTTAGGATAGGTTTTGCCGCGCTGATAGAAATAGGTGCACACTTCGGTGGAGATGGTGAAGCCGGGCGGCACCGGCAGGCCCAGTTGTGCCATTTCGGCAAGGCCGGCGCCCTTTCCGCCAAGAAGGTCGCGCATCGACGCGCGGCCGGCCGCCTTGCCACCCCCGAAGGCATAAACCCATTTGCCCGGCGTGGCTTTGGCGGAGGCCGGCTTGCCGGCGGATTTTGCCGGTTTGCGAGCGGGCGACTTCTTCACCGGCTGCCGTGAAACTTTCAAGCGCGATTTGGTCATAGCTTTTTGCGTTCGACCTGCGTTTCAGCGTTCGACGACCTCGTTAGCGGAAGAAATGATGGACGGCATTAAGCCCGATTAATCCTTCGACGATGAGATAGACCGCAACGATGATGTTGAGGAGCCGCGGCACGATCAGAATAAGGATGCCGGCAACAAGCGCGATAATCGGCGAGAGTTCGGCAACAGTTACAACCATGATTGCCCTCTGGGTTGGGATGAATGCGAAGGGTGAAAAGCAGCGCGGCTGGAAATCGACAAACCTAACAAACACTCAACGCGCAAGCCGCCATTCGGTTCTAGCATGACGCATCGGTTTGGAAACCCCGCAAGCGCAAACCTCGCCCACAATCCGAGGCGCCGCGCTGCGAGGACACCAGAATGCCGTGATTTATCCTCCCTCGATCCTGGAAAAATCGGCCACCGTGCGCGTCGCCTCGCGGATTTGATTGAGGAGCTTAAGCCGGTTCTCGCGCAAGGCTTTATCGTCGACGTTCACCGTCACCTTGTCGAAAAAAGCGTCGACATGCGGCCGCAGCTTGGCCATGGCCCGCATGGCGTCGGCGAAGTCCTCTTTCGCGACCGCTCGCGCGGCCGCCAGTTTGGCGGTGTCGATCGCCGCCGCCAGCGACTTCTCTTCGTCTTGCCGATAAAGTTTCGATTGCGGCGCACCGGTATAGGTGCGGCCGTCCTTTTTCTCTTCGATGCGGATGATGTTGGTGGCGCGCTTATAACCGGCGAGCAGGTTCTTGCCGTCCTCGCTGTCGAGAAACTTTCCCAAAGCCTCGACACGGCGGACGATCAGAAGAAGATCATCCTGGTCTTCCAATGCAAAAACCGCATCCACCAAATCATGTCGCGCGCCCTGTTCGCGCAGCTGAACCTTGAGGCGGTCGGCGAAGAATGAAAGGAGATCGCTAGTCTTTGCGAATAGCGACCGCAATTGCAGGCGTAACTTGTTATCGAGAACGATGCGGATCACGCCCAGCGCAGCGCGCCGCAGCGCAAATGGATCCTTGCTGCCGCTCGGCTTTTCGTCAACGGACCAAAATCCGACCAGCATGTCGATCTTGTCGGCGAGAGCCACCGCAATCGAAACCGGATCACTCGGCACGAGATCGTCAGGCCCTTTCGGCCGGTAGTGATCCTCGATGGCGTGCGCCACGGCTTCGTCCTCGCCTTGCTCCTCAGCGTAGTATTTTCCCATCGTGCCTTGCAGCTCGGGAAATTCTCCGACCATTTCCGTGAGCAAGTCAGCCTTGCAAAGCCGCGCGGCGCGTTTTGCTTTTTCAACGTCGGCGCCTACCAACGGCGCTAGAATAGTGGCCAGTAGTTCTATTCTTTTAACGCGCTCGGCTTGGCTACCCAACTTCTCGTGGAAGACGATGTTCTCGAGTTTAGGCAGGCGATCTTCCAGCCGGGTTTTCAGATCGGTTTGGTAGAAAAACCGCGCGTCCGACAGCCGCGCGCGGATAACGCGCTCGTTGCCGGCGACGATCGCCTTGCCGCCGTCCTCGGCCTCGATATTGGCGACCAGCAGGAACTTGTTGACGAGCTTGGCATGCGCCGCGTCGCGCAGCACGAAGCATTTCTGATTGTTGCGGATGGTGGCGCGGATCGCCTCGTCCGGGATTTGCAGGAAGTGTTCGTCGAACGAGCCCATCAGCACCACCGGCCATTCGACGAGCCCGGCCGTTTCGGCAAGGAGCCCCTCGTCCTCGACGAGCGCGAGCCCCTGCGCGAAGGCGAGTTGCTTCGCCTCGGTGAGAATGATGTTGCGCCGCCGCTCGGCGTCGAGCACCACCTTTGCCTTATCGAGCTTCGATACGTAATCGGCGAAGCGCCGCACGGTGAAAGGTTCTGGGGCCATGAAGCGATGGCCGCGCGTTTCGTTGCCGGCCTTTATGCCGTCGACCGCGAACGGCACGATGTCGGGCGCCTCGGTTTCAGGCCCGAACGTGGCGACGATCGAATGCAGCGGGCGGACCCATTGCAGCGATCCCGGTTCTTTCGACTGCGCGCCCCAGCGCATCGATTTCGGCCAGGGAAAGCTCTTGATGACCTCGGGCAGAATTTCCGCGATCACATCAAGTGCGGCGCGGCCGAGCCGTTCGATCACCGCGACATAAAAGTCGCCCTTCTTGTCGGGCTGCACCTTGGCCTCGCTCAGCGACTTCAAGCCAGCGCTTTTGAGGAAGCCGGCAATGGCCGCGTCCGGCGAGCCAACGCGCGGGCCTTTTTTTTCTTCGCGCAAATCCGGCTGATGCACCGGCACGCCATAGACGGCGAGCGTGAGCCGCCGCGGCGTGGCATAGGCTTTCGCGCCGTCATAAACGAGCCCGGCATCGACCAGCCGGTCGGTGACCGCCTTGCGCAAATCCTCCGCCGCGCGCCCCTGCATGCGCGCGGGAATCTCTTCGGAGAAAAGCTCAAACAAGAGATCGGGCATCTAACGACCAACCGTGACGCACGCTTTCCCCTCCCCCGCTTGCGGTGGGGACGGGAAAGCCACCAGCCCCTATTCCGGCAATGGCAGCTTCTTATGACTTCCGTCGCACATCGGTTTTTTTTCGGAGCGTTTGCAGGCGCAGAACCAGGCTTCTTCGGCGACCGCGGGCTTGTATTCGACCGGCGTGAAAGCGGTGCCTTTGTGCGAGCCGTCGCAAAACGGCTGATTTTTGGAACGTCCGCAGGCGCACCACCAATAGCTCTTGCCGGCTTCGACATTAACCGGGATCGGACGGCGTCCGCCGATCTCCGGCATTGCTTGCTCACTCATGCGTTCTTCCCTCCCCCTTGCGTTGCGAGCCACGCTTCGCCGCACGCTTTGGCGAGCTCGCGCACCCGTAGAATATAACTTTGCCGCTCGGTCACCGAAATCACGCCGCGCGCGTCGAGTAGATTGAAGACGTGGCTCGCTTTGATGCATTGGTCGTACGCCGGCAGCGCCATGAGATGGCGCTCGCGAGCGTTGCGTCCGTCCTCGGCTTCGGCCCAGCCCGCTGCCAAATATTTCTTGCACGCGGCTTCTGCCATGCGGAACTGCTCGAACAGCATGTCGGTATCGGCATATTCGAAATTGTGCCGCGAATATTCTTGTTCCGCCTGCAGGAACACCTCGCCGTAGGTCACCTTCTGCGCGCCTTCGCGACCGTTGAAGTTCAGGTCGAAGACGTTCTCGACGCCCTGGACATACATTGCCAGCCGCTCAAGCCCGTAGGTCAGCTCGCCGGAGACCGGCGCGCATTCGAATCCGGCGACTTGCTGAAAATATGTGAACTGGGACACTTCCATGCCGTCGCACCAGCATTCCCAGCCGAGTCCCCATGCGCCGAGTGTCGGGCTCTCCCAGTCGTCCTCGACAAAGCGGACGTCGTGCAGCATCGGATCGATGCCGATGGCATAGAGCGACTTCAAGTAAAGGTCCTGCAAATCCCGCGGCGACGGTTTGAGGATCACCTGAAGCTGATAATAGTGCTGCAGCCGATTGGGATTCTCGCCATAGCGGCCGTCCTTCGGCCGGCGCGACGGCTGCACATAGGCTGCATTCCACGGCCTTGGTCCGAGCGCCCGCAATGTCGTCGCCGGGTGAAAGGTGCCGGCGCCCACTTCCATGTCATAGGGTTGCAAAATGACGCAGCCCTGATCGGCCCAATAGCGCTGCAGCGCCAGGATCAGCCCCTGAAAGGAGCGATCCGGACGAATGGCGGCCGGCAGATTTTCGCTCGACGTCGACTTCATCGGTCCCGTTGTTGGGGGAAGTTGCGCCAAGGTCAAGCCCGTCCGGGGATCAAGACTTGATATCTGATTCCTGGTACCTGTCGCTCACCCACGCCCCCGACACGGAGGCCAATGTGCGCCAAGTTCGAAACGTCCTGCTCGCCGCCGCCATGGTGCTGGCGCTTGCCTTTCCGCAATGCGCCGATGCGCAGGACTATCCGAACCGGCCCATCCGCGTGGTGATCGCTTTCCCACCTGGCGGCCCGACCGATTTCGTCGGTCGGCTGATGGTTGATAAAATGTCGGCGCTCCTTGGCCAGCGCGTCTATATCGAAAACCGCGCGGGCGCCAACGGCACGGTAGGCGCCGACAACGTCGCCAAATCCGATCCCGACGGCTACTCGCTGTTTCTCACCACCGCCGGCGCCATCGCCATGTCGCCCCACATCATGGCGAACATTCCCTACGACGCCTTGCGCGATTTTGCGCCGGTCGCCGAAGTCGTCACCAACACAACGCTCCTCGCTGTCCGCCCAAAAATGGGAATCACAACGGCGAAGGAGCTGGTCGCGCTCGCCAAGGAAAAACCCGGCACGATCACCTTCGCCTCGACCGGCATCGGCTCGACGACGCATCTTGCTCAAGTTTTGTTTGCGGACGCCGCGGGCGTTCAATTCCTTCACGTGCCCTATCGGGGCGCCGCGCCCGCACTCACCGATCTTCTTGGCGGCCAGGTGCAGGTGCTGGCCGCCGACCTCACCGTGCTGATCTCGCAGATCAGGGCCGGCGCCATTGTGCCGATCGGTGCGGCGGCCGATAAGCGCAATGCGATGACGCCTGACGTTCCGACGCTCGCCGAGCAAGGCTATCCCAATACCGACGCTTCGAATTGGTACGCATTGCTGGCGCCGGCCAAGACACCGCCGGCGGTGATCCAAAGACTCAACCAAGCGGTCAATACCACGCTTGAGGACGCCGATATCCGCGACAAGATCGTCAAATCGGGCGCCGTTCCGGTCGGCGGCACGCCCGAGGTGCTGGCGAAATTCATGAGCGCCGAATACGACAAATGGGGCCGCGTCATCCGCGAGCACGGAATCAAAGACACGCAATAGACTCCGTTCCGGCCCTTCGCCGCGTGCGCACTCTGGCTGACGGTGCAATAATCAGCCCGGCCGATATTCGCCGGTCTTTGGATCGGGTTTGAGTTTCGGCAACGCATTGCGGTCAAGCGGCTCCGCAGAAGCTCTCGCGCGGACCTCATCTAGCTCGGCATTGACGCGGTGCACCTCTCTGACGCACCAGCGCGCCAGCATTGCGGCTCCCATCACTCCTAGCGCGAAAACTACAAGTGGCGGCATCGCTTTCGCTCCTAGCCTGTCCTCTGCACGATCATGGTCCGAAAGGCGCCCATTTTCGAGACGGCTCCCTGGTGTCCCGATTCCGAAGTTCGCCACGCCTTGCGACACCCTCTTAGCGAACTTCGGAATCGAAAGGACACTAGCAAGTTTATAATTCTAGTGTGGTTTTTGGATTTGAAGTTCCTATGCGAGTGTGTCGCTGAACCGTGGGAACTTCAAATCCACCACACTAGAGGCCATACCGCGCCCAAATGGCGCGGGCTTCAAGCGCCGAAATCGCTTCTTCGGCAAGACCAAGGCGCCTTAAGTCCGCAGGCGGCACGTCGCCTCGGCCGGCGCCTAAGAGCCGCCGGCCGAAGAAGCCGCGTTCCGCCGTGACTAGAGGCGTAACGAGCTTGTCGCCAAATCGTTCGCGCAGCACGCTGCGAAGGTCGCCGATGGCATCGACCAGGCCGAGTTCCAGGGCGCGCCGTCCGGTCCAATAGGCGCCGGAAAACAGCTCGTCCTGAGGACCGGAAAGCTTGCCGCCGCGGCGCGATCTGACGAGCGCGATGAAGTCTTCGTGGATTTCATGCTGCAGCTTTTTCAGCCGTTCGACGTCGTCCGGATCCTCCGGCAGGAAAGGATCGAGCATGGCTTTGTGCTCGCCCGACGTGTAGAGCCGCCGATCGATTCCGAGCTTTGCAATCAGCTTGTCGAAACCGAACGACCCGCCGACGACGCCGATCGAGCCGACGATCGAATAGGCATCGGCGATGATTTCGTCCGCCGCGCAGGCGATCATGTAGCCGCCGGACGCTCCGGCGTCTTCGATGAAGGCGATGACCTTGCGCTTGTGCCGCTGCCCCAACTCGCGAATACGGCGGAAGATAAGGTGCGATTGCACCGGCGATCCGCCGGGTGAATTGATAGCGAGCGCGACGGCGGACGCGCCGCGCATGGTAAAAGCGCGATCGAGCGTGCGCGCGATCCCGGCCAGGCTCAAACCCGGCCGTAGCGGTGTGGAAAAGCCGACAATGCCGGTGAGCCGCACCACCGGGACGACCGGAACATCGCGGCGAAAGCGTTGCGGGATGAGCTCGCGCAAGCCGTCCGCGGCACGGCGCCAGACATCTCGATTGGTCTGTCCGATCGGCTGTTCGGTCGGTCGCTCGGTCGATGGTTCGGTCATGAGGTCCCAGATAATCCCAGCCGCGTCAGCCCTCAAGTAACTGTTTGTTAACCTCCTGGAACGCTTCTTGCTTGAAGCACGGTGAGGTGCCGGGCTTACCGGAGGCAACACGGAAATGAAGATCTATTTCCTACTGGTGATCATTAGCGTTTTTGTTGGTCTTTCCTATGTTCCCATTCGGGTCGAAGCCAAGCAAAAACCCGCTACACCGCCCGATTCGGTGCCTGCTTGATGCCTAAAACGTGAGCACGGCCGAGAGCCTTTCGCGTAAGTCTCGGCTTTGAGCCGCGTCGCGCATTAGCTTCCGTCCATGAGCAAAGCAGCGCCGTGGCGCAGCACCGCTTGAGCCGCCGCGCTCGGTCTGTTTTCGGCGTCGGCGAGCACCAATCCGGGCAGCAATGTCAGTGGCGCCCCGCTGTCTTTCACGCCGCGCGCCAAGACGCGAATCGCCGCCGCACCTGGTTTCGGATGGACCGGCAATACCGTGATGCCGCCAAAGCCCTCCGCGAGCGCCGCAAGCACCTCGCCAAGCCCCTCCGCGCGCCAGATCAGCGTCACCGACCCTTGCGGCTGCAGCAGCCTTGCCGCCGTGGACAGCCATCGCACGAGCGTCACGTCCGAAGCGATCCGCGCCAGTCGCCGGTCACGATCTGGCGATTGATTGTGTGGCGCGTTGAACGGCGGATTCATCAAAACGTGATCGGCCGATCCGGGCGCAACGGCGGCGGCGGCGAAGTCGCCGGCTCGTGCCCCGACATCGAGACAAATCGCGCGCACACGATCGGCGAGCGCGTTGCGCGCGGCGTTCTCGCGAGCGAGCGCGGTCAGCGCGGGATCGATCTCGACAAGCGCGACGGTGAGCGCTGCGACGCGTTGTGCAAGGGCCAATCCCGCCGCGCCGACGCCGGCGCCAAGTTCGATGGCGTGTTCGCCGGGCCGCGCTGCGGTCGCCGCCGCGAGCAAAACGGAATCGTGACCAAAGCGATGCCCACGCACCGGCTGGCGCAAGATAAGCTTGCCGTCGAGAAGCGCATCTTCACTGGTTGGACTGTCGTCGTCAGCGGACATCGGGACGAAGCTCGTCGCCGAAGCCCGCTTCTTGGAGCAGACGGCGCGCGCCCTGAAATTGATCCTCGTCGACCAGGATGCGGCGCGGAAAAATGCCGATCGAACCTTCCATGATGCTCATGTTCTGGTCGACGATCATGTGCTTTATGCGCGCGCCGTTAAGCAGCGCCTCGATTGCCGAAATCAGGACCGGATCGGTTGTGCGAACGAGCTCCCGCACGTTCAGCTCCGCCGTTGCCTGCTAGGCGCCGGCCCATCGGCAGCCGTGCCGTTCGCAGCCAAGTTGGATGCTGCCAAGTTGTCTGCCGACAAGTTGTCGGCAATCACGTCGTCATCGAAGGCCTCGACCGAATCGTCGCTTGACATTCTTTCTCCCCACCGCCACGTCGTGGTGGCTGCTCTAGCGGTCCACTGCGGACGAATCTATAAGTGCCGGCGCAACATTGCCTTGGTTTTATCGCGTTAGCATAGCGTTTCTGCATTTGCCCGTCTTGCCTGGAGAATGCTCTCGTGGCCGTCATCGTACCGTTCGAAACCGCGCGCGAACCGTCGATCGATCCGCTAGTCGATCTCGTTGCGGCCGATATGGACCGCGTCAACGCCACAATCATCTCGCGCACCGGTTCCGAAGTGACCATGATTCCCGAGGTCGCCAACCACCTCATCAATTCCGGCGGCAAGCGGCTGCGGCCGATGCTGACGCTCGCTTTGTCGCGGCTCGTCGGCTATGCGGGCGACGGCCATATCAAGCTCGCCGCGGCGGTCGAGTTCATGCACACCGCGACGCTGCTTCATGACGATGTCGTCGACGAAAGCGAATTGCGGCGCGGCCGCCTCGCGGCGCGCATGCTGTGGGGCAACGAGGCGAGCGTACTGGTGGGAGACTTTCTGCTCGGCCAGGCTTTCAAGATGATGGTCGAAGTCGGCAGCCTCAAAGCGCTGGAAATTCTGTCGTCCGCCGCGGCCGTGATCGCCGAAGGCGAGGTCATGCAGCTCGCCGCCGCCAAGAACACGGCGACGACCGAGGACGAATATATTGCCGTCATACGCGCCAAAACCGCCGAACTGTTCGCCGCCGCGTGCGAGGTGGGCCCGGCCCTTTCCGGGCGGCAGAAGGCCGAGCAGACTGCGAGCCGGTCATTCGGAAGGAATCTGGGAATAACATTTCAGCTCGTCGACGACGCGCTCGATTACGGCGGTGTCGCGTCGCGGCTCGGCAAGAACATCGGCGACGATTTCCGCGAGGGCAAGATCACCTTGCCGGTGGTGCTGGCCTTCCGCCGTGGCAGCGATACCGAACGCGAATTTTGGCGGCGCACGCTGGAGCGCGGCGAAACCAACGATACCGATCTCGATCACGCGATTGGGCTCATGGCCAAGCATCGCGCACTCGAAGACACGATCGGGCGCGCTCACCATTATGGCGCGATCGCCCGCGACGCGCTTGCGCTGTTTCCCGATTCAAAAATGAAAGCGGCACTGGCGCAGACAGTCGATTTCTGCATCGCCCGCGGTCACTAGGGTCTGAACTCACAAAAGCGCTCGGGAAAAACCGTTGATTGCGACGGCGTGAGCCGAACACCGTGGTTGTGAGTCTTGAGCCTAGTTAGACGATGTCGACTCAACAACAACTTGAATTTAATTCATTCATAACGCCGGACGCGGATGGTGCTGATGCCGGCGACGCGCATGCGATATTTAAAAGTTGCTGATCGTTGCGCGAAAGAGATAGCTCATGGTGCATTGAGCCACTAAATTCCGTTTTGAGTTTATTTCGGCGGGGCGAAGGACATCAGCAATGCGGATCGCGATCGGCATCGTTGCCTTTACATTGCTGACCGGAACGTCTGCTTTTGCGGCCGATATGCCAATGAGTGTCCCAACTGCGGCGGCGCCGATTCAAGCGGTCAACTGGACCGGCTTCTATATCGGCGGCAATGCCGGCGGCGTGATCGCGCACCCTTCGGGCACGTCGGACTTTACCGACACGAGCCTTCCACCCGGATTCGAATTTACGGACAACCCGGTGGCCGAGCAGCCTGCGAAGGGCGGTTTTGTCGGGGGTGGGCAAGCCGGCGTCAACTGGCAGTTCAGTCGAATATTGGTCGGCGGCCTTGAGGCCGATTGGGACTGGATGAGCGCGAAGTATAGCTTCTGCCGGCAAAACATCGGCGGCAGCAACGCGTGCAATGAACTGGGCGTGGGTGGGGGCTTCCAGACGATCGACAGCAAAACACCATGGCTTGCGACGTTTCGCGGCCGTTTTGGCGTAGCTTGGCAGAACTGGCTGTTTTACGGCACCGGCGGTGCCGCCATCGGCCGCATCACAACGGACTTGACCATGAACTGTCCGTTCGGCTGCGGTTTCCTGTCCAGCACCCCCATTTTTACATCTTCAACCAGCACCACGACCAGGACCGGATGGGTCGCCGGGCTCGGCGCCGAGCTGATGCTGGCGCGCAATTGGACCGCGCGGGCCGAATTTTTGTATGTCGATCTCGGCACGATCAGTAATGCGCTGCCGACCGTGGGCAACTCCGGCGGCATCCAAACAGCAAGCTGGTCGCGCAACGAAACCTTCGACGAATTTCGGCTCGGCGTGAGTTATTTGTTCCATTAGAAATACGCTCGAGTCTCGCGTCGGGCCAACGATCAAACATTGCACGACGATGCCGCGAACGTTCTAACCGAGCGCTGTCTCGGTTACCCACCAGCCGGGAAATTTGGCGCGGAGCGCCTTCGCCGCCACTGCCCGTTCCGCATCCGACGAAAACACCGCAAAGCACGTTGCGCCTGAGCCCGACATGCGAGCGAGATGGCAGCCGTCAAGTGCGCGCAGCGCTTCAAGCACGTCGGCGATCGCCGGAGCGAGCACGATCGCCGGCGTTTCGAGATCGTTGGCTTGCCCAGCCAGCCAAGCGATAAACTGTTCGCCGTGCTGCAGCTTCGCCAAGGCGGGAGCGGCGACGGGCGGGGAGTGATTTGCCGAAGGCGCCCAGCGAGAAAAAACCAGCTTGGTCGCCAGCGTGACCCCCGGATTGACCAGGAGCGCGTAGAGGCGCGGCAATTCGAGCGGCGCGGAAAGAATTTCCCCGACGCCGCGCATCAGTCGGGCGCGCGGGTCAAGACACACCGGCACGTCGGCGCCGGTCGCCCGGGCCGCTTCGTAAAGGCGCGGATCGGCGGCCGCGAGCCCGTTCGCGCCCGCCAGGAGCCGAAGCGCCGCCGCCGCATCGGACGATCCGCCTCCCAACCCCGCCGCGACCGGCAAGTTCTTTTGCAGGCGAAACGCACCGAGCGCGAGGCCGGGTATGCGCGCGGCAAGCCCGCGCGCCGCCTTGAGCACGAGGTTTTCGGCATCCTCTCCGGCATGCCCGGCGCCCGGTCCGGTCACAGTCAGGTTCAGTTGATCGTCCGGAACGAACGAGAGCCGATCGCTCACATCGGCAAACGTGACCAGGCTCTCAATGTCATGATAACCGTCGGGACGCCGACCAAGCACCCGCAGCGTCAGGTTGACCTTGGCCGGCGCCGTGTCGACGGTTTCGACAGTCGAATGCCGCTCAGCCGCCGTCACCGGACTTTTTCGACTTGTCCGCATCGGCCGCAGAGCTCGGCTTGTCAGCCGAGGCCGCAGACGACGTGTCGGGCGGAAGCCCGTCTTTGAGCTTGGCTTCGATCTTCGGCAGGTCTTCGGGTTCCGGGTTGAGGTCTTTGGCGTGCGACCACTGGAAGTGCGCTTCGAGAGTGCGCCCGACCCGCCAATAAGCATCGCCGAGGTGATCGTTGATCGTCGGATCTTCGGGCTTTAGCTCCACGGCGCGTTCGAGGTTTTTGACCGCCTCGTCATAATTGCCGGTGCGATAGTTAGCCCAGCCGAGCGAGTCGACGATGTAACCATCGTCGGGCCGTTGCTCGACCGCGCGGCGGATCATGTCCATGCCTTCTTCCATATGGACGCCCTGGTCGACCCAGGAATAGCCCAGATAATTGAGCACCAGCGGCTGCTCCGGATAGAGGGTCAGCGCCTTCTTCATGTCCGCCTCGGCGGCCGGCCATTGATGCGAGCGTTCGTAACAAATGCCGCGGAAGTAGAACATCACCCAGTTCGACTTTTCCGGATTCGGCACCGTGTCGATTGCTTTGCCGTAGGTATCCCCGCAATCGGCGAAATCCTTGCGGGCGCGTTGAATGTTGCCGAGCTCAATAATCGCTTCGGTGTCCTTGGGGTGCTCGGCGATGACATTTTCAAGAAGCTTCTTGGCTTCGTCGGTGCGGTCGAGCGCATCGAGATCGACCGCCATTTGAATTTGAGCGTTGCGCGCGAGCGGCGACGAAGCCGGGATTCGCTCGTAGGCCTTGATCGCGAGATCGGGTTTTTTCAGATCCTCGTAGAGATCGCCGAGCGAAAGGAGCGCCATCTGATGCGACGGTTCCAGATAGAGCGCAAGCTGCAGATACACCAGTGCGAGGTCCTCGCCGCCGTGGCGGCCGATCGAAGCGCCCAGTCCATACAGCGCCTCGGCGGCGCCGGCTTGCGGCGATTCAATCAGCGACGGCAGTTTCTCACCCGCAGAGATTTGCTTGACCTCTTCATTGACGATGGGGTGATCCGGCAGCGCCTTGCTGAAATCCTCATAGATCTTCAGTGCGTCATCCTTGCTGCCAGTGCGCGACAGGTAACGGCCATAGGCCTCGACGGTGCGCAGCGCTTGAGGATCGGCCTTATAAGCGCTCGCATAGCGTTTGCCGGCGTCCTTCTTGTTGTTGGTAAAGTCGAGAATGAGGCCGGCGTGCAGATCCTTGAAAATTCCATACCAATCCGGGCCGGAAAGCTTGTCCAAGGTATCGACCGCGCCCTTCCCGTCGCCCGCGCCGGCCTGCGCCCAGGCCGCCAGCAATGTCGCCGTCAGGTCGGTCACCGGACCGCGCACCGATTGCGCGAAATTCTGCCGCGCCGAGCTGTAATGTTTCGCCTTGAGGTCACGAACGCCGAGAACAAGCCGCGCAATGCGGTCGCTATGATCCATTGTCAGCAAGCGGTCGCCGAGCTTGCTCGCCTCCTCGACATTGCCTTCCGTGAGCACGGATAAAAATGTCCGGCTGAGCAAATCGGCATTGTGCGGATCGAGCTTGAGCACATCGAGGTAGTAGGTCGCCGCCGCCGCCGAATCGCGCTCGGCTCCGGCGTGTCGCGCCGCCAAATAACTGCCGGCGGCCGTTTCGGGCGAAAGTTGCTCCTGCGCCGGCACCTGCGCGGCGAACGACGGGAAGCTCAAGGCTAAGGCGATACCGAGGATGGCGGCATGCCGAGGCAGCAGCGAGTGAGTCACGAGATCTCCATTGGCGAACTGGACCGGCGGCAAACTGAACCGGCGGCGAATTAAACCGGCGAAACGGGAATCGAGCGCCAATCAAGCGCAGTCCTTGTGAGGATGTACTTTTTGCCCCACGCCCGCAAGGACACAAAGTCGGCAGCGACGCCCGTAGTCTCGCCCTTGCGCGGCGAGTTACGCCCGAACGGCGGCAAAATCGGGGCGAGCGCCTGTGCGCGGCATAACCGATCACATATTCGGATAGTTCGGTCCACCGCCCCCTTCCGGCGGAACCCAAGTGATGTTCTGGTTCGGGTCTTTGATATCGCAGGTTTTGCAATGGACGCAATTTTGCGCGTTGATCACGAAGCGGGATTGCCCTCGTTCTTCCACCCATTCGTAGACGGCCGCCGGACAATAACGTGCCGACGGTCCGGCATAGACATCGTGCTCCGATGATTTTTGCAAAGCGGCATCGGCGACCAGGAGATGAACCGGCTGGTCTTCCTCGTGATTGGTATTCGACAGATAGACCGAGGACAATCGATCGAAAGTGAGCCGGCCGTCGGGCTTCGGATAAGTGACGGGCTGGCATATCGCCGCAGGCTCAAGCGTCGCGCAATCCGGCTTGCCGTGCTTGCGCGTGCCGAACAGCGAAAAGCCGAGCGTGTTGGTCCACATGTCCAAGCCGCCAAGCGCAACACCGCTCAAAGTGCCAAACTTCGACCAGAACGGCTTGGCATTGCGGACCCGCCACAGATCGTGGCCGATCGGCGAGGACCGCCACGATTCCTCGTAGCTCGAAAGCTCATCCGCGCTACGGCCAGCGGCGAGCGCCGCTGCGAGATGCTCGGCCGCCAGCACCCCCGACAGCATGGCGTTATGCGTGCCCTTGATGCGCGGCACATTGACGAAGCCCGCCGCGCAGCCAATCAGCGCGCCGCCCGGGAAAACCAGCTTCGGCACCGATTGCCAACCGCCTTCAGTGATAGCGCGCGCGCCATAGCAAATCCGCTTGCCGCCCTGGAACGTGTCGCGGATCAAGGGATGGGTCTTAAAGCGCTGAAATTCCTCGAACGGCGAGAGATAGGGGTTTGCGTAGTCGAGATGGACGACGAAGCCGACCGATACGAGATTATCGTCGAAATGGTAGAGAAATGAGCCTCCGCCGGTGCGGCTGTCGAGCGGCCAGCCGAGCGTGTGCTGCACCAATCCGCTGCGGTGCTTTTCAGGCGCGACCTGCCAAAGCTCCTTGATGCCGATGCCGAATTTTTGCGGCTCGCGATCTTTGTCCAGACCGAAATGCCGGATCAGTCCTTTCGATAGGCTACCGCGCGCGCCCTCGGCGAACAGCGTGTATTTGCCGCGCAACTGCATGCCGCGGACAAAGCCTGCTTTGTGATGGCCGTCCTTGCCGATGCCCATGTCGCCGGTGGCGATACCGACTACCGCGCCATTTTCGAATAGGGTTTCGGTGGCGGCGAAGCCCGGATAGATTTCGACCCCAAGCGCCTCCGCCTTGCGCGCCAGATAACGGCACACCTCGCCGAGCGAGACGATGAAGTTGCCGTGATTGCTCATCAAGGGCGGCATCAAGGCAAGTGGCAGCCGCAATCCACCCGAAGCCCAGAGCATGTAAAAACGATCCGCCGTGACCGCGGTCTTGATCGGTGTTTCCTCGTTGCGCCATTCGGGAATGAGACGATCGAGTCCGATCGGATCGATGACTGCCCCGGACAGGATATGGGCGCCGACCTCGGAACCCTTTTCGACGACGACGACTGATTTTTCCGGTGCGAGTTGCTTGAGGCGGATGGCGGCGGCAAGACCCGCCGGACCCGCGCCGACGATGACGGTATCGAACTCCATCGCTTCACGGGGCGGAACCTGCGATGTATTCATGGCTTGCTACCAGCCTGCTCCGTGTCGCGGACGTCAAACTGTGATCTTTCACGAATCCGACGCGCTGACAATCGCCGCAAATCACCGGCGGGTCGAAATCGTTTTCAAGATTGGACCACACGCGTACAATGCGAACGCTTGCGTTGCCTTCGTCACGAGATCGTCTCCGCCATGATATCCAGCCATCGAGCAGCGCGCGAACTGATCGCGTTTTACCTCGATGCCGGCGCCGATGCCTTGATCGGCGACACGCCGGTCGACCGCATGGCGGAAACACCCGCGGCCGCAAACGCGCGGCCGCCCGGCCTCGACGCGCGCGCCGGCGAAAAATCGGCCCGCGCCGCGCGGCCCGATCCGCGTGCTTTCGCGCAATCGCCGGCTCCGCCGAGTCCCTCACCGCCGGCCTCGCCAGAAGCTGCGATCATGGCGGCACGCGCGGCAGCAACAGACGCCAAGACCTTGGACGAGCTGCGGACACTGCTTGCGGCATTCGAGGGTTGCACGCTCCGCACCACGGCGACGCAGCTCGTTTTTGCCGACGGCAATCCGCAAGGCCGCGTTATGTTCGTCGGCGAAGCGCCCGGTTACGATGAAGACATTATCGGCCGCCCCTTCGTCGGCCGGTCCGGCAAGCTCCTTGATCTGATGATGGCGGCGATCAAGCTCGATCGCAAAACGACCTATATCGCCAACGTGGTGCCGTGGCGGCCGCCCGGCAATCGCACACCGACGCCGCAGGAAACCGCGATCTGCCTGCCGTTCATCCGCCGCCAGATCGAGCTTGCCGATCCGGATATTTTGGTCTGCCTCGGCGGCCCGGCCACGCAAACGCTGCTCGGGATTAAGGACGGCATTACCCGATCGCGCGGACGCTGGTTTCCGTACGACACCGGCAGCCGCGAAATCCGCGCACTGGCGACATTCCATCCGGCTTTTTTGCTGCGCAGCCCGTTGCAAAAGCGCTTCGCCTGGCGCGATTTTTTAGCGCTGAAGAAGGCGCTCGCCGCCGCCGGATAAAGCGTCGCTCCAAGTTAAATCAAATGCTGCCCTGGATTTTTTGATGAGGCATGATCCTTTTCGGAAAACCGGTTTCCACCCCGGATCACGTCCGGGGCACGCTTTTTCCGGATCATGCCTTAGCCAAGCGCGACCAGAATCGCTCCGGCGGCAACCAGCGCGACGCCGAGCCAGTTCAACGCGGTAAGCCGTTCGCCAAGAAATATCACGCCGAACAGCGCGACCAGAACCACGCTCAATTTGTCTATCGGCGCGACCTGCGCCGCATTGCCGAGCTTGAGCGCGCGAAAATAGCACAGCCATGACGCGCCGGTGCCGAGGCCCGAAAGGAGCAGGAACAAATAGGTGCGGCCGGAAATGGCCATTGGATCTTGAAACTGCCGGGTGGCGTAGACGATCAGACCCAAAACGCAAACGACGACGATCGTGCGAATGAAGGTGGCGAGGTCCGAGTCGACGTTTTCGACGCCGACTTTAGCAAAAATCGCGGTCAGCGCCGCAAAAACCGCCGACAACACCGCCCAGAGCTGCCAGGAAGAATACACATTTGCGTTCATGGTGTCGGTCCTTGGTCGAGCGCGCCCTCGGTTTGTTCGCGGGGTATGAGCCCTTAGCCGATTGCGAATTTGAGCGCGAAGACAAGCGCCAGTATCAGCACCGCGGGCTTGGCATCAGCGAATTTGCCCGCGATCAGTTTGATCAAAGCGTAGGTAATGAAGCCAAGCCCGATGCCGGTCGCGATCGAATAAGTCAGAGGCATGGTCACCGCGGCGACCACCGCAGGAGCCGATTCCGTGATGTCTGTCCAATCGATTTCCGCCAAGCCGCGGGCCATGACGCAGGCGACATAGAGCAATGCCGCGGCGGAGGCGTAAGCGGGCACCATGCTCGCGAGCGGAGCAAAGAGAAGCGCCGCGAGAAAAAACACCGCCACGAACAGCCCGGTGAGCCCGGTGCGGCCGCCGGCGGCGACGCCGGCTGCGCTCTCGATATAGCTCGTAGTCGTCGACGTGCCGATCAGCGCGCCGAACATCGCGGCGAAACTGTCGGCGAGCAGCGCCTGTTTCATCCGCGGCAAATTTCCCTCGGCATCGGTCAGTCCAGCGCGATGAGTGACCCCAATGAGCGTGCCGGCATTGTCGAACACATCGACGAACAGGAAGCTGAATATGACGACGGCGAACGATAGTTCGTCGAGACGGGAAAAATCGAGCTGAAGCAATGTCGGTTTCAATGACGGCGGCGCCGACATCATGCCTTTATAGGTCGCAAGCCCGAGAGGAATGCCGATGGCGGTCACTACGAAAATCCCGATCACCGTGCCGCCGACAACGCGGCGGTAGTTCAAGGCCGTGATCAACACCAGACCGAGCAGGCACAGCAGCGCGGCCGGATTGCGCAAGTCCCCGAGCGTCACCAGCGTCGCCGGGCTTGCCACGACAATTTTCGATTCTTCGAGCGCGATGATACCGAGAAACAGACCGATGCCGGCCGATATCGCGAGTTTAAGGTTTCTCGGAATTGAATTGATGATGTATTCCCGAATTCTGAAAACCGAAATGAGAAAGAAAATCACGCCTGAGCAGAACACCGCGGCGAGCGCCTGCTGCCAGGTATATTTCATCGTCAACACGACAGTGAAGGCGAAAAACGCGTTGAGCCCCATGCCCGGCGCCAGTGCAATCGGATAGTTGGCGTAGAGCGCCATCACCAGCGTGGAAGCCGCGGCGGCTATGCAGGTCGCGACAAAGACCGCGCCCTTGTCCATCCCAGCATTGCCGAGGATTTGCGGATTGACGAACACGATGTAAATCATCGTGAGGAAGGTCGTCATCCCGGCCACGAATTCGGTGCGCAGGTCCGAGCCCGCCTTCGCTAATCCGAAGACGCGCTCGAGCACGAGCTGATGTTTTTGCGCCTGCACGGCCCTCCCCATCGACTCGAAACTTCCGTATCATACGGCAATTCATCGCCGGAGGTGACGAAGTCCGGTGATGCATCTTGATCCGTCCTGCTCGCGCGGCGGCAATTCGCGTTCTTTCCACATCACGATGACTTAATTGAATCTTCCGCGGCAAATGCGTGAAGGCGCCGGCGTCAGTGCGCCGCCGCGTCGCTGCCGGGCCTGATTACGCCCCAGCCGACCCGCAATGGCGACATGCGCCCCTGCACCGGGCGATCGAAGCTGCGCGGCACTTCCGGAATCAAAGCGGGAAAATAAGCGGCGATGTCCGGCGGCGGGGTCGGCGTCGTGTCGGCGGCAAGCCAAACGACGACCGCGCCTTTCTTGCGAATGTCGTCGGCGGTGATCCATGGCGAGCGCCCGGGATCAAAATCAAAAAACACGCTCGGCCGGCTTGGCGCGGCGAGCGCCACAAGCGCCGCGGTGCGTGGATCCCCGGTGACGATCGCCAAGGGTTTGCCGGTGCGGCGCTCGAAACTATCGGCGAAAAAGCGTCCCATTGCACTCGCCGGCTGCGCGATTTTCAGGTCGGTCGCGGCCGCCCAGGGCAACAACACGATCAATAGCGGTATGAAGGCGGCCGGCACGATCAAGAGCCCGACCCAAGCGAAACCGAGAACGCGTTGATGATAGAGGGCGATGCTAGAACCGGCGACCATGATCATCGCGAGCCCGGACAAGACCCCGAGCGGCGCCGCGCCGCCGATCGGCAACGCCCGACCGATCACCACGGCGATAACCGTCGCCAGCAAAGCCGGCACGATGAGGCATACTTTCACGTAGGTCTTGGCAAAGGCGTCGACCTCGCGGCGCGTCAATGGCGGCGCCGGCATCGCGCGCGCGTGCGGCCAACCGCTGGCGAGCACGACCAGGATGACAAGCCCGGCATGAGCGAGGGCGAGCGCGATCAGGAGCCGCAGCCAAGATACGGTGTTGTCGCCGGCAGCGACCGCCAAGCGCAGTTTTTCAAATACCAGCCTCAAGCTATCGCCAATGCCTTGCAGCCAAAGCAAGTGAACGAACAGAAAAGGCGTGAGCGCGATGCCGACGATCCACGGCTCGGGCGTATCGAGCGCGGAACGGCCGCGCTCGGTCAGCGTCGTGATGGCAACGAGCGTGCCGATGAGGATCAGCGCGGCATCCGTGGCGAGGAACAAAAGCGCCGCGGCGACGCCAAGCACGTACCAGGACTGCTTTCGTCCCTGCACGACCGCTTGCCAATAGTGGGAGAGCACGAGCGCCCAGAGCGCCATCGACAAGATCGGCGGGCCGAAATCGGGCGACGGCACCGTCAACAGCGCGATGCCGACCATCAACAATACCGCCATTACCGCATGCGCGGGTCCCACCATCGCGCGGCCGAGCGTGAAAACGCACCAATAGGTCGTCACCACGCAGATCTGCGCCAGCACGTAAACGCCGAAGAGTCCGCCGATGCGGAACGCGATTTCGGCGAGCCAATAGGCGAGCGGCGGTCCGACGCCGCTGTCGAAGCGGAATTCATGCCCGATCGCAAGGAGCCGCGCCAGGTCGCCCGGTGGCGCGAAGTAGAACAATGTCGGCGCCAGGATCCATATCGCCGCTTGCGCCAGCGCGGCGACCCAGAACACCAGGTTCGGCCGCGAACGCAAAAGCTCAATATAAAGTGGAACGTAAAACATCGGGCTCGTTTAGGTCGTTGCGGCCAGCCGGGCGGTTTGCGCGCGTTGCCATCCATAGGCATGGCACTGCGAGAGAAGCAACAAGACTAGGGATAAAAGCGCTCAGGAACAGCCGTCGATTGCAATGGCTACCGTGTTTTCCGAACAAATGGCGGTGTCAAGGGCGCCTTCGGCGCAGCGCAGCGGCCTTACCCTTGACACCGTCATTTGCTCGGAAGCGACAGTAGCCGCTGCGATCGACGGCGCGAAGCGATCGCCGGGGTTATGAGTTTCGATCCTTAGAGCGGCAGGACTTGGGCGATCGCATCGGCGGCATCGGCGCCCAATTCGCCAAGCGCGATCGCCACCGGCGAGAACGACCGGCGGTGATGGATGGTCGGACCGAGCCGATCCAAGGCTTCGAAATGCTCGGGCACGCTGTAGCCCATGTGGCGTTCGAAGCCGTAGCCGGGATGGGCCGCGCCGAGGCATTGCATCAGCCGGTCGCGCGTGACCTTGGCGACGATCGAGGCAGCCGCAATGGACGAAACAAGCCCATCGCCGCCGATCACGGCCTGGCAATCGCAGCCGGCGTCGATGCGGTCGCGGCCGTCGACAAAAACAAGTCGCGGCTTTATCGGAAGCGCCGCGACGGCGCGCGCCAGCGCCCACAACGATGCGCGCAGAATATTGTCGCGATCGATCCGTGATGGCGGCGCCATGGCCACCGCGACTTGCGCGCGCGCGCAAATGCGCTCGTAGAGAACCGCGCGGCGTTCGGGCGCGAGTCGTTTGGAATCGTCAAGCCCGCGCGGGATATCGTCCGGGTCAAGGATCACAGCCGCGGCGACTACGGGTCCGGCGAGCGGACCGCGCCCCGCTTCGTCACAACCAGCGATCGGCCATACTCCGCGCTTGAGCGCCGAACGTTCGCGCCGGAATGTCGGGCGGGAAATCTCCTCTTCGCCGAGCGGCAAACGCGCCACCGGGTCTTTGCGGGAGCCGCCATTGCTTCCGGCTGAAGGGCGATTCATGGCGCTATGATGAGCACGCGCCGGCACGGCGCGCAATGCCGCCCGAGTGGACGGAGGTGGATGGAGGTGGATGGATTACGCTCCGTGCTTTCGATCACGAGATAACAACCGCGGCCGTCGTCACCTTTTTTCGGATAAGCCATGAAAATGTAATGCTGCGCCGCCACCCGACACACACACCGAACACACCTCAAGAGCACCGAGCTAACACGCTTGGGGGCGACCGGTTTCACCCGCATTTGTGGATTGCCCACGGCGACGCATCCTGCAGCCGCCGCTAGTTCACCACGACCTGTGTGCCCACATGCACGCGGCGATACAAATCGACGATGTCGTCGTTGGCGAGCCGGAAACAGCCGAAGACAACGTTGGTGCCGATGGTCTTTGGCGCGTTGGTGCCGTTGATCCGCGATGTGTTGTCATCGAGGTCCAGCACGCGGGCGCCCAGCGGATTGCCGGGACCGCCGGCGAGTACGCCGGGCTCGGCAAGCTTCGCTTTCACCATCTCGGGCGGTGCCTGCCATTGCGGCCACTCGGCCATGCTTGCGATGCGCCGTAGGCCGGCCAGCTCAATGCATGGACCGCCGATGCCGATGCCGAAACGGATCGCGACGTTTTTGGGCTCAATGAAATAGAGAAAGTGCTGCGATTTATCCACGATGATCGTGCCGACCGGCTCCAGCGTGCGATAAAACGTTGGTTGACGGCGAAATATGTAGGACTGGTTCGCATCCATCGGACCGCCATCAATTCCCGGTCGGATATCGCCGTCCTTTGTCGTCATAGCGGCGGTCACGCTCACCGTATTTGACGGTGCCGTCGCGATTTTGCTCGTGGACCGGTGTGTTGACCAATAGGTGTAGGCGCCGGCGCCCAACGCCGCGATTACGACGGCGAGCGCGATCCAGACCGGTCCGCGCAATGGCAACGACTTCGGGATCGGGCTGCCGGCCGGCCTCTTCTGCGTCACGCCGGACGTGCCGCTCACGCGCCCTTTCCAGGGCTTATCCGTCTCGATCCGTTTGATCGCGGCGTCGAGCGCGGCCCGTTCCGCTGCAAACTCAGTCGGCGACGCCGGCGGACGCCGGCCGCGCATCTGTTTAATCAGCGCGTTTCGAGCGCGGTTATAAAGGTCGCGCCGCCATTGCGCGTCGGCCGCCTCGGGCGCCGCGACGGCATGCAGCAGGATTGAGTAATAGTCGGCCATCGCGGTCAACGCGCGGTGCGCTCCCCATCTCGAGCATGATCCCGAAAAGTGAGTACCGGTTTTCGGAAGATCACGCCCAGAAACAAGCTAAAGCGAAATGCCGACTCAAACCAAATCATTTCACTTTAGCGGTCAAAACTAGCGCGATAACGAAACGCAAGAAAGACCGTGTCACACCTAGAACAAATCGAGTTGTTGGCTTGCCGGTCGCGGCTTTTGAAAATGAGCGGTGGTCGTTTTCACGCTGGTGAGATTGAAGCCTAGCCGCTCGCAGGCGACTTCGAAGCGTCGGCCGATCATCCAGGCGATCGGACCCGAGCCGGTCATGCGCTTACCGAACGCCGAATCGTAATCCTTGCCGCCACGGGTCTGGCGGATCAGGCTGATGACATGGCGATATCGGTCGGGGAAGTTTTCGATAAGCCACTCGCGGAATAAATCCCGCAGTTCAAGCGGCAGCCGTAGCAGCACGTAGCCGGCGTTACGGACGCCGGTTTCCGCCACCGCTTCGAGGATGCGCTCGATCTCGGCATCGTTGAGCGCCGGAATGACTGGGGCGACTAAGGTCGATGTCGGCACGCCCGCCCTGACCAGTTGCCGCAAGGCGTCGAGTCGCCGCGGCGGCGTGGACGCCCGCGGCTCCATCACCCGCGCCAATTTCGGATCGAGCGTCGTGACAGAGATTGCAACTTTGACGAGGTCGCGCTTGGCCATGCGCGTGAGAATATCGAGATCGCGGAGCACCAAGGCGGATTTGGTCACGATTCCGACCGGATGGCCGGCGCGGTCCAGCACTTCGAGGATGCGGCGCACAATCTGGTAGCGGCGCTCGATCGGCTGATACGGATCTGTATTGCTGCCGATGGCGATGATTTTCGGCGTATAATCGGGCGACGACAATTCGCGTTCCAGAAGCTCGGGCGCGTTCGGCTTCATGAACAACTTGGATTCGAAATCGAGCCCCGGCGAAAGCCCGAGATAGGCATGGGTCGGGCGCGCATAACAATAGACGCAGCCGTGCTCGCAGCCGCGATAGGGATTTATCGACCGATCGAACGACAGATCGGGCGAATCGTTGTGGGCGATGATCTTGCGGGTCGAATCGACCGTCACCGTGGTCTTAAACGGGGGCAAGTCCTCCAGACCTTGCCAGCCGTCGTCAAACGCGACCCGCGCCAGCGACTCGTAACGTCCCGAGCCGTTCGACGAGGCGCCGCGGCCGCGCCGGCGTTCCCGCTCGACTGCGGTCCCCAACTCGCCCGCCGGCGCAACGGGCAGCGGCGCCGGCGGGCGTTTCAACGCGGATGAACGACTCATCGCTTCTGCTCCTTGCGCAATCTAATTCGTTTATGTGAACAAAACAAGAACGCAAACCGACGCAAAACCCCTGCAAATTGTCTGCGGAACATCCGTGATAGTGGGAGGGCCAAATACTTGACTTAGTCAACTATCTGGCCGACCCTGGAGGCATGGCGACATTAGCAGTTTGCTGAAAAACCTCGCCAGAGCGAAGGGGTAGTGATTCAGTTCTCCCGTGATTCGGCGGGAGGACTGCAGATGCGCGGGCGGTTTCAGGATCAAGGCGGCGTGTTCTCGTACATTCAACCGGAGAAGCGGATTCCCGCGCATCATCCCTTGCGCGAAATCCGCGAACTCGTCCGCGAGGTTTTGAAGGAGTTGAACCATACGTTCGGGAGGCTGTACGCGCACGAGGGCCGCCCCTCGATCCCACCCGAGCAGCTGTTAAGTGCACTGCTGTTGCAGGTGCTCTATTCGGTCCGCTCCGAGCGCCAGCTGATGGAGCAGCTCGACTACAATCTGCTGTTTCGCTGGTTCGTCGGCCTCTCGCCCGGACGATCCGATCTGGGGCCCGACCGTGTTCACCA
>JBAPZR010001079.1:0-6763 GCA_049285335.1 Xanthobacteraceae bacterium | reverse complement strand
GGCTAACGATGACGAACCGTTCCTACCACGGCCGCATCGTTCCGATTGGTTTGCTATTGCCGGCCTTGTCGCCGTCATCCTGACCGCGGTGGCGATCTTCTGGCGCTGAGGGGAGCGAGCCCATGCCTAAAACACATACAGAGGTCAGGAAATTCGAGACCTGGTGGACAAGCCCGCCTTCCCAAAAGGGGTCTCAGCTCGATAGGCACAGTTTAGGCCCTTTTTCACGGCTTCGCTACGTTGACAGCGATGCGCGGCACCTCATCATTGGTTCTGCGAGCTCGAGCGACACAACAGTACGCACCACAACGCCGCCTTCGCGCTTATTTTTTGTTGCGCCCGTCATCCCTGCTCCAGGTTAAGTTCTGCTAAAGAAGAGGCCGCCCATCGTGAGCGGCCCCTAAGGTGCAGAGAGGTATCCCCCGCTCCCCCAGCGAGAGAACCAAAGCCTACCGCGATCTGCATTTTTTGAAAGGTCGCGCGAGCAAGGTCGAACGCGAATTATCCCCAGTGTTGCAAGCTGGCAACTACTCAAACCAGGTGATTTTTGCTGAACGTCTCGCGAACTCCCTTTTGTCCTTACCACTTAATTCGACTTGAGGCCAAAAGACGAAGCGTCCTTTGACAGGAACCCCGAACGCGCTGGGGCAGACACAGCGAACGGTTGTTTGCGCAGAAGGGCACTTAAGCAGCGTGGCGGCCACAAAGTGCCGAGACTCGCCCCATCCTCGCCGCACCGATGCCGAATTATCGCCCCCCAGTGAATCGAACGTTCCGAATCAGCTGGACGTTAGGGACCGACGACAACAGCCTAACGATTCCGACGTTCCATCCTGATTGTTGCGTCGAACATGAGAGAGGGGGCAACCATGGCCAAAGCAAACCGAAAGCACGAGCCGTATTTCGAGATTCGTGGCTACGTAGGCGATGCTGCCCACGCACTCTGCGCAATCGCAAAGAGCGAGGTTGAAGCCGGCCGTTTAATCGGGCAGCTATTGGAGGAGCAAGAAGTTCTGTTTCTGGAAATACTGCGGTTCAATACTCCGAAGACAACCGAAGCTGACATACGAAATTCCATCGGCAGATGGCCGGGACCGACGGCCTCGGATGAAGATCAGGCTGCGCTAGTGCCGCTTGAAAGGACAATCCATTAAGGCTCAACCGCGGCGTTCAAGCGAGTGCCTTCGTCGGCGTCGCGTGCTTTGGCGCCATCGTGTTTTGATGCTGCATCGCCGGCGTTTGCCCTGCGCTAATGCGCCATATGATAAACAATGAGAACGATACCAAGCGCTCGGCGATGTCCGCTTTATACCAAGAGCAGACATCTGCGACTGGCCTCATCGGAGCCGGCCGACGGAACTATGGCAGTTTGAAATCACGCCGTAACCGCGACGTCGGGCGGTTCCACCGGTGGGCTTAGACGTGGTGAGATATCCTGCGGCCGATCAAGTTGCTGCTCGATCTGGCGGATGACATGCCGTGAGAATGGACCCAGATGGAGATATAACGCTGTCAGCAAGACAATAATCCGTGCCCATTGTGGATTTGTCGACGCACATTGAATGATCGTTTGCCGGAAAATGTCTTGTGCTCCCGATAGCTTGGATACAACCCGATGGACAACCTCGAGCCCGCCAAGTTTGCTTCTGGAATCGTTCGCCCGCACTTGACGATTTGGGTTGGATTTGCCGAGCAGGCGCGCCAGGCGTTGGGGACGCCCGGCATAGGCATGCGGATCGTAGATTTTCTCTAGGATATGCTTGTAGTCGGAGAGGATTTCGCGCCTCGGCCGCAGTGTGTCGAAGTTCAGACCTTGCGTGCATTGATCCATTCCGACCGCCGGATGATCCAATAAGAGGTCCGCGTGCAAGCGGCCCTCGCTTGCAAGCCGACGTGTGAGTTGGGTGTTCGGCAAAGCATAAAGCAGCCCAACCATGCAGACCGGAATGGCGGCCTCCTCGATGAGTTCGATAACGGCATCCGCGACCGATCCTTGCTCGCTGTCGAAGCCGACGATGAAGCCCGCGGTTACGTATAGCCCAGCTGCGTAAATTCTATGGACGCTCTGGGCTATGTCCCGCCGTGTATTCTGCTTTTTCCGCATCGCGATCAGCGTATTGGTATCGGGGCTCTCGATACCCACGAAAACTCCGATAAAATTGGCCTCATTCATCAGCCTGAGCAGTTCGGCATCGTCGGCTAGATTGAGGGACGCCTCGGTCGTGAACTCGAATGGATAGTCATGTTGTTCGAGCCACGTCTTTAGTTCTGGCAGGAATGCCTTGACCGCCTTCTTGTTGCCGATGAGATTGTCATCGACGAAGTCAACATGACCGCGGTAGCCGAGACGATAAAGCGTCTCCAGTTCATGCAGCATTTGGGCGTTGGTTTTGGCACGAGGGACCCGCCCGTAGAGTTCAATAATGTCGCAGAACTCGCAGGTAAACGGACAACCGCGTGAGAATTGCACTCCGATGTAAAGATAATGCTCGGTCTTCAAAAGGTCGAACCGTGGGACCGGGCTCTGCGTCACATCGATCGCGAACTTTTCGGCTTCGAAGACTCCCTCCCTCGCCCCTGCCTCCCACGCTGCGATAAACTTATCGATGATCCCCTCGGCTTCGCCGAGCACCTGGAAATTTGCCTTGCTGTAGAGATGGGGAACGGAGGTGACGCCCGGGCCGCCGACGACAACCGGCTTTCCACGCGCACGGCACAGTTCGATGACATCAATCGTATCGAAATATTGCGGCAGCATGCCGCCGGTCATGACCAAGTCGGCCCATTCAAGATCGCCGTCGGCCAGCACCTCGGTGTTTCGGTCGACCAGCCGGATGGTCCACACAGTCGGCAGCAGGGCTGCTACGGTGATAAGGCCGAGAGGAGCCGTGGGATAATGAGCGTTGAATAGCTCACAAGCCGCCGTGAAATTCCAAAACGTACCTGCCCCAAAGCGGGGGTAGATCATAAGGACATTACAAGGACGCGGTGACGACATCTCAAGAGCCCCGGTTCAGACCATGCTAACGATGAAGGACGACAATTACTGTGGTGAAGGCGCAACAACCCACAGAATAAGGGGTGCACGCAAGCCCCGCTCATGTCGGCTTTGGCCACAACCGGACATTGAGGTGTGCCCGACCAATGTCCGCTTTAGCCTCGACAGCGGACATCGCGGCACGTCACTTCCGTCCCAAATGCGGAAATGTCCGTCGGCTCGCCCGCTTGAACCTCAAATGCGACAATGAGTCACGCACTTACCGACGCCATACGCTTGCCAGCCAGGGCTGCCGTTCGAGCGGCAAGCCGGCAGGACGGTAATAGTGCGTCACTTCTACGAAGCCCGCCGACGATACAAAGCGGCCCCAAGTCGCCAAATCGAGATAGGTGCCGTAACGCCCATCGTTCCAACCCTCCTCATTCTGACCGCGCGGGTTCGAGCTAAACAGCACGCCACTTGGCTTTAGACATGCACGCAGTTCCAGCAACACGCGCGGCAACTCCTGACTGGGGACATGAAACAGCGAGGCATTGGCGAATACGCCATCGAAATAGTTCTCGGGAAGATCGAGCTTGAGGAAATCCTGCTGCCATACGTCGCAGCCGCTATAAGCGCGTGCCATGGCCGCGAACTGCGCGGCGCCTTCCAAACCTATTGCGACGTGGCCGAGTTCGCCAAAGACCTTAAGGTCACGCCCAGGCCCGCAGCCAAAATCGAGTATGGTGAAAGGCCGTTCACCCTCGATGTATTGCAACATCGCTGCGATGTTCTGGCTAACGTCGTGATAGCGAGTGCCTTCCCAGAAATCTTCGGCGTTTTGGTTGTAACAGTCTAGCGTCAGGTCGGCGATTTTTTCGAGGTCTTGCGAATTCAATTTCATGTCCAATGGACCGGGTAGTTTCAGCGAAAACGCGGATGCAGTACCCATGAAGATTGGGCTACGCTTGAGGGCTCACCTTGTCATCTACCAGAGGCACATTCCATGACAGTTTCCATGTACACCGTGTCCATTCCGATCTTCATCCAGCACCTCAACGGCCTCAACGCCGTCCTAGACAAGGCCGCCGCATGGGCCGCCGCGCGCAAGGTCAATGAGGCCGACCTTTTGAACACGCGGCTGTCGCCCGACATGTTCAATCTGACGCGGCAGGTGCGGGCGGCAACCGATCATGCCGCCAACGCGGCAGGGCGTCTCGCCGGCAAGGAGCTTCTAAAGTTCGCTAACGATGAGACCACTATTGCTCAGTTGAAAGACCGCATCGCAAAGACCATCGACTATCTCAAGAGCGCTAAGCAGAGCGAGATCGACGGCAGCGAGGACAAGGACATCAGCATCACCTTCCCAAGTGGGCAGACACGCCAGTTCACCGGGCAGAGTCTACTGCTCGGCAACAGTCTGCCAAACTTCTGGTTTCACATCACCACTGCCTACGATATCGTCCGGCAGTGCGGCGTCGAGGTCGGCAAGCGCGACTTCATGGGCACGCCACCGGCCTCGTAAGCCCAGCCGCGAACTCACCGGCGCTTCGATCGCGATTTGCGCGCCGCGTAACGGGCATCCCTGGCCGCCTTTTGTTCGGCTTGCGACGCGCGTTCACGTTCTGCGCTTTCGGCCTTGGCGCGCCCGGCCTCAATCGCAGCGTCGCGTTCCGCCTGTTGCGCCCGTTCGGCCTCACGGGCTTTCTTTTCCGTCCTTTCGATCGCGCGGTTAGTCTTAATCCCACCGCGCTCGGCAGCGCGGGCTGCTCGCGCCGTCAGCCGTTTTGCCAACGCCGGATCAGCGATCTTGGCGCGAAACTTTTCCAACGCAAGCTTCCTCGCTTTGGCCGAGGCCTCTTGACGCTCGATGAAATCCGGTTGCTTAAAGCCAGCCATCTATTTTCGACCTTGTTTCTCGATCTTGCACGGCCTGCCGCGCTTGGCGATCATGGCACAGTTCCCGTCAACGCACGCGCCACCCGATGACCGTCGCTTCGATTGAGCTGCCGGTATCCGCATTGCGCCAAGCACCGCCACTCCATCGGCACAAAAACGGAATGACATAGGTGCCGACGTGATCCTCGCAAAGAAGTTCAAGCGGCTGGTCCGCCGGCGGAAGACGTTGGTGAGTGAAGGCGTCGATCCGCTCTTGCCGTGTCGCCATGCGGTCTCGATCATCCCCGTCGTTATGAACACCTTATGCGCGGATATGGCGCTGCGATGGCATCGTGACGCGCTTATATAACGCCCACAAGTGCATAATCAACCAGCGAGGACGCAATGGCATTTAAGCCAAATTACGGACGAGATCGAGCCGAGCGAGCGAGGGCGGCACGTGCTCGGAGCGAGGAGAAAAAGCGAAAGAAGGACGAGAGAACCGCGCTACGCAAAGCGCAGCGCGCCGAAGCCCAGCCGCTGACGGATGAAACCAATCCTCCGCTGGAGGAAAGCAAAGCTGACGCGTGAACTTTCGTCCATATCTCGGCTGTCGAAAAAGCCCCAAACAAGGGCGGCGTCGTTCAAGAACGCCAAACCGCTGCGCGAGAGAACAAATGCCAGTAAAGATTTTTTGTGCAGGAAAACAAGTTAGTCGAACAACTGGAACCGGACATCAATGAATGGGGAAATAAGATTGGCATTAAGGCCGAGGTCCGCTACGGAAGATGGCTGGCAGACTAGTTTTTTCGTTCGTCCTTGTGGCGGAAGTTCTATCGCACCTTTTCCAAATCGTAGGGTGATACCTCCAGCCTGCCCGCGGCAGGATAAAGTGTACCGGATAACTCGTCCGCAAGTCGGATCAAATCATAAGTGTCACTCATCGTTACCAGCGTTTGCGCGCTTGTTCGCTGTAAGCAGAATAAAGCGTGATGAAAGACGGCCAACACTTCCCAGTCCGAGAGGCGTCGTCCCTTCCTGACATGTGTCAGTGGCGACGTAAGTGCTCCCCTTTTGCCTTTTCAGGCGGGAACACAAGCGGCTCTCAGTCACCGGCACCTGGATAAACTGTTGCCAGTAATAAAAGATTAACTCACGCAACCGTGCTTAGTTCATTAAGCGACTGCCGGCCAGATCATCGCTAAACACACCCAGTTTAGATAAAGACGAAAATCCGCATCGAGAGCATCCGATATCGCATGGATCATTGGGTTGGGGTGACACACTGCGCTCGACTCGGAAAGCCGTACTCCTGGAAGATTTATCATGCCAGGGCTATGGTCAGAATCGACGGCGAAAGAGCCGCACGGCAAATGTTAGAGGAAATTCGCCCCTCCGTCGCAATTGGGCAACGTGTCAATCCAAATACGCAAACGTGAACAATGACGGTAATTGACTATAAGGGATATAGGATCGAGGTCCGCCCTCTAGGAAAGGGATGGAGAGCATCTATCTTTTCGCCGGGTTCGACCGCTCCATGGCCAAATAGTCCGGTCAATCTTGAAAAAAGTAGCACGGAGGAAATCGTTGCCGAGGCCAAGCGCATTATCGAGGCGCGCCTCGGTCCACGACTCTCATAAAAACTTCACCTAAGTGAGAATCCAATGCTGCTTAGGCGCACAACCGGGCTCAGCGTTGCAGCGCTGTGACACAACTTTGCAAAATCGCTCCGATGCCTTAACTGAGGTTTGTTCACCGAAAGGTAAGCTGACATCAGCTGATCAACGTGGCACAATGAGAATTCCTTCAATGTGGAGAATTTGCCATGCCGCTGCGGCAAGGTGAGGTGCAGGGCTACGACTTCAATCGGATGGTCGTTGAATTTACGATGCTCAATGAGGACAAGGT
>JBAPZR010001078.1:0-3503 GCA_049285335.1 Xanthobacteraceae bacterium | reverse complement strand
GCCCATAGGTGTGCTCCCGTAGTCGCGTCAATAAGCTGTCCAGTGATGCGCACACGGCTTGCCGCCTTTCGCACGCTACCTTCGAGCACGTATCGAACGCCCAGTTCTCGGCTAATTTGCTTTACATCAACCGCTCGGCCTCGGTAGGTGAAGCTCGAATTTCGCGCAATTACAAAGAGGTTTTGGAAACGGGATAGCGCCGTAATAATTTCTTCGACGATGCCATCCGCAAAATATTCTTGCTCTGGGTCACCGCTCATGTTTTGGAACGGCAGCACAGCGATCGACGGCTTCTCAGGCAATGTGAGCGCTATCGACGTTTTTTCCGAAGACGGCTCGCTCTCTGTCTTAGCTCTCGCCTGAGCGGCAGAGCCAACCTCAAGCGAATAGATCCGAATCGGCTCAGGGATATTCTTGAGTTGAGTAGCGCCAAGATCAGTGACGGCTATACCAAGGCGCGTCTTCACCTGCCGATATGCATCTTCGGACAGACAGATCGCTCCGGGCTGGGCAACGCCTTCCAATCGTGCAGCTATATTGACGCCCTCGCCCATCAGATCACCATCGCTTTCCTCAACGACGTCGCCGAGGTGTATGCCGATGCGAAAATCAATGCGTCGGTCGGGCGGCAGGCCCGCGTTACGTTCGACCATACCGTTTTGCACTTCGAGGGCACAACGAACGGCGTCGACTACGCTGCGAAATTCGACCAAAGCTCCATCCCCCGTGCGCTTCACGACGCGTCCGTGATGCACCGCGATGGTAGGTTCAATCAGGTCACTCCGCAGCGCTCGCAGCCGCGCCAGCGTGCGATCTTCATCTGTACCCGTCAGCCGACTGTATCCGACCACGTCAGCGACAAGTATTGCTGCGATTTTCCGTGTCTCGTTCATACGGTTCCGACCACAGTAGCATAAATGCGGCGGTCGGACTGAATGAGAGAGGGCAATCCGATTCGCTGCGATTTCCACCGGAACAACACCTGGGAAAGCGGCTCTGTCGGCACCCCACGACAACGGACCATGTCCGCTTTGGGTCATAAGCAGACATCAGGGCTGTGCTGATCCATGTCCGCTTTACCCCCAAAAAGCGGACATGGTTCGGCGCGATCACAATGTCCGCTTTGTGCCAAAAGCGGACATTCGAGCTATTCGATTATCTCATCCGCGCTAGCGAGCAGTGCCTGTGGCACGATGAGGTTCAGTGCCTTGGCGGTCTTGAGGTTGATTACCAGATCGTATTTGGTCGGCTGCTGGACCGGCAACTCAGCAACCTTCGCGCCCTTGAGAATTCGATCGACGTATGACGCCGCACCCCTGTAAAGCTCCAGCAAGGATGCCCCATACGACATAAGGCCCCCATCGACGGTGAAGAAGCGATATGGATACATCGCAGGCAGCCGTTGTTCTGCAGCCGCGGTAATGATCGATTCGCGGTACTGGTTCGTAACAGGACTTGGAAACACGACAACCGCGCCATTCGGCTCGCGCGCAAATGCCGTAACGCGTTGTTTGACTTCAGCAGCATCGCGCACGCCAGCCGGCGTCAACTGTACTCCGAACGATGGCGCGGCGGACTCAATCGACCGCAGAAAAATCGTCCACGATGGATTGGCCGGATCAAAAATCACCGCAATTCTGCTGATGGTAGGTGCACATTGCTTCAGGAGCTGCAGCCACTTGCCACCGACTGAAAACTCGAAATTAGTGAAGCCGGTGATGTTGCCCTCCGGTCGCGCTAGGTTTGTGACGAAGCCGATGGAGACCGGATCGACAACTTGCACAAAAACGATTGGTAGGGAGAGACTCTGTTGTCGCAACGCGGCGGCAGCCGGAGACCCGATGGCAATGATCACGTCAGGATGCTCTTCAACCAGCTCGGTTGCTAGCGTCGAAAGGCGCGTGGCATCGGCGCCTCCAAAGCGAAAGTCGATCCGAACGTTGCGGCCATCGGTCCAACCCAATGCTTGTAAGCGCTGCGTAAATTCCCCAACCCAGGTCTGAACTTCAGGATCATTTTCCGCGATCGGGCTTAGAAAGCCGATGCGTCGCACGCGGTCGACCTGTTGCGCGCCGGCGGCCAATGGCCAAGCGGCAGTCGTTCCCAAAATGACTTTGATGAAATCGCGTCGTCGCGTTGCCTGCCCCCAAGGCTTAGAGCAAGGCATCGTACCGGGTCAAACTAGCAGGCTGGAAGTGGTCAAAACGGCGCTCAACAATGTCTGCTTTGGGTCATAAGCGGACATTGACGAGCGACTAGCCGATGTCCGCTTTGCCCCCAATAGCGGACATCGATGAGCGCGATCTCCATGTCCGCTTTGTGCCACAAGCGGAAGTCGCCGGGTCCGTTGACAGAACTTATGACGACAACGCATGGAGCAAAGCCTCAGCCTCTCTAAGATCACGCGTGTCGAAGCCTTCAGTGAACCACCCGTAGACCGGAGCGAGCAGCTCGCGAGCCCGCTGCGGCTTGCCCTGATCGCGCCAGAGCCGCGCCATGCTCATAGCAGCACGCAGTTCCCAGGACTTTGCTTGCTGCGCACGTGCGACAGCGAGCGCGCGCTCGAAATACGCCTCTGCCTTCGCCACATTCCGCTCCGGCGATAGCAGAGCGATTTCGCCAGCGACGCGGTCGACCTCGGCCTCACACAATGCTTCCTTAGTCGCTTGCACCGCGGTTATCACTTCGTCGATGCTGCGCCAAGCGTCATCGAATTGGCGGAGTTCCGCATACGCTTTTGCCAAATATGACAGGAACAGTGGCGTCCAGAACGTTGATCCCGTTGCGCGGAACTCGGCCAGACCAGCGGTGATCGTTTGCACTGCATCCGAACTTTTGCTGGTCAGCGCCAATACGCAACCTTGAGACAACATACCAAACGCCTTCCACAGTGCGGCACCTTTTTCGTTCGCTAATACGCGGTTTTCGTCCAATCGCGCATTCGCTGCCGAATAGTTCCCGGACAAGCTATAAGTCAAACTCGTGAAGCAAAGCGCGAGCATCAACGTGGCAGCTTGACCAAGCTCGCGGGCATACTTGAGCGCGCGTTCAGCGTCCGCGAGCGCGGCCTCGGGATGCCCGAGCATCCACAGCGCCCGGGAGCGGTAGATCGATGCCGCAACTCTGTTGTCGTGGCCAAACCGTGTCGCCATCGCTCGATGTGCGGGTGGATCATAAAGTGTGATCGAGCGATCAAGGTGAGTGCGGCTTTGCGCGATCCCTCCGGTAGACAGCAAGGAAAGACCCACCATGCGATGTCCGATCATGAGCGGGACTGTTGCCCCTTGCTTTTCGGCAAGTGTCATGAACCGCGCTGCAAGTTCGCACATCATATCGCCGTTGAAAGCGACATAGCTGGTAGCCCACGGCCCGTAGAGGACAGAGAACACCGCCAGCGGGTCCTCGGGAGTTTCACCGAGCGCTTCAGCGTACTCGATCAGCACACGCGCCTGCGCCGCGGCCGCCTTCGTCTCCGGCGCGGCATAGCCCTTGACGTGCATAAG
>JBAPZR010001077.1:0-30569 GCA_049285335.1 Xanthobacteraceae bacterium | reverse complement strand
GTCGTGCATCTACGGTATCGGCTCGGTCGAAACCTATTCGGCGATGACCTTCACCATCAAGCGCGGCGAGCGGCTCAACCAGCGACAATTATTGGCCGATCTCGTCGCCCTGCAATACAAGCGCTCTGCCGGCGACTTCTACCGCGGCTCGTTCCGCGTGCGCGGCGACCTTGTTGAAATCTTCCCGGCGCACTATGAGGACCGCGCCTGGCGCGTCTCGCTGTTCGGCGACGAAGTGGAATCGATCCACGAATTCGATCCGCTCACCGGCCAGAAGACCGACGAGCTGGAATTCGTGAAAATCTACGCCAATTCGCACTACGTCACGCCGCGGCCGACGCTGCTGCAGGCAATCTCCGGCATCAAGCTCGAATTGCGCCAGCGGCTCGATCAGCTCAACGCCGCGGGCCGCCTCCTCGAAGCGCAGCGGCTTGAGCAACGCACGCTCTACGACCTCGAAATGATGGAGGCGACCGGAAGCTGCGCCGGCATCGAGAACTATTCGCGCTACTTGACCGGCCGCAAACCCGGCGAGCCGCCGCCGACCTTGTTCGAATATGTGCCGGACAATGCGCTCGTCTTCGTCGACGAGAGTCACGTCACCATCCCGCAGCTCGGCGGCATGTATCGCGGCGATTTCCGCCGCAAGGCGACGCTCGCCGAATACGGCTTCCGCCTGCCCTCCTGCATGGACAACCGGCCGCTGCGTTTCGAGGAATGGGACGCGATGCGGCCGCAGACGCAGTGCGTCTCCGCGACGCCCGGTCCGTGGGAGCTCAACCAATCCGGCGGCGTGTTCACCGAGCAGGTGATCCGACCGACCGGACTGATCGATCCGCCGGTCGAGGTGCGCCCGGCCCGCACCCAGGTGGATGACCTCGTCGGCGAGGTGCGCGCGGTGGCGCAAGCCGGCTATCGCGCGCTCGTCACCGTTCTCACCAAGCGCATGGCCGAAGACTTGACCGAATATCTGCACGAGCAAGGCATCCGCGTGCGCTACATGCATTCGGACATCGACACGATCGAGCGCATCGAGATCATCCGCGACCTGCGGCTCGGCGCGTTCGACGCGCTAGTCGGCATCAATCTCTTGCGCGAAGGCCTCGACATTCCCGAATGCGCGCTGGTCGCCATCCTCGATGCCGACAAGGAAGGATTTCTGCGCAGCGAAACGAGCCTGGTGCAGACCATCGGCCGCGCCGCGCGCAATATCGACGGCCGCGTCATTCTCTATGCCGACGGCGTCACCGGTTCGATGGAGCGCGCCATCGCCGAGACCGATCGCCGGCGCGAGAAGCAAAAAGAATACAACGCCGCGAACGGCATCACTCCGGAAAGCGTGCGCAAGGGCATCGCCGACATTCTCGACAGCGTCTACGAGCGCGATCACGTGTTGATCGCGACGGGCGCGGGCGGCGAAGGCGAATTCGAGGAAGCCGCCACCATCGGGCACAATTTCGAGGCGGTGATCGCCGATCTCGAAACCCGCATGCGCGCCGCCGCGGCCGATCTCGATTTCGAGGAAGCGGCGCGGCTGCGCGACGAGATCAAGCGGCTGCGCACCATTGAGTTGGCCGTGATCGACGATCCGACGGCGAAAATTCTGCCCTCCAGCCTCGGTGGGGAAGGTGGCCGCGCGCAGCGCGGCCGAGTCGGGAGCGCAAGCGCGGGACGAGGTAAATCGAGAATCCACAAGCCGACGCTCGACGAAATGGGCATCGCGCTTCACCACGAAGTCGCGCCGCACCGGCCGGGGAGCGCCCCTGGCGCGGCCGCTGGGGCAGGTTCCGGCGTGACATCGCAAAAATCAAAACCACGTCGGCCGACGCTCGATGAGATGGGACCGGGCGTGGAATCAGTCCCCGCGAAGCGGGGAGCGAAGCACGGGGAGGATGGCGCTAGAGACAATGGGACAGGAGACGACGCGACGCGAAATGAGCGCGAACCCCGTTCCGGCCCGCGCTCGACTCTCGGCCGCCCTGGCATGCGCGGCGGCTGGAAACCGCGGGGGCGATAGCATTTGTTCCATCCCCCTTCGGTGAAGGAGGGTTAAAACCCGAGGCGCTTCTAACTGGAAATTTATAGTCCCATGCCTCGCTCGGCGCCTCACCCGGCGCACCTCTCCTGCAAAGCGGAGAGGGAAACTCCGGTGCTACATCCCCTTCGCCAGCACGTCGGCGCCGGTTTTGGCGACCTGCTCGTCTTGCGAGGACAGCGCCCCGGAGACGCCGATCGCACCGACAATCTTGCCGTCAGCGAGGATGAGAACGCCGCCTTGGAGCGGCGTGATGTCCTTGAGCGCCAAAAGCCGCATGCCGGCCCCGCCGGCGGCGATGGCGTCATCGAGCGCCTTGCTCGGCAGCTTGAATTCCAGCGCCGTGCGCGCCTTACCTTCCGAGGTGGTGATTGCCGACAATTGCGCATTGTCGAATTTGTGGAACATCATCAGGTTGCCGCCGCTGTCGAGAATGGTGATGGCGACCGTCCAGGAATTTTTCGTCGCTTCGAGCTCGGCGGCCGACATCACGCGCTTGGCCTGATCGAGCGTGATCGCCGGCCCATAGGGCGGCGACGGCGCCGGAGCAGCGGCGGGAGCAGGAGCGGGCGGCAGCTGTTGCGCCCATGCCGGCGCGACGGCCAAACCGGCCGACAGCGCCAAAGCGCAGACCAACGCACCGGCACGCGCAGACATTGAAACCACTTTGCCATCCATTTTGGCGCCCTCCACCAAAAGCATCCCGAATCCGCGGCGCGCGGCACAATAAGCGGCAAAAGCCGCATGTGAAAGCGCAATGTGGAAGCTAGCCGCCCGCCAAGGCCAAACCGCGGACGCGGTGAGGAAATCGTGTGGCTTGCGCGTGCCCCGCCCCGGACCGCAACCGCGACCAGCGCGAACGTGATCGGTTCGCCCGTGCGATTTTCCGGTGCTACGATTATATTTGTGCCGAAATTGCCGTGGTTTTTCCGATACGCGCAGGAGACGCCGCCATGTTTTCATTCCGCAAAAAGCTCGAAATGCCGGCGCCGGGCGAGGCCCTGCCCGGCCGGTCAACACCGATGCCGACCGCGAGGCAGCATTTCGTCAACGGCCGGCCGCTCAAAGGCCCTTATCCTCAAGGGCTCGCCATGGCGATGTTCGGGCTCGGCTGCTTCTGGGGCGCCGAACGCAAATTCTGGGAGCTCGGCGACGGCATCTATGTCACCGCGGTCGGCTATGCCGGCGGCCTCACGCCCAACCCGACCTATGAGGAGGTCTGCTCCGGGCGCACCGGGCACAACGAAGTCGTGCTCGTAGCCTACGATCCGCGCAAGATTTCCTACGAACGCCTGCTCAAGACATTTTGGGAGAGTCACGATCCGACCCAGGGCATGCGCCAGGGCAACGATATCGGCACGCAATATCGATCCGCGATTTACGTGTTCACGCCCGAGCAGCGCGCCGCCGCGGAAGCGTCGAAGGCGGCCTACGGCAAGGCATTGCAAGCCAACGCCATGGGACCGATCACCACCGAGATTGTCGACGCGCCGGAATTCTATTTTGCCGAGGACTATCACCAGCAATATCTCGCCAAGAATCCGCACGGCTATTGCGGCCTCGGCGGCACCGGCGTGGCCTGTCAGATCGGCACGGGCGTGGCGGCTTAGCTGGAACAGGGATCAGGAAAGCAGGGATCAGAATTTGTCGGTCCCTGATTCCTGCGATTCTGATCCCTGAGATTCTGATCGCTGATACTGATTCCCGGTCACTTCACGTGCTTCGCTAAAAAAGCCATCGAGCGTTCCCAGGCGAGCTTGGCGGCTTCAGCGTTGTAGCTGCCGCGCTCGTCGCAATTAAAGCCGTGCTGGGCGTGCGGATAGACGAAGATTTCGCAATCGCGGCCGCGCTTTTCTTTGATCAAGGCGACATCGCTCATTGGAATCGAGGCGTCGTCTTCGCCGAAATGCATCTGCGTCGGCGCTTTGGGTTTTTCGTCGGCGTTCTTGGCGATCTGCCCGCCGTAGTAGCACACCGCCGCTGACAGCCCGTTGAGCTTGCACGCCGCCAGGAACGAGATCGTGCCGCCCATGCAGAAGCCCATGATCGCGACCGGCCCGCTCTTTTTCAGTTCGTCGATCGCCGCCTGCACATCGCGCAGCATCGCGCCCCAGTCCGGATTGGCGACGAACTTGCGCGCATTGGCGATCTCGTCGGGCGTGTAGCCGGATTCGAAGTCCGGTTGCTGACGGTCGAACACCGCGGGCGCCAGGGCGGCATAGCCCTCGCCCGCCAGCCGGTCGCAGACCGCGCGGATGTGGTGGTTGACGCCGAAGATTTCCTGAATGACGACGATGCCGCCCTTGGCCTTTCCGCTCGGATCGGCGCGATAGGCGCCGAGCTTGAAATTGTCCGATGACGTCAATGAAAAGTGCTTACCCAACGTGATCCTCCATTGCTGTTGCGCTAAAGTGAAATGATTTTAGGTTGAATCGGCATTTCGCTTTAGCCTCATAGATGACGGCAGCCCGGTACAAGCCTAGCTGCGGCTTGCACGGGTCTCAACCCACCCCTAATTCATCAGGAAGCTTTGGTGAACCGGCGGCCCGGTTTATCGTGTCACGACGATGAAATCCGTTCCCTCGCCGGTCTCGCCGCCGAGACCTTGATCCGACACCACCAGCGACGAACCCGGCACGAACAGTTCGGAGATTGCGTCCATCGCGTCCGCCGGAATATCGATCCGAGCCAAAATCTGAGACGGCGTTTGCGGCGGCGGCGCGACCGCCTCGTCGTCCTCTTCCACGTGCCGGCCGCCGGCATGCTTGCCGTGGCGGCTGTGGCTCTCCTCGACGTGTACGCGCCTCGGCTGCTCGCCGGGAAGCGAGACAACGTTCCAGCGAAATGTCGTGTGGTCGTCTCCGGCATAGCCCAGTGCGGTGAACACATCCGTGCCGAACGGCGCGTCAGGCTGCGCGATGGTGATCGGAACATCGAACAGCGGCTGGAAATCTTGGCGGACGTAAAGTCTGCCCTGTTTGCGGCTGATGAAGACCGTGATCGGCGATCCTTTCGCCACGGCGCCCTTGACCGTGTCCACCAATTTCATGACCGGCGGCGGCGCCGGCACGGGCGCAACAGTGTTACTGTCGCCGGTCAGGGTCGACGACGACGCCGGCGTTTCAAGCTTGGGATCGGCCGATGACGGCGGCGAGGTCTGCTGCGCGGCGGCGGTGGCGGTGGACGGCGCGTCCGATACCGCTGTTTTGGAGACGGATGGGTCCGGAACACTGGTTGGAGACGGTGCCGCGATCGCGACCGTCTCCGGTGGCGGCTCCTTGTGCACGAACAGGTGCGCGTCCGCGATGTCGGACGGCTTTAGTTCGGGCCGCGCGATGATCACGCGCACGCCAATCTTCGTCAGCCGATAAAGGCGCGCGGCGAAATCGTGTGGCATGCGGATGCAGCCGTGCGACGCCGGATGACCGATGTCCTCGCCCTCGTGCATCGCCACGCCCGACCAGGTGATGCGCTGCATGTAGGGCATCGGGGCGTTGCTATAGATGTTGGAGCGATGGAAAACTTGTTTTTGAATGACGCTGAAGACGCCCTGCGGCGTCGGCAGTCTGGGAACGCCGGTCGCGACGGACGAATCCGCGACATGCATGCCGTCACTGTAGAGATGCAGCTTCTGCTGATTGATGGAAATGATGATCTGCAGCGGACCTTTGGGAACTTCGCCGAACGGCTTCTTGTCGACCTCGGCCGGGACGGCCTTTTCCCTATGCGTAATCTTGTGTCTGGTTCGAGGCGCGTAGTACTCGCCGGCGCCGCCTTCTGGCGCCCAGTAATAGGTGGCGGCGGGCGCGGGTGACGCGACCGACGTGAGAACCAAGAGGGTCGCGGCGCCGAATAGGCAGAGGCTGCCGCGACGGTTGGTGAAACGGCGATGCCGACGGGAAAGTGGCTGGTTGCGCCGCGCGATGACAGTGCTCACATTCGCCCCCAGACTAACCGGAAAGTCCGGCTATTCTCGGACTGAAGTATTAACAGACCCCCCAATAAACCTGATCGTTGTCATGAGTTTATCGCAGTGACGACGACGGTTCGATAACGACGTAGCCCCAAATCGTCATGCCGCCGTTGTTGCCATGACATAACAAAATCCTTTAGCCGTTCGATGGCCGATACATGGCCGATCGATGGCGTGAAGTTCCAACATCTTCTTCTTAAAGCGGAATCAGCATCACCGCGGCAGCGCGAAGGCCTGCGCCAAGAGCTCGTAGGAATGTCGGCGCGCTGCGTGTTCGAACACCATGGTGGTGACCATCGCCTCGTCGGCATGCGTTGCCTCGGCCAAAGCCAGCAATCGGTCCTTGACGCGATCGGCGCTGCCGACCGCCAGGCGGGCGCGATGGCGCGCCAGCCGCTCGCGATCGGTCGGCGTATAGGGATACGCTGCGGCTGCTTCCGGTGATTCCAGCGGGCGATATTCCCCCTTGGCGCGGCGCACGTAGTGCAATTCCGCGCTGGCGGCGATGCGCTCCGCTTCCGCGTTGGTATCCGCCGCAATCGCCGCGGTGCCGAGAATGGCGTAAGGGCGCGCCAGCGTCGCCGACGGCTTGAAATTTTCGCGGTAGCTGAGCATGGCGCTCGCCGCTTCGTAGTCGGCGAAATGCTGCGCGAACGCGAAACCCATGCCGCACGCGGCGGCAAGCGTCGCGCTATAGCTGCTCGACCCCAAGAGCCAAATGGGCGGCAGCGCGACATCGGCCGGCACCGCGTGCACGTTGCGGAACGGATGGCCCTCCGGAAAGCCGTCCTGCGCCAGCAGCAACAATTCCTGGAAGCGTTCGAGGAATTCGTCGCCGCCACGGGGATCCTGCCGCACTCGCAACGCATAGGACGTGACCGGATCGGTCCCCGGTGCGCGGCCAAGCCCGAGATCAATTCGCCCGGGAAACAGTGCCTCCAGCACCTTGAAACGTTCGGCGACCATCAGCGGGGCGTGGTTCGGCAGCATCACGCCGCCGGAGCCGACGCGAATGCGCGGTGTCGCCGCCGCGATTTGGCCGATCATGATTTCGGGCGACGAGCTGGCGATATTGGCCAGGTTGTGATGTTCGGCAACCCAGTAGCGCGTATAGCCCAATCGGTCGGCGAGCCGCGCCAGATCGAGCGAATTGTGCAAGGCGACGGACCCCGGCGTGGCCGTGGTCACGGGCGATAGATCAAGCACGGAAAGCGGGATCAACCGGGTTTCTTCGCGTAACGTTTCGGGCACGACGGACCCGACCGGCCCGCCGCCGCCTAAGAACGCGCCGCCGAAGCCTTCGTCAATGCCGAGGCGCGGTTACCACTGCACTGTACTGGTGCCGGATCCCTGATCGCCGGCGCTCGACTGCCGCGACGATTGCGGTGCGGTTTTTCTCAACAGGATGCGACGCGGTCTGATCACAACGCGCCGGACGGTTTGCGGCGTCTGGGTGGTGGTATCCGTCCATTGATAGGTCGGCTGCGAAAAGTAATCGCCCGCCGGAGCCGCGACTGCGGTTCGCGTTATGCGCGGCCGGGCTAGCTTAATAATGGGTCGGCGAACCGGCGGCGTCGGGCGCACCGTCTTTACCTCGCGCTTGACCGCCGGCTTCCTTTCCTCTTTGGCCGAGGCCTTGTGGTCCTCGACAACAGAATTCGCGGTGGCCGGCGGCTTTGCCGGCGTTTCGGTCGTCAGGGCCGCGGTCGCATCATTTTGCGGTGGCTTTTCGCTCGCGTCTCCGCTGGACGTCGAAGCGGCCGGTACGCCTTGCGAAGCCTCGGTGGCTGGTGCGGCTTCAGTTGCTGGAGGCGCTTTGGCGATTGGGGCGGCCTCAGCCGTTGGAGCGTCCTTGATCGGAGGCGTTTCGGTGGTTGAAGCGGCCGTGGTTGAAGCGGGGTTTGCGCTCGAAGGCGCCTGAGCGGCAGGAGCAGCTTCAGTTGTTGGAGGAGGCGCCGCCGCCGGAGTTGCAGCGGCAGTTTCGGCGGTCTCGGTGGCTGGCGCGGCCGGCGCATTCTGCGCGGCAGAAGCGGCAGTCGTGGTGGTTGACGTGGTATCGGGCGACGGCGCCGCCGCGGGAGAGGGAGCAGACCCCTGAGCGGAAGCGGCGGTCGCAGCGGCGGTTGAGGTGGTTTGTACGGCCGGAGCAGGGGCGGCAGCGGGCACGGCCTCCGTGGTTGGAGCGGCCTCGGGGGTCGGCGTCGTTTCTCCAGTAAGCGCGGGCGCGGGTGCAGGTACAGCAGGCGGAGCTAATGCCGCAGCCGGTGTGGAGTCAGCAGCTGCAGCGGATTCGGCGCCTGGAGCATCGGAATGAGCAATATCGGCGGCAGGCGCCGCATCGGCCGCGGGAGCTGGCTTAGTCGGCGGCTCGGACCCATCCGCTGGCGGTGCAAGGGCGACGTCTGAATTTGAATCGGCTTTTAGCGAAGGCGTAGCAGTGTTACTGCCGCTCGCATCGCTGCCGGGTATCGCCGCAGCGGGGGGAGCAGCCGGAGTAGCCTCGGCATCGGCGCGACTTGGCGGCGGGGACAGCGGCGCCGCTATCGGCTTTGCCGTGCTGGCAATCGGATAACCCACGCCTAACATCGACGGCCTCGGGGCCGGCAGCACCTTCTCCCAGGCCAGCTGCCAGGGCGCGCCGCCGTCCGACAGCCGCGCCAGGGGTTCGTGATTGACGCGGAATGTCGCAAACAAACCCAGACCGCAACCTATTCCGAGAATCGCGGCGAGCACCGTCACGATCATCAGACGAATATTGGGGAACATTGGACCTCGCCAAAGGCCCGCGCGGTCTGCGAAGATCACGCCTCACCAGCTTCGCGATTGTCGCGAGGACAGTCCGGATGCTGTGAATCCGACGGCTGCAACCTTAGCTGAGTCGGCGAAAAACCAACTTAAAAAAATGCCGCAACCGGTGCTGCGGCCGTCATTATCCAGTTTTGGGGAATGGGCGCGTTCTTGCTAACGCGCGACCGGCTGCGCCGTGGCCGCGGTGCTTGGAGCGGACCCAGGCAATACGACGACGTGCGTGCCGACGCTTACGCGGCTGTAGAGGTCCTCGACGTCCTCGTTGGTCAAGCGAATGCAGCCCGACGACACGAATGTACCGATGGTCGACGGCTGATTGGTGCCGTGGATTCGGTATTCGGTATTGCCAAGATACATCGCGCGCGCACCGAGCGGATTGGTGTCGCCGCCGGCCATGAACCGGGGCAGATACGGCTGCCGTTGGATCATCTCCTTCGGCGGATACCAATCCGGCCATTCCTTCATGCGGCTAATTCGCTCGGTCCCGGACCAGGTAAAGCCCTCGCGCCCGACGCCGATGCCATAACGCAAGGCCTTGCCGTCGCCGAGCACGAGATAGAGGTGGGTGTTCGGCGTATCGATGATGATCGTGCCTGCCGGCTCGGTCGTCGAGAAATTGACGATCTGACGCTGAAACTGCGGCGGCAGTTGTTTCCGCGGACCTTGCTCCGGCTGATCTTCCGGCGGCAATGCCGCAAGCAGCACCGCATTTGACGATTGTGACGACGCGGCTGCAGCGGGAGTGGGCGCGACGCCGGGTGGCGGCATCGGCGTGCCGCGGATCGAACCGGTTTGGTCGGCTGGCGCCGGGGCGACGCCGGGAGCGGCGCTCATATCGCCGGGTGGCCGTTGCGCCGCTCCGCCACTCCAAACTGGCAAAGGCTGCGGTGGGAAAGACGATTGTCCCGCGGGCGGGGTGTCATAGGCCTCGTCGCCCGGAGCTGGCTGCACATAGCGCGGATTGTAGGGAACGCCGTTGGCGTCGCGATAGACCGGGCCAGGTCCGCCATAACCAGGTCCGCCATAACCAGGTCCGCCATAACCAGGTCCGCCAGACGCGGCATAAGGAGGAGGCGCTGGGTAATCCGCAGGCGGTGGCGGATAATATTGCGCGGCTGCGCCGCCAGCGAAGCCGACCAGCGCTAATGCCGCCAATCCAAGGCTGATATTCGCTCGCAAGCTAGTGTTCCCGCATGTGCTCACACACACGCTCTTTGTGACGGCAACATTAGGCGGGAAGAAGGCAAAATACGGGTTCCGCGGCGGAGGTCTGTCCCCGCCGCGACCCTACGGCGGCATGGTGAACAAAGAGTAACCGCTGTGCCTCGTCCGATCGCAATGATATGGTCATGTTTGCCGACATTTCTGCGGCTTCAACGGAGACGCGAAATGACCAGGACGGCATTGCCGACCATTTGTCTCGCACTGGCGCTTTCGACGCCGGTTTGCGCGCAAGAAGCCAACAAAGACGCCTCAAAAGACACCTCCGTCAACGATCTCAAGGCGAAGATTTTCGACGCCAAGACGGTGCAGCAAAGATTCACCTCCGGCTTGCGCCATTGCAGCGAGCTCAACGGCACCAATTTTTATTTTCAGCCGCGCGATCGCGTTCTCGATTTGGAAGAATATCACCGGTCCTTGGAAAATTTTGTCTCGGAGAAAATGTACAATGCCGAAACCAGGCGGCCATGGACCAAGCAGGAAGCCGATGCGCGCTGGGCGCAGGTGATGGTGCAGGCGCGCGCCGACCAGGCGAATTGCGCGCTGGTGTCGAGCCTGCCCTTCCTGCAGAAAAAACTCGACGAAATGCAACAGCACGCGGCCCAACAGCAAGCGCCCGCACCGCAAGGCGCTGCGCCCGGCAAGTGATCGGCCGCGCCCACCGCCGCGATGTTTGCGGCCCCCACCCCGCACGTTGACGCGCGTCGCCGCAATAGCGCACAACCGGCAAGCGTCGCGGTTCGGCGCGTGTTAGAACGCGCCGCTCATTCGGCAAAGCCTTAGCCAACAGGGGTAACAGAATGGATTGGACGGACCGACGGGAGCGTTTGCGCTCCGTCATCGCGGGGCCGCGCTGCATTTATCCGGGATCGGTCTACGACGCGATCTCGGCGCGCATTGCGGAAGATCTCGGCTTCGAAGCCGGTATGTTCGCCGGCTCGATTGCGTCATTTACGGTTCTCGGCGCTCCAGACATCGTCGTGTTGACGCTGACCGAATTCGCCCAGCAAGCCTATCGCATCAATCGCGCCACCAAGTTGCCGTTGCTCGTCGACGCGGATCACGGTTACGGCAATGCGCTCAATGTCAAACGCACGGTGGAGGAGCTCGAGACTGCCGGCGTATCGGCATTGACAATCGAGGATACCGTGCTGCCGACAGGCTACGGCGCGAGCGGACCCGCCCTGATCCCGATCAGCGAGGGTGTTGGCAAAATGAAGGCCGCGCTTGCCGGGCGACAGGATAGGCGGCTAGTCGTCGTCGGCCGCACCAGCGCCATGGCGATCACCGGCGTTGACGACACGATTGCCCGGCTCAAGGCTTACGAAGCGGCCGGCGTCGACATGCTCTTTATAGTCGGCGCGAAAACGCGCGCGCAGCTCGACGCCGTCGCATCCGCGGTCAAGCTGCCGCTATTTCTCGGCAGTCCGGGCGCCGAACTTTACGATCTCGATTATTTGAGCGCGCGCAACGTTCGCATTTGCCTGCAGGGTCACTTACCGTTCATGGCCGCGGTCAATGCCGTGTACGAAACGCTCAGGGCGCTACGCGCCGGCACGCCGCCGACCGATATCAAAACCGTTGCCTCGGCCGACCTGATGAAAAAGGTCACGCGCCACGCCGACTACTCGCGATGGTCGAAGGAGTTTTTGGGCGCGAGTCCCGCGGGCGCATAGCGCGGAACGACGGCGCGATCGGACTTGATCGCCAGCGGGCCTGTCAACACATAGCGGCAAGGCCGCTATGTTGCTTGGCCGGTAAGTCGGCTACAAACCGCAATCGAGCCTGCCGCGGCGAACAAGGAAGATCCGATGCCATCGCTGAGCGACTGGAAAGTGCCGCCGTCCGCGCAACCGAAGCAAGAGGACTATAGCTATAACCTCGAGCGCGCGTTGTCCGCGGTGGTTGGCCTGCACGCCACGGTTCCGGCGGATGCGTTCACCGCCGATACGCTCGGCACCGAGCGCGCCGGCAACGGCGTTTTCATTCGCGGCAATGGACTCATTCTGACGATCGGTTATTTGGTCACCGAAGCCGACACGATCTGGATCACGCTCAACGACGGGCGTTCGGTGCCCGGTCATGTGCTCGGCTACGATCAGGAAACAGGCTTCGGCCTGGTGCAGGCGCTGGCAAAGCTCGACGCGCCTTCGCTGGAGATCGGCGACTCGGCTGCGGCCTCGATTGGCGAGCGCGTTGTTGTCGGCGGCTTCGGCGGGCGGCAGCGCTCCGTCGCCGCGCGTGTCGTCGCTCGGCAGGAATTCGCCGGCTATTGGGAATATGTGCTCGACGAAGCGATTTTCACCTCGCCGGCGCATCCGAATTGGGGCGGCACCGCCTTGATCGGTCCCGGCGGCGATCTTCTCGGCATCGGCTCGCTGCAGCTCCAGCATTCGGCCGAGAAAGGACAGGCGCAGAACATCAATATGATGGTGCCGATCGACCTGCTTAAGCCGATCGCCGATGATCTTTTCAAATTCGGGCGCCGCAACGCGCCGCCGCGACCGTGGCTCGGCCTTTACGCGACCGAAGTCGAGAACAGACTCGTCATTGTCGGCCTCGCCGATCGCGGGCCGGCCAAGAAAGCGGACCTCCACACCGGCGACATTGTGCTCGCGGTGGCCGGCAAGGACGTGCGCGATCTCGCGAGCTTCTTCCGCCGCGTCTGGTCGCAAGGCCAAGCCGGCGTCGAAGTGCCGATGACCATCTATCGCGACGGCGAAACCTTGGACGTGCGGATCAAATCGAGCGAGCGCAGCCGCTTCCTCAAAGGGCCGAGCTTGCATTGAAGGCCTATTCTTCCCCGAATGCAGCACAGCACGCAATGATGCGCGGCAGACCGGGATCGCTGGAAATCACAACGCATTTTATTTCTCTTCAAACAAGGCCCTTAAGCCTTCCCGATAGGTCGGATAGCGCAAGCTGACGCCGAGCGCGCGCTTGAGCTGGTCGTTCTTCACACGCCGGCATTCCTGCCAGAAGTTCAACGCCATGGGCGACATCGACGCCGCGACGTCATCGAATTTTTCCTCCGGCGGCGGCGGGCGGCCCAGAAGCTGCGCCGCGAACAGGATCGGATCGGCGGGCGCCGCCGGCTCGTCGTCGGCGACGTTGAACACGCCGGATGCGCAACGTGTGAAAACAGCGTCGATCGCCTGCGCGATATCGCCGACGTGAATGCGATTGAAACTCTGGCCGGCTTTGACGATGCGGCGCGCTTTCCCGCGCGCGATCTGCGCCAGCGCATTCTTTCCGGGCCCGTAAATTCCGGCAAGACGCAAGATAGCGACGGCAATGCCGCGCTGCGCGCCGAGCTCTTGCCAAGCCGCTTCGGCGGCCAAGCGGCGACGGCTCCGCACCGAAACAGGCGCGACCGGGGTCTGCTCGTCGACCCAGCCGCCGCCATGGTCGCCATAGACCCCGACGGTCGACAGATAGACAACCGAACGCAGATTTTCGGCGGCGGCCAAATCATCGCCGAGCACTGCAAGCACCAGATCACCGTCGTCGCCCGGCGGAATCGATACCAGCGCGCAACGGGCTTGAACGACGGCGTCGCGGAGCATCGGCCTTGCATGGGCGCCATCGAACACGACGGCCTCCAACGGTCCGGCGCCATAGGCATTCAACACCGCGGCGCGCTCGCCGCCGCGCACCGTGGCGACAATGCGCCCGAATTTGTCTCCGAACTCAGCGACGAAATGCTCCGCGCAATAGCCGAAGCCGAAGCAAACGAGATCGGCCATCAGTGCACGCGCGTTTCGCTGGGCGCGGAAGACGCGGACGATAAAGCCGCGGCCCATTCGGCGCTCAGCTCCGGATCGCTTTCGCTTTCGCGGAGTCCCTTGGCGCAAGTTTCGAGCCGAACACGATCGAGCCGGCCGAGCGCCCAGATTGCGGCACCGCGCACGAGCGGCGATTCATCGTCGATGAGCCGCTCGGCTTCAACCGCGAGATTTGCATCGCCGGAATTGCCGATGGCGATCAGCACATTGCGGACGAAACGCGCCCGGCCGATGCGCTTGACCGCACTTTTGGCGAACAAGGCCCGGAACGCGGCATCGTCGAGTCGTGCGAGTTCGGCGAGCCGCGGCGCGCGCAGCGCATCGCGGGTCGCGAGTTTTGCTTCGCGTCCGGCGCGCGCGAATTTGTTCCACGGACAAACCGCCAGGCAATCGTCACAACCGTAGATGCGGTTGCCCATCAGCGGACGAAGCGCGCGCGGGATTTGGCCCTTATGCTCGATGGTGAGGTAAGAGATGCAACGCCGCGCGTCGAGACGATAGGGCGCGGGAAATGCCGCCGTCGGACAGATATCGAGGCACGCCCGACACTGGCCGCAATGGTCACGCTCGGGCGCGTCCGCCGGCAGATCGAGCGTGGTGAAGAGTGCGCCGAGGAACAGCCACGAACCCAAGTCCCGCGACACCAGATTGGTGTGTTTGCCCTGCCAGCCGAGACCGGCTGCTTCGGCAAGCGGCTTTTCCATTACCGGTGCGGTGTCGACGAAAACCTTGATGTTGCCGCCGGCGCGATCGATGAGCCAGCGTCCGATCTGTTTGAGCCGCGACTTGATCAAATCATGATAGTCGTCGCCGCGCGCATAGACCGAGATCGCGCCGCGGCTGCGATGCTCGAGGATCGCGCGCGGGTCCTCTTGCGGCCCATAATTGATGCCGAGAACGAGGATGGAGCGGACGTCGGGCCACAGCGCGCGCGGATCGCCGCGCCGTTCGGCGTTCGCCGCCATCCAGGCCATGTCGCCGTGCGCGCCCGCAGCGAGAAATTCGCGCAACCGCGGCGCCGCGAGCGGAATGGCGTCGGGCCGGACCACGCCGAAGGCGTCGAACCCTTGCGCGCGGGCGGCTTCCTGCAAATCGGCTTTGAGTTCCGCCTGCGTCAGAAGTCGAGGTCGGCGTAGGTTTTCGACGGCGGGACGCCGGGCAGCGTTTCGACCAGCAGGCTGCGAAACGACGGCCGCGACTTGATCCTTGCGTACCAGTTCTTGGCGCTCTCGTCTTCGTCCCACGGCACATCGCCCAGATAGTCGGCGACCGACAAATGCGCCGCCGCGCTCAAATCCGCATAGCTCAGTTTGTCGCCTGCGAGCCAGTCGCGCGTGCGGATCAGCCAACCGATATAAGCTAAATGGTACTTGATATTGATTTTCGCAGCACGCAGCGTTTCGGTATCGGGCGGTCCACCGCCACCGCCGGCGGGCATGTAGCGCTTATACACCCGCTCCATGACTAAGGGGCCGGTCGCCTCCTCGAACAGCTTGTCGTTGAACCAGCTCGTCAGCCGGCGCACCTCGATGCGCGCGCCGAGCTCGGTCGGCATCAGCCTTCGCTCCGGCATGCCGCTGCCGCGGGTCTCATCGATATATTCGGCGATGACGCTCGCGCCGGGCACCGGTGGGGCCCCCTCTTCGACCAGGACCGGCGTCGTTCCCGCCGGATTGAGCGTCAGGAATTCCGCGCGCCTTTCCCAGACCCGCTCCTCGACCAGCCGCGACGTCAGCCCATATTCCTCAAGCGCCAATCGCACGAAGCGGGAATGCGGACAGACCGGATGATGGAACAGCGTCAGCATTTTGCCGCCAACCTTGCCCGAAACTCGACACGCTGAAGCAGGATTCCGAAAAAGCTTGCCGCCATCTGGCTGTGTTGGGCCGCAATTGCCTTAAACGGACCGTAACTCACAAAAAACCTTATTGATCGGTTTTGATTTCGTCAAAACCGGACGCTAACAGTGGACGCCGGCGGCTGGCCCGGCGATCTCGCCCAGTCGTCGCGGTCTTCTTGCCCAGCGGAGCTCACATGACATTGGACCTGATCAAGGCCATCTTCCTCGGCATCGTCGAGGGTTTGACCGAATTCATTCCGGTATCCTCGACCGGGCACCTCTTGCTGGTCGGGCATTTCTTCGGCTTCAGCGACGAATCATTCGGCAAGAGCTTCGATGTCTTGATTCAGCTCGGCGCCATTTTGGCGCTGTTGTCGATCTACTTCACGCGGCTGTGGCGCCTGTTCATCGGCATGTTCACCAATGCCGACGACCGACGCTTCGTCATCGGCGTCTTGGTTGCGTTCTTCCCCGCGATGGTGATCGGCGCGCTGGCCTACGGCTTTATCAAGAACGTGCTGTTCAACGTCTGGATCGTCTGCTTCATGCTCGTGATCGGCGGCTTCGTGCTGCTGTGGATCGACCGCCTCAACCTCAAGCCGCGCTATCACGACGCGACGAAATTCACGCTGCCGATGTATCTGGGCATCGGCGTGATGCAATGCCTGTCCATGGTGCCGGGCGTATCCCGCTCCGGCGCCACGATCGTCGGCGCCATGCTGCTCGGCGCCGACAAACGCGCGGCGACCGAATTTTCCTTCTGGCTGGCGATGCCGACCATGGTCGGCGCATTCGCCTTCGAGGCCTTCAAGAACCGAGCCGAATTTGCAGGCGGCGGCAACGCGCTGATCATTGCCGTGGGCTTTGCGGTGTCGTTCGTCTGCGGCTGGTTTGTGGTCAAGACCCTGCTCGGCTACGTCTCACGCCACGGCTTTGCGCTGTTCGCCTGGTGGCGGATCGTGGTCGGCGGCCTCGGCTTGCTCGCACTCTTTATGGGGCTGTAAAGAAAATCACGGCCTCGCTAGAATAAAAACGCTCACCTTGGGGCAAGGATTGAGGTGCGGGGATCAACCAGCCGCGAAAGGATCAATCCATGGCCAAAACACAAAACATGGCCAAGACACAACCCGATAGTGTTTATCGCATCGTCGACGTCGTCGGCGTCAGCGAAAAGTCGTGGGAGGATGCCGGCCGACGCGCAGTTGAAACGGCCGCGGGTTCGCTGCGCGACCTGCGCGTCGCCGAAGTCATGCAGATGGACATGAAGGTCGAAAGCGGCAAGGTCACTGCGTTCCGCACGCGGGTTGCGCTGTCATTCAAATACGAAAGCTGACCGGCGGACGGCACTAAAGCGAAATGACCTTAGGTTGAATCGGTATTTCGCTTTAGCTTATTGTTTGAGCATGATCTTTTCCGAAAACGGCACCCACTTTTCGGGATCATGCTCTATCGCGCCGGATTCGGATCAAATTGCCCGGTCTTGCGGAATCGCCAGAGATAACTCGGCACGATCGCGCCGATCGATTCCGGGGTGATGCCGATACCTTCGAGCGTGCGGCCGTCGCGCTTGGCGTCGTCGCCGACGACATTGTCGCGCTTAAGGAGCTCGACCTGATCGCGCGTGATGGGCGGCTTCGGCCAGAACTGCAGGACCGTCGCCTGGGCCTTCATCAGCCCGAACGGCACCGAAACGAGCAGCCGCCGGCGGTGGGTGACGGCAAGTACGAACTGCATCAACTCCCTAAACGTGCGGACCTCGGGACCGCCCAGCTCATAGGTGGCGCCGGTCTTCAAATCGCCGTCGACCGCTCTGGCGATTGCCTCGCCGACATTGCCGGCGAAGACCGGCTGCATGCGGGTGTGGCCGCCGCCGACGAGCGGCAGCGCCGGAGAAACGCGCGCCAGCGCCGCGAAGCGGTTGAAGAAATCATCCTCAGGCCCGAACACGATGGAAGGCCGAACCACGATCGCGGTATCGTCCGCCTCATGCAGCAGCCGCTCGCCTTGCGCTTTCGCCCGCGCGTAACGCGAGGACGAATGCTCGTCGGCGCCGATGGCGGAGACGTGAACGAGCGACGCCGCCGCGGCTTTGGCGGCCTCGGCTACGGTTTGCGCGCCTTTGGCCATCACCGCGTCAAAGCGCTGGCGGCCGCTCTCGAACAAAATGCCGACGAGATTGACCACGGCATCGGCGTCGCCCACCGCGGCCGAAACCGAGTCCGGGAAACGCAGATTGGCCTGGACGGCGTTGATCTGGCCGACGCGTCCCATCGGCTGCAGAAAACCGGCGAGTTCGGGCCGGCGCACGGCGACGCGGATGCGATAGCCGCGTCTGGCGAGCGCCCGAACCACGTGACGGCCGAGAAACCCCGAGCCGCCGAACACGGTGACGAGCATATCGAGCTTGCTTCTGACCGCCATGCGCGGCGAAATACATGATCGTTCCCGTCCTGTATAGTGGATCGGTGCCTGCGATCGACAGGGACAGTTCACGGCGCGCCGACGCGCCTTCATTGACAAGGGGATGACGGCTTTCGTACCTAATCCCTACAATTGTCCGGTCGCTGTCCGGTCATTGCATTTGCCCAGGTGGCGGAATTGGTAGACGCACTAGTTTCAGGTACTAGCGCCGCGAGGCGTGGAGGTTCGAGTCCTCTCCTGGGCACCAACAGCGAAAATTGCTTTTGATATTGCTTCGCTTTTTGCTGAAAAAGTCCCACCCTAAAAGCCGGATTCGCGCTCTCCAGCGTGTCGCACTGTGCGTTGTCCGCTTTCGGAGGGAAACCAGACGCAACGCGCTCGTCACGCGATGTCCGCGAATGACGCACAACGGACGTCATGCCGGACGTCATGGCGTGCATGCGCCAACGGGTCGTCTTATCCTGCGCCGCACGGTCCTTCAAATTCCATCAATCAAATGAACAGCAATCCACTGATAATCAGCATCGCAACTGCCGTGCCGCCGTGTACGCCGAACGCGACGGTCCTGCTACCGCCTTGGTGCAACACGATCGCGGCGTCAGCGATAGGAATGAGGGTGGCAGCTAGCATGAACCAGCCAAGGACGTGTGCAGACCCGTAAGCTATAAGGATCGCGGCAAACAATCCCGATGCAATGTCACGAATGCCTTTAGCGGATAGATACGCTCGCAAATCCGGTTCGGCGCCAGCCGGTACGCCATAAGCCGCGGCTGCTGTTGATGGGGCCAACAGAAAGCGGCAGCCGATGAAAATGATCGCAATCGCGATTACACCGGACAGGTAAAAACCGATAGTTGCGGCCATGCGTCCTCTCTCCCTCAATGCCGATCTTTCGCGCTTGTGTTGTTTCAGCGCGATCCGAGGGCCTATCGAAAGTAGCCGCCGACCAACCTATGGAAAGCGGTTAGGTTATCGCGAGTAAGGATACCTGGCGCTTTCCATACTACCGAACGCCACAAGCGGTCAGAGGCAAGACGTCCGTTGTTGGCACTTATCCGACATGCCGACTGTGCCGGTTGATGTCCGCCTATGAGCGAGAAACTGACATGCGATGCGGTTGAAAATCGGTGGGACAATCTCGGAAACATCTATTGAGACTCAAAGGACGTTTGACAATGGTGGAACACGATAAGCTATTGACAACGCTCGTTTGTTGATCCTCTCTCCTGGCACCATGGCCTCGATGGCAAGCCGCCACGACATCTTCGGATTATAAGCTTTATGTCTGCGGCGACGTTGAGCCAACAGGAGGACCTGTTGCCAACCGAAGCCGAGTGCCAGATCGCTACGGCACCACGACCCGATACCCGGATACGTCAAGCGCCCGGCTCGCTCTGACAATCGAGCAAAGCGATGAGCGAACGGCCATGAGAAAAATATTCGTCATCGGCATCGGTGCGGGTAATCCCGATTACCTCACGATCCAAGCAATCAACGCGCTTAACGAGGTCGACGTATTTTTTGTCATGGACAAAGGACAAGAGAAGGAAGACCTCGTCCGTCTGCGAAAAGAAATCTGCCAGCGCCATATCAAGGACAAGGCATACAGAACCATCGAAGCGCCGGACCCGCCGCGAGATCGTCGAGCTTCATCCTACGAAGCAGCGGTGCGGGAATGGCATGAACGAAGAGCATTCCTCTACGAACGTCTGATTGGGGAAGAGCTCGGCGAAGACGAATGCGGCGCCTTTTTGGTCTGGGGCGATCCGTCACTCTATGACAGCACTTTGCGGATTATCGACCAAATCATCCAAAGGGGGGCTCTAACGTTCGCGTATGAGGTCATCCCAGGGATCAGCGCGATCCAGGCGTTGGCGGCGAAACACAAGATAGCGCTCAATCGGATCGGACGATCCATTCACATCACGACAGGACGCAAGGTTGCCGAGGGATTACCAAACAACATTGACGACGTGATCGTCATGCTCGACGCGGATTGCTCATTCAAGGCGATCGATGATTCCGAGATTGACATTTATTGGGGCGCCAACATCGGTACCGACGATGAAATCCTCGCCGCGGGAAATCTCCGCGAACTCAAGGAAGACATTGATCGCATGCGAGCCGAAGCCAAGGCGCGGAACGGGTGGGTCATGGACACATATCTGCTGCGAAAACGTGACGCGTAAGGGACGGCGGCATGCGGCAGCGTCAGCGTTGTTGTCGACGCTTCGGGATTGAGGCTTCCGTTTGAGTTGTGGACAACGCTATACTCTCACGAAAATCAAAAGCCGCAGACCAAAAGCAGCAGAAAATGCGAGCGCCCCTATGCATCCGCCGGAGCGGATCGTCTGCCTGACGGAGGAAACCACCGAAACACTCTATCTGCTCGGCGAACAGCACCGCATCGTCGGCATCTCCGGCTATACCGTCCGGCCGCCGCAAGCGCGCAAGGAAAAGCCTCGCGTCTCGGCATTCATCTCCGCGGATATCCCCAAAATCCTCGCTCTCGAGCCTGATCTGGTCCTTACGTTTTCCGACCTGCAGGCCGACATCGTCGCGGCGCTCATCCGGGCGGGCGTTTGTGTCCATACTTTCAATCAACGCACGATCGCTGGCATCCTCGATATGATCCGCACGCTCGGCGCGCTCGTCGGCGCGGCGCAGCGCGCCGACGCATTGGCGCAGCGGCTCACGGCCAACCTCGAAAGCACGGGACGTCGCAATGCGGAGCGCAGCGAACATCCCAAGGTGTATTTCGAGGAATGGGACGAGCCTATGATCTCCGGCATCACCTGGGTTTCCGAGTTGATCGCCATCGCCGGCGGTGTCGACATCTTCCCCGAGCTCGCCGGCCGCAAGTCCGCCAGGGATCGAATCACCACGCCAGCAGCGGTAATCGGTCGTGCGCCTGAGATCATCATTGGCTCTTGGTGTGGAAAGAAATTCAGCAAGGAAAAGGTTGCCGCCCGTCCGGGGTTCGACGGCATTCCCGCCGTCCGAAATCGAAGGCTTTACGAAATCAAATCCGCGCTAATCCTCCAGCCGGGACCGGCCGCGCTCACCGATGGGCTTTTGGCGCTGGAAAACATCATCCACGGGGCGCAATAAGTCCGAATGCTGCGCCAGCACGCGGACAATCACGAAAATAATCGTTGAGGTTCGATGGGAGCTTTGGCAAAGGTGGGCGTGCGGACTGATTGAAACGTCAGCAAGGCTGATCTCTCTTTCTGAGCATCCTTGCCGGGCACCAAGCCTCGATGACGGCAGGCTGCCGCGACACTTGCGAATGATAAGCTTCCGTCTGCGACGACGTTCGGCCAGCGGGAGGACCTGTTGCCAACAGAAACCGAGTACTGGTTTCCAGCGAAGCGTTACGGTTGGGGATGGGGATTGCCCATCACCTGGCAAGGCTGGCTGGTATTGGCCGCTTTCATTTTGCTCCTTGTCGCCGGCGCCTATTTGTTTCCGCCGAAAAAAACGCCTGTCGGATATCTCGCCTATGTCGCGGTCCTATCTGCCGCGCTCGTCGGCGTGTGCTGGCTCAAAGGCGAACCGCCACGATGGCGCTGGGGTGCTGAGTAACGCCCCATCTTTGGTGCGCCGGGGTGAAAGGGGGTTGGGATTTGAGGCGTCGTCCGGGTCGGTCACCACATCCTTGGCGTCGAATTCGCGCGCCTTGGCGATGATGTAGCAGACCTTTTCCGGCGAGATCGACAGATCGGGGGCTTTTTCAGGAACTTCATCCGGCATGGCGATCCTCAAGCACGGGACCAGCAATACCGTGATGCAACGCCTGCGCTTTCCAAACCGTTCCGCACGCTGGCGGCATCATGCGGCTTCGCGCCGTGGTTCAGACCCGCTGGGCTTCACACTGCTTTTTTAGATTGGCGTATTTAGACTTGCCCGGTTCCAGCCCTCGCAACCGGCGCGGACAGAGCCTTGGCGCTTTGCGCCGGCTGCACGGGAGTCGTAGCCGTGAGCGCGGCGGCGCCTGCCGCACGACCGGGTCGCGCGGCTTCGCCGACCGCCACGACCACGCCGGCGAGAACCGCGGCGAGCAAAACGATTTTGATGTGCGTTGCGCGATCAAGGAAATAGAATGAAGCGTTCATAGGCTTTCCCATCCATCCGGCCCTCTTTTTGGGCCGGAGGAGGCAAAGAGAAATTCAGGGAATGTTCCTAAGGAATTTCCCCTAGTGTGGTAAATTTGAAGTTCCTATGGTTGTGCGACACCCTCGTATAGGAACTTCAAATCCAAAACCCACACTAGATTTGTAAAGCTGCCAGGGTCCCTTTCGATTCCGAAGTTCACTAAGAACGTGCCGCAAAGTGTGGCGAACTTCGGAATCGGGACACTGGCGAGGGATTTTCCAAAATAAATCTTGGAATTCCGCGGACTGCGGGCGATAAGACCGCAATGACCATTCGGCTCCATCGCGGGGATTTACCGGAGATTTCGCGCTACGAAGGCGCGGTGGCGATCGACACCGAGACCATGGGGCTCGATGTCGCTCGTGACCGCTTATGCGTCGTGCAGCTTTCGCCGGGTGACGGCTCCGCCGACGTTGTGCAAATTCCCCCGCACGCCGCCGACGCGCCTAACTTGAAGCGGCTCCTCGCCGACAAGAGCCTGCTGAAAATCTTTCACTTTGCGCGATTCGATCTCGGCGTGTTGTGCAAAGCTTTCGACGTGATGCCGGAGACCGTGTATTGCACCAAGATCGCGTCGCGGCTGGCGCGAACCTATACCGACAAGCACGGGCTCAAGGATCTGGTGCGCGAAATTCTGGGCCAAGACCTGTCCAAACAACAGCAATCCTCCGATTGGGGCGCTGCGGAATTGAGCGAAGCGCAAGTCGCCTATGCCGCGGCGGATGTGACGCATTTGCATGCACTCAGGGACAGGTTGGATGCGATGCTGGCGCGCGAGGGCCGCCAACAATTGGCGGCGGCGTGCTTTCGTTTTCTCCCCGAGCGCGTGCGGCTCGACCTGGCCGGCTTCGCCGCCGACGATATTTTTGCCCATTCCTGAGCGGCAGGCGTGTAAGTTACTGAAATTTCAGCCTTGGCCGAGCCATATTCGCAGCCGAATTTTCTGAGACAAACCGGGTAAAACCGTGATCTAAAGTCCGATTCGGGGCGGCGTGAAGGGATACCTCTGCTTGGCTGTTCTCTACCCCGGAAATCCGGCGAAGGGACCACTTGCGCCTTCCCGTGGCGATTTCGAACGCAGTTATAGGGCGGCGCTGCGGCACAGCCGGTATGTCCGGTGGCTGCGCGTTTGCGTGCCGGCCGGAATCGCGTTGGTTCTCCTCGGCGTGGCGGCCATCAATTACATGCCGCCGATCGGCGGCTTCCGGCTGCCGGGCGAACTCGGCAAGCTCGTCATTCACGGCACCAAGATAACCATGCAGCAGCCCCGCCTCACCGGCTACACGGTCGACTCCCGCGCCTATGAGTTTTCCGCGGATGCGGCGGCGCAAGACATCACCAAGCCCAATCTCGTCGAGCTGCATCAGCTCCACGCCAAAATGGAAATGCAGGACAACAGCACGGTCGAAATGTCGGCCATGTCGGGCGTGTATGATGTCAAAACCGAAATGCTCAAGCTCAATGAAAATATCGAGCTCGTTTCGTCGACCGGATACGAAGGACGTCTGAGCGAAGCCACCATCGACGTGCGCAAGGGCGATGTGGTTTCGGACAAGCCGGTCTGGGTGAAAATGCTCGACGGCGTGCTCAATGCCAAACGACTCGACATCGCGGACAAAGGCAGCGTGATCCGCTTTACCGACGTATCGATGACGCTGCAGCCAGGCAAACGCGAGTCCGGCGATCCAGCAACGGCGAGCGGACAATAATGCAGCGGTTCGGACTCTTCGTCACGCTGGCGATACTGGCGACCGCCTCTGCCGCGGCGGCGCAAGGACCAACGACTCCCAGTCCACTGGGACTTGGCCAGGGCGCAAATAAAGACGCGCCAGTTCAGATCGAGGCGGGGACGCTCGAGGTTCACGACAAGACCAAGACCGCGACGTTTTCCGGCAATGTTCAGGTCGTGCAGGGCGACACCACGATGAAGTGCCACAGCCTCGTCGTATTCTATGGACAAGAGGTCGGCCTCGGCGGCTCCGAGCCGGAAGTCACCGCGACGACGCCCGCCAAATCGAATCTCGGCATGCCGCACGGCGCGCAGAACATCCGGCGCATCGAAGCGCACGGCGGCGTCACCGTCTTGACCAAGGATCAGAGCGCGAGCGGCGATCTCGGCGTCTACGACCTCAAGACCAGGACCATCACCCTAAGCGGCAACGTCGTCGTCAGTCAGGGCCAGAACGTCATTCACGGCGAACGGGTGGTGGTCGACACCGAGACCGGCAATGCGCGGGTCGAATCCGGCAGCAGTGGCCCGACGGGCACGGGCGCCGCCGGCGCGGGCCGCGTCCGCGCCTTGATCCAGCCCGGCAAGGGCCAGGGCGCGGGTTCGTCGAACTTCATGACGATCGGCCCAGGCCGGGCGAATTGAGGCGTCGAACCCCCACCAACGCCGCGGAAAATGGGCTAATGTCCGTGCGCCAAAGGGCAAAGGCATGATCCGAAAAAAGTGGAGACTGGCTTTCCGAAAAAGACCATGCCTTATCAATAACCTAGAGCCGCAATCGATTCAGTTTGAAACGATTGCGCTCTAGTTCACGATTCGAAAGGCAAATTGTCCGAGACCAGCGTGCCAGACATCCTTTCATATCTCCGTCGCCGCGACGCCGTCGGGCAAAGCCCCTCCTTCGGCGGCGATGAGGCCATCGATCTCGAAACGATGGGCGGGACCATCGACACGGTGTACCGCGATATCGCCAGCGTATCGGCGTCGCTCGAGAAAGCCCGGGCCAAGGCTCCGCCACCATCGCCATCCGACGCACCCGCCGCTGCGCCGCCGTCGCGCCCGCAACGCCAACCTGCTGCGCCGCCCGAGCAACGCAACGGCCAAGGTTCAATGCAAAGCCCGGCGCAAGGGCGGCTGGAACCTCCGGTCCAGGCTCGTACGCAAGTTCCGCCGCAAGGTCCGGCAACGCGTGCGCCGCGCCCAGCCGCCCGGACGCGCCGACGTTCCGACGGCAATGGCGCCGCGGCGCCCGAGCGTAAGGCCTTTCTTTCCGTCCGCAGCGTCGAGAAAAGCTTCGTCGGCCGCAAAGTGGTGCGGGGCGTCAGTCTCTATGTGCGCAAGGGCGAAGCGGTTGGTTTGCTCGGACCCAATGGCGCCGGCAAGACGACCGTGTTCTATATGATCACCGGCCTCATCAAAGCCGACGAGGGTCGCATCGAGCTCGACGGTTGCGACGTGACGAATCTGCCGATGTACCAGCGCGCGCGGCTTGGCATCGGCTACCTTCCGCAGGAAGCGTCGATCTTTCGCGGGCTGACCGTGGAGGAGAATATCCGCGCGGTGCTGGAAGTGATCGAGCCCGACCGCAAGCGGCGCGAGCGCGATCTCGATGCGCTGCTCGAAGAGTTCAATATCGCGCGTTTGCGCAAGACATCCGCGATCGCGCTGTCCGGCGGCGAACGACGCCGCGTTGAAATTGCTCGCGCGCTTGCTACGCGGCCAAATTACATGCTGCTCGACGAACCGTTCGCCGGCATCGATCCCATCGCCGTCGGCGATATCCAGGCGCTGGTACGCCACCTCACCAATCGCGGCATCGGCGTTCTGATCACCGATCACAATGTGCGCGAAACGCTGGGCCTGACAGATCGGGCCTACATCATTTATTCCGGCGAAGTGCTGATGGAGGGCCGCGCCGACGATATCGTCAACAATCCCGACGTCAGGCGGCTCTATCTCGGCGAGGAGTTCCGCCTTTAATCCTAAACGCTCAAGGGGCCTAGCAACGCGGCGACCGATATGCTGTAAAGAAGCAAGAATCGGACCAAGTCACGCGGCTCCTGTATGGCGCTTACTCAAAGACTGCAGATCCGGCAGACCCAAGCGCTGGTGATGACGCCGCAGCTGATGCAGGCCATCAAGCTGCTGCAGCTCTCAAATCTCGATCTAGCGGCTTATGTCGAGGCCGAACTTGAGCGCAATCCGCTGCTCGACCGCGGCGCCGATAATGAGGCGCCTACGAGCGATGCCGAGGGCGCCGCATCGGCGGAGACTGCGGCTGTCAGCGACGGGCCGCGCAACAGCGGTGAACTGGCTCCAGGCAATAATACCGGCGAAGCGCGCAGCGACAGCCCGCTCGACGACACATCCGCCGATGACGCCGAACCCGTCCGCCCGCGCAGCGCAGACATGCCGGCGGGATATTCGGAATGGGCGGGAACCGCGGCCGGCGGCCGCGGCGATAACGAATACAATCTCGAAGCGTTCGTATCCGCCGAGCCGACCTTGGCGGAGTGGTTGCGCGAGCAAACCACGCTCGCGATATCCGATCCGGTCCGGCGCATGATCGGTTACTACCTCGTCGGCATGATCGATGAATCCGGCTATCTCAACGGCGATCTCGCGGCGGCGGCCGACAAGCTCGGCACCAGCGTTGCGGAGATCGAATCGGTTCTCGCCGTCGTGCAGACCTTCGATCCACCCGGCATTTGCGCGCGCGATCTTTCCGAATGTCTCGCCATCCAGCTCAAGGAGCGCAACCGCTACGATCCGGCAATGCAGGCGCTTATCGCGCGGCTCGATTTGGTCGCGCGCCGCGATTTTCCTGCACTGAAGAAGATCTGCGCCGTCGGCGACGAAGATCTGGCCGACATGGTCGCCGAACTGCGCCGGCTCAACCCAAAACCCGGCCTCGCCTTCGGCGCGGCGATGGTACAGCCGATCATACCCGACGTGTTCGTGCGTCCGGCGCCGGACGGCGCCTGGCTCGTTGAACTTAATTCCGATACGCTGCCGAGGGTTCTCGTCAACCAGACCTACTACGCGAAGGTTTCGGCCACTGCGCGGCGCGACACCGAGAAGTCGTACCTTGCCGATTGCCTGCAGAACGCCACGTGGCTCGTTCGCGCGCTCGATCAACGCGCGCGGACGATCTTGAAAGTCGCGAACGAAATCGTCCGGCAACAGGACGCGTTTTTCGCGCGCGGCGTCGAGCATCTGCGTCCGCTCAACCTAAAGACCGTCGCCGAGGCGATCGGTATGCATGAATCGACGGTGTCGCGCGTAACGGCCAACAAATATATGGCGACAAGCCGCGGCATTTTCGAATTGAAATATTTCTTCACGTCGGCGATCCCGGCGGCGCACGGCGGCGAAGCCCATTCGGCCGAAGCGGTGCGTCACCGCATCAAGCAATTGATCGACGGCGAAGGCACTCGCAGCATTTTGTCTGACGACACGATCGTGGAGAAGCTGAGGGAAGCCGGCATCGATATTGCACGCCGTACGGTTGCAAAATATCGCGATGCTATGCGCATCCCATCCTCGGTGCAGCGGCGGCGCGAAAAGCAGGCTGCAGCCGCAAATTGAACGCCACTTCGGGCGTGGAACGCCTCTTCGCCCATCACGTTGAGTCGCTCGTTGACTTGGCTCGAGCCAATACCTAGGTCGAGTGAAAGCAGCTCGATGGTTCAGTGAGAGGCTGCCATGCCGTTTCGCGTGTCAGGCAAAAACCTCGACCTCGGCGAGGCCCTGCGAGAACGCATCAGCAACAGAATCGCGGAAACGGTCGGCAAATATTTCGACGGCGGTTATTCGGGACATGTCACGCTGGCGAAGGAAGGCTTCGGCTTCCGCACGGAATGCGACGTTCACCTTGATTCCAAGATTACGCTGCACAGCGAAGGCATGGCCCCGGATGCCTATGCCAGCGCCGATCAGGCGGCGACGCGCATCGAAAAGCGCCTGCGCCGCTATCACCGGCGCCTCAAGGACCACCGCATCGACTGAACATAAACGAAATCAACGCGTTGATTCTTGCCGTGGCTGCCGAATCGGCAATCGTGGTCGCCGGCGACGGCGTGAACTCGCGATGCTGCGCCGCGCACCGTACCCGCGGAGCGGAACTCACGTGGAATACCCCATGTCCGCACCGGTTTTCGATCGGATCGATCCAGACGCGCTCTCGGCTACGGATGCCCATTGACGCCGTTGCGGGGGGTCCCTATGGTCCGCCGCCCCTAAGTAGGACCCCGAAACGTCGGTGCCGGTTCTCGGGAAGGTTACACACACGCACTAAAATTCAGCGCTGGCAAAAGCCTCGTTCCTCAGGTTCCATTTCATGCCGCTCAATGATCTGGTCGCGCCAAACGCGATTCTCCCGGCGCTCAAGGTCAACAGCAAGAAGCAAGTGCTGCAGGAGATTGCAGCACGGGCGGCTGTGCTGACCGGGCAGAACGAACGGACCATTTTCGACATTCTGATGCAGCGCGAAAAGCTGGGTTCGACGGCCGTGGGCAACGGAATCGCCATTCCCCATGGGAAAATGGCTGGGCTGATGCGGCTGTTTGGATTATTCGCCCGCCTCAACCGGCCGGTCGACTTCGAGGCGCTCGACAATCAACCGGTCGATCTTGTTTTTCTCCTGCTCGCGCCCGAGGGCGCCGGCGCCGATCACCTCAAGGCGCTGTCGCGGATCGCCCGGCTGTTGCGCGATCAGACCGTCACCCACAAGTTACGCGCAACGCAGGATGCCGAATCGCTCTATGCGGTTTTGGCGATGCCGTCGGCCAGCGCAGCGTGAAATCCGGGGGATAGCTGTCGGGAATGAGATTGGCGATCGATAACAAACGGGGCCGCGACACTATCGCAGCCCCGCTTTGATTGCTGATCTTTGAAACTTCCGATCAGTGCACGCTCACCATTTCGAGCTCCTGACTCCAGGCATTGGCGATCGCAGCCTCGCGGCTGTCGGTGAGCATGATCGGGGTGCCGTCGGCGGCGAGCAATGCGAAAAGCGTTTGCCCCGGCGGCATTTGCGGTATCTCCGCCTGCGGAAAGAGCTCGTGGACATCCTCCGACCGCACCGTCTTCACGTAAGCGATCTGGCCGTCGCCGAGCTGCGCGAGCGCCTCGGGCGACATATTCAGCTTGATCTCGAAACCGTTCATCTCATCCATGGCCTCGACTCCTTTCTCGGTCGAGTTCTTTTCAGTCGTACTCTTTGATCGAAATCGACTTGATCACGCGCTCCAATTCGGGACGCATGAGATCGATCGAAAGCAGTCCATTCTTCAAGTCGGCGCCCGACACTTCGATCCCGTCCGCCAGTACAAAGGTGCGTTGGAACTGGCGCGCGGCGATGCCGCGGTGGATGTAGTGCCGCGTTTTGTCGTCCTGCTGGCGGCCGCGAATGATGAGCTGGTTCTCCTCTACCGTGACGTCGAGCTGGTCGCGGGTGAATCCCGCTATTGCTAGCGTAATGCGTAGCCTCTCAGGACAGTTCCCATCGCGGGGAACTCGTTCGATGTTGTAGGGAGGATAGCCGTCTGCGGCCTTGCCGACACGATCAAGCACGCGCTCGATTTCCTCGAAGCCAAGCAGCAATGGGCTCGAAAGTGGCGGCAGCCTCGACATGGTTCCAAAGCCCTTCGCTAAGCGACTTTGCGGGGCCCCTGCGGCACCCCCTGCGCCGGGCGGAACGCCCCGCTCCGACGTCCCTGAATATGGCCATCCGGAACAAGTGGTTCAAGCGACTCGAAAATCCGGATTAACGCCGGCCCGGCGGGGTCAAGGCAATTTCAGCGGTCCGGGCATGGCGCGTTCGGCTTCGGCAATAAGCTGCGCCTCGTGCCGGTGCACGAAAACGCCGCCGGCAATGAAACTCAACACGGTGACCACCACGAGGATAATGACTATCGGGCCTTGCAGTCGTTCGAACTCAATGCCCAGTGCATAGGCCGCATACCCATAGGCCGACGCCCAAATCGCCGAACCCACTGCATTGGCGATCAGGAAGCTCCGCCATGGCATGACATTGGCGCCGGCAAAAATGCCGGCGAAGGTTCGAAGCACCGGTATGAATTGCGCAATAAATACGATTTTGGTGCCATGACGAAGGAACAGATATTGGCCGAGTTTGATCCTGGCCTCGGTCATGCCGAGATAGTTGCCGTATCGCACCAATAGCCAATAACCGAATTTGCGTCCGATCAAGTAACCGAGCATTCGCCCCAAGATCGCCGCCAGCGCCGCCGTCAAGATGACGGAGGCGATATTGAGATCCTGTTTGGTGCCGGCATAGACCGCTGCCGCGAGAAGCGCGGTCTCGCCGGGCAACGGAAATCCAATGCACTCCAAGCCGACGACGGCCGCGACCGTCACAAGCCCGTAGACATGGATCAAATGCTGAAGAAAGTGCATGCGGGACGGCGTGCCGGAATTGCGATCAGTTGAACATGCTCAGTTAAACATAGTTGTGCAAAAGCTGCGCGTCGAGCTTGCCATGACAGATTCTTCCGCAACGACCCGGGCTCCCGCCTCCTGAAGGCGCTTTTGCAATTTCATCCGCGCTGGCGCCGATGCGACTTTAAGCTGCAGCAAAG
>JBAPZR010001076.1:0-44919 GCA_049285335.1 Xanthobacteraceae bacterium | reverse complement strand
TGTTCGCCACAGACATGGTGCTCCTTGCGCCCGCCAAGACGCCGCCGGCCGATGTGACACGGCTCGAGGGCGAGACGCTCAAGGTCCTTTCGACGCCGGAAATGAAGGACAAGCTGTTTCAATCCGGATTCTTGGTGCGGGCGAAAGGCGCGCAAGCCGCCTGGGCGCGCGTCACCAAGGAAATCACGATGTTCAAGCAGATCATCGATCAAGCCGGAATCAAGAAGCTATAGATAGCGGCCTGTCAGAGAGGCTCTCGACTGCGCGCGTCTTTCTGAACCTACGGGATTCCCCTTAGGGGCAAGATCGGAATTTTCGCTTTCCCACGGGATCATTATCAAAAAATGATCATGAACTTCCGCGGGAGCAGCGATATGCCAAACGAGCGAAATTACCGTAATTCGCGGCGGGCGGAGGCTCGAATTGTTTCGATCACGCAGTCGAAGCAACCGCATTACGATGTTCTGACGATTGGCATTTATGTTTTGGCTGGCGCTATTGTCGCGCTGGGACTCGCGAATTTGCCGGCCTGGACCGGAAGCCTGCTCGCGGCATTGAACGTGCTGCCGTCGCACCTAAGTTAAAGCGCGTTTTAGCGCCAGCGCCGGTGCAGCCAGAGCCATTGCTCCGGATATTCGCGGACCCATCGTTCGATCACTGACGTCACCGCCTGCATTGTACCCTTGATCTCAATGCGTCCGTCGGCATCGCGTACCGGCTCGACGGGCGGTGAAATCTCGCCCCAAAAACTATTGCCGTCGGGCTTGCGCACGACCCGCGTTCCGTAAATCGGCAATTCCGTCTGCCGCGCCAGCATCGCAATGAGCGGATTGGCGAGGCACGGCCGGTCGAAAAATGTGACTTCGACGCCTTTACTGTAATGCTGATCGGCGAGCATTCCGACGTGGACGCCCGATTGCAGGAGTCGGGCCAGCCTTACCGGTGCGTCGAGTCCGGTCGGAATGAGCTCACCCATCAAGGGCTCGCGCAATTTGACGACGACGTCGTTCACCGCGCCGATATTCGGCCGCCGATAGAGCACGGCGGACTTGACGCCGAGCAGCTTGGCGCCGATTCCGGGAAGCTCCCAATTGGCCAGATGCCCGGCAAAGCCGATCGCCGCCTTGCCGCTATTGGTAATCCAGTCGTAACGCTCCCTGGATTCCGGCGGATAGGTGATGACGTCCTTCGTCTGCCGGTCGAAACCTTCGACGCAAAATTCGTCGAGATGAGCGAACTCGATGGCGATGCGTCCGAGGTTGTCCCATACGCCGCTGAGGATGCGTTCGATCTCGGCGTCGGTTTTTTCGGGAAAAGCGGCGCGCAACTGTTCGCGCCCGATACGCTGCTCCTTGAACAGCGGTCCGACCTTGCGCATGAGCGCGCCGGCAAAATTCGCCGTGCGCTTGCGATCGGTATGTTTGATGCCGCCAAGAAGCCCGACCGTGAGCGCACCGACGACGTTGTCGAGCAGGGTCTTAAATCGCCGCTCGGTCATTAGAACATGACGATGATCTTGCCGAACACTTGGCGGCTTTCGAGCCGGGCGAGGCCGCGCTCGAAGTCGTTCAACGGGACCTCGGTATCGATGACCGGCACCAGCCCGGACGCCATTTTGGCAAGACTCTCGCCGATATTGCGGATCGAGCAGCCGAACGAACCGAAAATTCGATATTGCTGCAGATAGAGCTGAAACAGATTCATCTGGATCGACTGTCCCGACGTCGATCCGCAGGTGACAAGCCGGCCGCCGCGCTTGAGGCAAAGCAACGAGCCGTTGAACGTATCGGGCCCAACGTGCTCGAAGGCGACGTCGACGCCCTTTTTGCCGGTAAGCTTGCGCACTTTGCCTTCGAAACGATCGTTGCGATAATTGATGACATGATCGGCGCCGATCGCCTTGGCCTTTTCGGCTTTGGTGTCGTCGCCGACGGTGGTGATGACCGTGCAGCCTATGGCTTTGGCCATTTTGATCGCGGCGGTGCCGATGCCGGAACCGCCCGCTTGAACAAGAATGGTCTCGCCGGGTTCGAGCTTGGCGTTGTCGAACAGCATGTGCTGCACGGTGCCAAATGCCACCGGTGCGCAGGCGGCGTCGCGATAGCTCACGCTATCCGGAATCGGCACGACCAGCCGCGCCGGCATGTTCACGAGGTCGCGCGCGAAGCCGTCGACATGAAAGCCCATGATGCTGGCGACATTTTCGCAAAGATTGTCGCGGCCTTCACGGCATGCCTTGCAAACGCCGCAAGTCAGCGCGCCATAGGCGACGACGCGATCGCCGACCCGGCGCGAGGTCACGTCGGGACCGACGGCGGCGATTTCTCCCGCCGCCTCCACGCCGACGATCAGCGGCAACGTGCGCTTGGCAAACGCCATGCCGCGCCAGCCCCAAACGTCGATATGGTTCAGACCGATCGCCTTGATGCGGATTTGGACTTCGCAGGCGCCGGGGGCGGGCGGGGAGGGGATGTCGCAAAGCTCGATCTTGCGATCGGCGACAAGCATAAGCGCCCGCATCGACGTTGCAGTCTGCGCGCGCGACGGTCCGGCGCGTTCGCCGATCGCCGATGCGGCTTCTCCGCTCACGCCGGTTCCCGCGTCATCACGAGGCAGACATTCTGGCCGCCGAAGCCGAACGAATTGGAGATGGCGCGGGTGACGCGCGCGTCGCGCGCGGAGTTCGGAACGACGTCGAGCGGTATCGCCGGATCGGGAACGTTATAGTTGATCGTCGGCGGAATGCGCTGATGTTCGAGGGTGAGAAAACTGAACACCGCTTCCACGCCTCCCGCAGCGGTCAGCGTATGGCCGATCATCGATTTGTTGGATGAAATCGGAATGCCGCGAATGTGCTCGCCGAACACCGTGGAAACGCCGAGATGCTCCATCTTGTCGTTCTCCGGCGTCGAGGTGCCGTGGGCGTTGATATAGTCGACGTCCTGTGGTCCGACGCCGGCATCGGCCAATGCGTTACGCATGCAGGCGATGATCGGTTTGCCGTCGGGGCTCGAGCGGGTGCGGTGAAACGAGTCCGATTTTTCGCCGCAGCCTTCGAGAATGCCAAGCACTTTGGCGCCGCGCGCAATCGCGTGATCGTAATCTTCGAGCACGACTGCGGCCGCGCCTTCGGCGAGAACGAACCCGTCTCTATTCTTCGAGAAGGGCTTGGACGCTTGGCCGGGCGGATCGTTTTGGGTCGACAGCGCCGAGAGCAGCGAGAAGCGAACGAGCGATTCCGGCGTCAACGAGCCGTCGGCGCCAAGTGCGAGCGCTGCCTGGCATTCGCCGCGGCGGATCGCTTCCACGCCAAGCTGAATGGCGGTCGCGCCCGAAGCGCAAGCCGTCGTCAGCGAAATTGGCGAGCCTTCGGTGCCGAAATGTTCGGCCAGATGCTCGCCGATAATGCCGTATTTCAATGTCTCGTAGATCGGCGCGAATTGCGGCTCGCGCGCCACGCGAATGAGGTCGGGATAGCCGGCATCGCTTTGCGGCGCCGCCTTCTCAGCCATCTCGATGCGATAGTGCCATTCGATTTCAAGCGGCGGCAGCGCAAGGAACAACGGACCGGGAAAATGGCCTTTACCCCCGATGCCAGATTGGGCGATGGCTTCTTCTCCCGCCAAAAGCGCAATGCGCTCCGACAATTCCGCGGGCGGCATGTAGTCCTTGTAAACCGCATCGACGGTGCCGGCGATGGTTGTTCGAAGTGCATCGAGTGGAAAGCGCGAAATGCGGCGGATGCCGGACGTGCCCGCGGTCAATTTGGCCCAATTGTCGGTCTTGCCGACGCCGAGCGAGGTGACGACGCCCATACCGGTGACTGCGATCACTGGACGGCCGGCTTTATCGCGATGCGCACTTGCCGTTGGTCGGGTCGAAACCATCAAGCGCCTCCCTCAATTCACCAGTCTCAATTCACCTTTTCAAGCAGCGCCAGCCCTTCGCCGCGCCAATTGCCGACGCTGGTCACGACGACCTGACGCAGACCGGCCGGGCTGTCGCCGAAATCGCCACTTCCTGTCGGAGCGAACAGCTTACCATGTTCGATCGCCGCGCAGCCGATTCCCAGGTTGGCCATGAATTGGGTGTCCACTCCATGCCCGATATACGTACCGGTATTGCGAACCGGTAGGCCAATGGTCTTGAGCACCGCAAGCTCAGCCCCGGTTGCCGGTTGCAGCCCAGCCGCCCCGGAAATTACCGCGGCATGCGCGCGATCGACCTCCGACGCGATCGAATCCCATTGCCGCTGCAGCGATGCCTCGGCCTCGCCGGGTCGGCGCGCGTTGCGATCGGAGAAGACTTGCGAAATCCGCGCGCGCGGACGCGCGCCGCGGGCCCGCGCATGTGCCTCGCTTTCCAGCACCAGGAAGGCGCCCATCGTGGCGAAGGCGATGCCGCCCTGCGGACCGCGATCCCAGACCGGCGCAAAGCCGTTTTTTAGAAGGACGCTGCCCAATTCGAACGCCAACAGCACGTCCCAGCGCGTGCCGTGATAGGCGCCTCCGACCAGAGTGAGCTCGCTCTGGCCGGCCGCGATGCGCGCCTGCGCGACGCGCACGGCGTCGACGCCGGCGGACTCTTCGCCCATGAACGTGCGCGAAGAACCGACGATACCGTGAACCAGCGAAATATTGCCGGCCAAAAGATTAGGCAGCTGCGCGAGAAACAAAGTAGGCCGCAGATCGCTCATCAGCCGCTCGTTGAGAAACGCGCCCGGCTGGTTGGTTTTGCGAACGCCGGCCATGATTGCGGTGTCGACGGCGATGTCGCGTTCGCCGCCGCCGGCCGCGACGATCATGTCAGTGTGGTCGAGCAGTTCGGCATTTCCGGCGATGCCGGCATCGGTGAGCGCAAGGCCGGCCGAGTAGACCCCGACGCGCTGCCAGGTTTCCATCTGGCGCTGGTCGCTCTTCTTCGGGATCTGCTTGTCGAAACTCATCGCCGGCAGCTGATGCACGATATAGGGCGCAAAGCTCTTGTCGTCGTAGGGCGGCGGGTCGCCGCGCTCGAGATGCTCCCAAGCCTTTTCCAGTCCTTCTCCCAGACTGCTGAGAAGGCCGACGCCGGTGATCCACACCTCGCGCCGTTCCGTCACTTGGTGTACTCCTTGGCCGGGAAGTTGATGCGCTCGGCCCATTCCCACAATCCGGCGCGCAACTCCGCGCTCGGATAGGGCACGATGCGATAGGTCAACGTGGCATCGCAAATGGCCGCGCCTTTACTCCATCCTTTCGCTTCGCCGATGGCATAGCCCGAGCCTTCGTGGACGACTCTGCCTTCGAATTCGAGCTGATCGCCGGGAAATACCGCGTTGCGAATCTTGGCGTCCTTGACGCCGGCAAGCGCCGGCAACCCGGTGAAGCCGGTCAGCGCGCTCACGAGCCACCCGGTGGTTTGCGCCATGCACTCGATCAGCAACACGCCCGGCATCAACGGATAGCCGGGAAAGTGCCCCTCGAAGATCGTGCTCTCCGTCGGAACGGTGCAGACCGCGCGCGCAACACGTTCGCCGACATTGACGTCGACGAACCTGTCGATCATCTGAAAATACTCAAGACGCATGAGGCGCTCAGGCGGCGCCCTTCGCGGCGATCAGCTCGTCAATGCGCTCGCACAAGTTCTTCAGCACGAAATACTGATCCGTGGTGGCTTTGCCATCGTTGACTTCTTGCGTCCACTGTTCGAGCGGCAGTTTGATGCCGAAAGCCTTGTCGATCGCGAAGGCAATGTCGAGAAAGTCCAGACTGTCAATCTCGAGATCGTTGATTGCGTGACTTTCGGGCTTGATGTTTTCGCGCGGAATGTCACAAGTTTCCGCAATGATTTCAGCCACTTTATCGAACGTGGTGGACATCGGGCGTGCTCTTTATGGTCAAACGAAGAAATGGCGCCGGCCCAGCCCGGCGCGAGCAAGCCCGGTCGCGTCGGGCCCCTCATGTGTGAAAGCCCCGTATAGCGAAGGATGCCGCCAAGTTCAACGGCGACCGGCCTCTCCCGGCACCCTTATCGGTGCGGCCCGAACGGCCGCGCTTGATTGCCCAGGCCATATTACCTAAGGAACGGTCCGAGAGGGCCAAATGCCGAAAGCGCTCGTGCACAAGCGTTGTTTCGTGCAGATGACGGGCTACGAGCCGGTGGGGCCGGAACACCAGCATCGCCGATTCATTCGCGAAATGGCGCGGTTCCAAAAGGCTTGGAACGTGCAGGGCGAAGTTTCGCCGCCGCGGTTGTCGGCCGATGGTGCGGTGGCGAGCTGGTCGGTCCAAACCTGGGGCCCTAACTGGCGTGTCGCCACCGAGTTTCATTGGTTCCGGTGGGACGATTTCGTCGCCGCCGACATGGCGATGAGCGATTGGTGGCGTTTCCCGCTCGGTATTGCCGCCTTGATGGAATTTGTCCTGACCGGCACCGCTCTACGCTATTTCGTCGTGGCTTGGCGCTACGGCGCATTTTTTCTCTATCCGCTCGTTTACCTCTCCGGGATGATGTGGCTCTCGATCTCGATAACGCGATTTGCCGTCATCCACGGTGGCCTGCCGTTTCATATGGTGCTAGCGCCGCTCCTCTGGCTCGCGGTCTTTTGCGCGCTGCGTTGGACATTCGGGCGGCTCGTTCACATCGGCTATGCCCTGGACGATTGGTATTTCGCCCGTGATCTTATCCACCGCGTGCGGCCCAAGGTTCACGAGCGGCTGGAACGGCTGGCGCGGGAACTCGTCCGCCTTGTCCATGAAACCGACGCCGACGAGATCGTCATCGACGGCCACAGCCTCGGCGCGCCCTTGTCGCTGATCGTGGTCGATCGCGCGTTGCAGATTGATCCGCAGCTCGCCGCCAAGGACAAGCGGCTTCACATCGTTTCGAGCGGGTCCTCGCTCCTCAAAGTGGCGTTGCATCCGGCGGCCGGCTGGCTGCGCGAGGTCGTGCGCCGGGTGGCGACCGCGCCGGCCGTCTATTGGGTGGAATACCAGGCGCTCGTGGACATCATCAATGTCTACAAGGTCGATCCTGTCGTCGCCTTAGGGATGCCGGCGACGGGAAAGCCGATCGTCAAGATCATCCGCATTCGCATGATGGTGGAGGAACACACCTATCGGCGTTTCCGCCTCAATTTTTTGCGCATCCATCGCCAGGCGGTGATGGGCAACGAGCGCCCCTATTTTTACGACTATTACATGTTGTGTTGCGGTCCGATCGCGCTGATCGACCGGGTCGAGAATCCCGATCGCGCGGTCGCGGTTTTCGCCGCCGACGGAGCGTTGCGTTCGGACGTGGGAAGCTCGGACGCCGCAATCGAAGCGGTTTCGGTTGCCGCGGCGGATGGGGCTTTAAGTCCGTGACCGCGACGATATCGAAGATCGTGTGGCTCGCCTTCGGCCTTGTGTGGTTCGCCTTGCGGCTTACACCGAGGCGGCGCTCGCGCAAGACTCCGATCCGCTATTCGGGACGGGACGTGCGCGAATTCGCGCTGCTTAGCGCGTCTCTCGCCGGACTCGGCGTCGTGCCCTTCATCTATGTGGTGGCGCACGTGCCGCGCTTTGCCGACTATCCCTTCATTCCGGCTTTGAGCTATTTGGGCATTGCCGTCGATCTCATCTGCATCTGGCTGTTTTACCGAACCCACCATGATCTTGGGCAAAACTGGTCGGTCAGCCTGGACCTGCGGGAGCGCCATACGCTCGTCACAACCGGTGTGTACTCGCTCGTGCGGCATCCGATGTATGCCGGTTTCTGGTTGATGGCGCTCGGTCAAGCGCTGCTTTTGCCCAATTGGGTCGCCGGTCCGGCCGGCTTGGTTGGCTTCGGTATTCTCTTTTTCGCACGCGTGGGACGAGAAGAGGAGATGATGATTTCCGCCTTCGGCGACGACTACCGAGCGTATATGCGGCGCACGGCCCGCGTGGTCCCTTGGATCTATTGAGTCGGCTTTATCGCGATCTTGCGTATTGAAAAACGGGATTTGTTCAACTTGGGCAATACGTTGCATTTTTGCTACAGGTACGGGCCGGTTTGCGGAAGCGCGAGGATTTAGCGGGATTTCGACAGCGAAATCTGGCACTGCGGTAGGGACCGAATAGAATGCGAAGCGGCTCGGCGCGAATCCCTCCGGAGCGGTGACGGGCGGCGTCAAAGGGTCATGAAGTAGGTCATGAGGGGGTCATGAGACGTTGGTGGCGACTTACCGCGATTGGCGTCCTGGCGGTCACGTTGAGCCTTTGCCTCGGGTCAAGCCCAGGCATGGCGCAGTCGCGCGCTCACGTCTACTTGCTGCGCGGACTTATGAATATTTTCTCCCTCGGCATGGACTCGCTGGGCGAAGAACTGAGCCGGCGAGGCGTTTATGCGACTGTGCATGGCTATTCCGAGTGGGAATCTCTCGCAGACCGGGCCGCTGCGAATTATAAAGCCGGCAAGGAGGGACCGATCATTCTGATCGGCCATTCGCTCGGCGCCGACGCTGTCATGGAAATGGCGGCCTATCTCGGCCACAAGGGCATCCCCGTGGCGTTGGTCGTGCCATTTGACGGGACGCAATCGTTTGCGGCTTCGGAGAATGTAGCGCGTGTCCTCAATCTGACGCAGCGAGAATACGCCTATATGCGGCGCGGCCCCGGATTCCACGGGTCGCTCGTCAATCTCGACGTCAGTTCCGATCCCAATATCGATCACATCACTATCGACAAGTCGCCGCGCCTGCACGCCCGCGTCATTAGCGAAGTTTTGGCCATTGTCGGCAGTCATCGCGGCGAACCGGGCGCGGCTCCAAGCGGCGCAAAGCCCGTTGAGGCGAGCGCTCCCGGCAACCACGAAAACGGCGCCCCGCCGGCAAATGGTGACGCGGCTAAACCCGAGACAGCGCCCAGCGCGCCGGCAGCGCCCGTCAAGGGGGGCAGCGGTGCGATGAATTCAACTGGAATGAAGCCGGCCGCGGATGCCGGCACGCCGACGATCGCAAATCCGGAGCGCTGATCGGGTGCACTGAAATACGGAGCACGGACCGGCCACGTTTGCGCGATCAGCGTTGGACGGCTTATTCCCGCACCGGCATCGGCAATTCGAGAGGCGCGCAATTGCTGCGGCCTTGCAAGATGCAATCTTGATCCTTTTGCAGTTCGGTAATGGTGCCGGCTATCCAAACGCCCGCGCCGAGAAGCAATGTCACGATCGCCAACGCAATGACATTCATAAACATGCGCTGCCGATAGTTGATCCGTTCTTCCGGCTCCTGCTCGAAGCGCGCGAAATCGTCGGCATCGTCCTCCGCCTGCTCGCTTGAAGGAGGAAGTTTTAAGGAGGCGCGATTTGCCGGAACGTGATTTGCGGGCGCGCGAAGCAACACCTTACCGCCGCGACGCCGCTCGAAGCGCAATACGAGTCCAAACGCATCGGCGCCACGTGGATCCGGCCGGTCGGTGACCACCTTCGAACCGCCACGCATACCTCTAGAATACTCCTCTGCGGCAAAATCGCCAGCATCCAAATCAATGGAACCCACTAAGGATAATTCCGGATGACCGCCGTTGTTTCCTTCACTATATCCCCGCTAGGCCAAGCGCCGATTTCGGCGTTTCGAAGCCTTATGGGCGCCGGTATGGAGACTCTTTACATGACAAAATTTACCACTCAAACAAGCTTGCGGGGCGCTCCCCTTACCCTTGCGGTCGTAACGCTGCAGGTGGCGGCGGCCGGCCTCATCGTGGCTCCCGCCGCCGCCGCGGACTACGATGTTGGTTCGATGCATATCTCGACGCCTTGGGCGCGGGCGACACCGAAGGGAGCGGCGGCCGGCGCCGGCTACATGACGATTACCAACAAAGGCACCACGCCGGATACCGTGAGCTGCGTCTCCGACGACGCCAGTGCGCAGTGCCAGATTCACAGCGTGACCATGGAAGGCGGGGTGATGAAAATGCGTCCCGTGGACAGCGGGCTGGAAATCAAGCCGGGTGAAACGATCACGCTCCAGCCGGGCGGTTACCACATCATGTTCGTCAACCTTAAGCATCCCCTCGAACAGGGAGAGTCGGTCAAGGCCACGTTGAAGTTCGAACATGCCGGGACGGTCTATGTGGAATATCCCATCGCCGCGATCGGAGCGCCAGTTCCCGGCGCGGCCGCCGGAGGCGGCACAATGATGCAAGGCGGGGGAGGCGGCATGATGATGCAAGGACACGGCATGCAGGGTCCCGCCGGCGGTTCGATGCAGATGAATAAGCAGTGAGTTTGGGGCATGACCCGGGGGCTTGCCCCGGACTTGATCCAGGGTGGAAACCGGTTTTCCAGAAAAGCATGCCCCGGACGCGATCCGGGGATCATGCCTATCGAAACCCCAGCAGCAATCGATTCAGCTTAAAGCGATTGTGCTCTAGGACTCGCGGAACGCGGGCTTTATGCCGTCCGGCAGCGGCATGCGGAATGTGTTGAGCGTCATCGACACCAAAGCGTAGTAACCAAGAATACCCACCAACTCTACGGTGCCGGCATCGCCGAGGATCTTGCGCACGCGATTGAACGTCGCGGTGCTCACCCGGCGCTTGGCGTAAAGCTCTTTGGCAAAGGCATAGATCGCCATCTCGTCCCGTGGCGCCGATTTTGGCGCGCGGCCGGCCTGGATGTCGCGAATGGTCTGCGGCTTGACTCCTTGGTTTTCCGCCATCGGCGCGTGCATCGCCCATTCATATTGCGCCTTCCAATGTTGAGCGGTCACGAGGATCGCGAATTCCGACAGCCGCGGCGGCACGCTCGTTTTGAACCGCAAATGACCGCCGAGTTTCTGGGCCAGCTCGCCGAAAGCCGGCGAATGCAAATAGACCGCGAACGGGCCGGCCAGCTTGAATTGACCGCGTGGGCCGGCCTTTATGGATTGTGCGAGCGCACGTTGCTCAGCGGAGAACGTCTCTTCCGACAAAGCGGGCAGGCGCGGCGATTGCATGTTCGGCATGGCTCTTTCTTTCACCCTCCAATTTGTCCACCTTCTAAGACGTCCTCAGTTGCCGTGTTGTTGTAGTCTTAAGGCAACAGCGTCGCAAAACCGATAATGTGCTTTTGCTCGACTGTCGAGCGGCGGTGATCGCAATCGCGCAGGCCTCAAGTGGAATCGAAACGCAATTTCGTTCGGCTAACGCTCTTGGGTCTGTTGGGGCTTTCGGGATTTTTGGGTGCGATCGGCATGTGCGCTGCGCCGGCGCGGACGCGCGCGGCCGGTGAAAAGCTCTCCAAGCAACAGGCCGAATATCAAGACAGCCCGAAGGGCATCCAAATGTGCGCCACGTGCACGCTGTTCGAAGCGCCGCATTCCTGCAAAGTGGTCGAAGGCGACGTCAATCCAAATGGCTGGTGCAAGGCCTATGCGATGGCGGATTAGGAGATTGCCGTCGGCCGATGAGGCTTCGCCGCCCTGCCGCGGCCTGATATGCTTCTGGGTATAAGCCGCAAAAGACGGGGCGACCGATACGGAGGAAATCATGGGATTTCTGAGCGACGAAGACCGCGCAAGACTGAAGCCCTCGGAGCTTCTGGCCTGCGAAACGCCGATCCCGACGCAGGTCGTGTCCAGCGACGAATATTATCCTTATCCGCAGACGGAAAAGCAGCGCGAATTGCAGGCGCGGCTCCTTGCGCTGGCGGACGACCTCGCCAAAAAGCAGGGCCTGTCGCGCCGCCGCTTCTTTCAGACGGCGGCGGGAATGGCGGCGTCGTATGTGGCGATGAACGAGACCTTCGGTCATTTCTTCGACGCGACGCCCGCTGAAGCGGCGACCCCGGCCATGGCGGATGAGCGCGCCGATGCGCTCAAAGATCAATTTATCATGGACATGCACACGCATTTCCTGCGCGACGACACCCGCATCATGAATTTCGTCGCTATGCGCGCGGCCGTCGGCAAGGCGGGCTGGAACAAGGAATTGTCCGACAAGGAACAGACGATCGACGATCTGAAATACGACAACTACGTAAAGGAAGTTTTCCTCGACAGTGACAGCAAGATCGTCCTGATTTCATCGGCGCCGTCCGACATCGAGCAGGATTGGTTCCTGACCAACGAGCAGATGGCGCAGGCGCGCGACAAGGTGAACAAGCGTTTCGGCTCGCGGCGGCTGTTTTCGCACGCCATTTTCACCCCGGGCCAACCGGGCTGGCTGGAAAAAGTCGACGCCGCGCTCGCGCTCAAGCCCGAATCCATGAAGGGCTATACGATCGGCGACAACACGCATAAGGACACCAGCCGCTATCCGTGGCGCATGGATGACGAGAAGGTCGCTTATCTCGGCTACGAGAAATTCGTCAAAGCGGGCATCAAGAACGTTTGCGTGCACAAAGGCCTGTTCGCGCCGCCGCTCGACCGCCAATTTCCGAATTTGCGCGGTTACGTCGACGCCAGCGATGTCGGGCAGGCCGCCAAGGACTGGCCGCAGCTCAACTTCATCATCTATCACGGGGCCTATCGGCATGTCGGCGGCGATCCGAAGGTCGCGCTCGCCGAGTTCGAGCGGACCGGCCGCATTTCATGGACGAGCGATCTCGCCGACATTCCGGAAACCTACAACGTCACGAATGTCTATGCCGACGTCGGCCAGCTCTTCGCCATGACGCTCATCGCCGAGCCGCGCGTGACGGCGGCGCTCATGGGCACCATGATCAAAAAGATGGGCGCCGACCGGGTCTGCTGGGGCACCGACGCGGTGTGGACCGGTTCGCCGCAATGGCAGATCGAAGGCCTGCGCCGGTTTGAAATCCCCGAAGACATGCAGAAGCAACACGGCTTCGCTCCGCTCGGTCCGGCCGATGGGCCGGTCAAGAGCGCGATCTTCGGGCTGAACAATGCGCGGCTTTACGACGTCAATCCGAAAAAGGTCGAGCTTGAGCTGAAAAACGACAAGCTTGCCGCGCTCAAGGCCGAATACGACAAAGCGGGGCGCGAACCGAATAACCTGCGCTACGGCTATGTCGCCGAGCCGGTCGCTGATTTCTCGGTGTTCGGCTGATACGCGGCGCTCGCGTCGCCAGATGCCGAAGGGCAGGCCCGATTTACATTGACATGCTCTTCATCGCTTGCGGCGGCGCGACCTTCGCGTCGGTTGCTTTGCCGCCGGCCGCGCTATCCGGAATTTTGGCGATGAGGTGAACAACGCCGTTGTCGCCGAACTCGACGTGGAGGCGATAATTGCCGTTCTGGTCGGCACCACGATACTCCCAGGTCTCGTCGGCCTGGTCATCCATGGCCATGCCGCAATCGTTAAACTGCACGACGCGCCAGGGCGCGCCGAGCAACGATTCGATGTCCGCTTTGGTCGACTTCCCGGGAACGATCTGAGCAATGGCTAGGCGGCTTGCCTCGGCGCTGCCGGAGGCGGCATCGGCGCGGGAATGGGCCGTATAGGCGACGAGCGACAGGAAAGCCGCTCCGGCGGTCTTGGCGATCCATCTGTTTGTCATTGAGGCACTTTCGATTCTTTCAGTTCTTACGGGGACCTATTGCCGGCGGGCGCGACAACCTTCGCCGCGTCGCCGGTCAGCGACAGGATGGTAACGCCTGAGCCGGCGCGATCCGCCGCATAGATATAGCCCCGATCGTCGAATTCCACGTAATCGTTCATGGCCGCGTTCTGGCACGTGGATTGGCCGGCAATAGTGGAACAGGACGCGATGGTGTTTTTGTTCGGCGCCTGGATGTAATAGGCGATCGGTCGTGGGTTTTTCGGATCGCGAATGTCCCACAGCCGCGCGCCGGCGTTGAACCAGGAAACGCCGACGATCTTGCCGTAATAGGGCGGATAAATCGCTTCGGTGACCGCATGCGCGCCGAAGCGCGCGCCCTTGCGGCAGAAATCGCCGGGAAATTGCGGCACGTTCAACGTCGAAATCGGCCACGGCGTGGCTTCGTCGCTGATGTCGAGAATCCAGGCCTCGTGGACGGCTTGCCCGAAGCAATTATTCGCCGTGCTTTCCGAGCTGACGATCAAGAGGTTTTTCTTTTGTGGCGTCCCGTCGGCGTAGTGCGCGGTTTCGGCGGGCATCGGCACGCCTAAGACCGGCATCGCGCTATGGCCGCCATTGTCCGGATTCATGACGACTAGGCCGACCTGCGGATAGAGAAGATCGGCCCGTGTCGGGCTTTCGGCGCAATGCGGCGAGGCCGTGGGAATGGTGCAGCCGGTCAACAGCTTTTGCCGGTCGACGATCTGGATGACGCCATTGTCGCCGACGCCGTACGGCAAATAGACCCGGTTGACCGCGGGCCCCATCGAGATCGGGCCGTGCACGCCGCCCGGCGGGTTTTTGCGGCCTTCGAAGCAATTCGGGCCGGGCGCGGATTGGCAGCTCTGACCGGTCTCAATATCGGCGCTCGGCTGCTGGCCGACCAGTCCGAAATCGCGGATGTAAACCGGTTTGCGCGGATCGCTCAGGTCGTAGATTTTCAGATGCTGCGCCGATCCGCTCTGATGCCAGCCGTCGGCCTTGCTGCCGGCGACCAAATAAGCGATGCCGGTATCGCATTCCCACCAGTTCTTATGCGTGTTGCTCAGTCCGCTGACGATCGTGGTGATGAGCGTCGGCGTCGCCGGATCGGTCACGTCCCAGACCTGATGGGATTCGTCCGGGCCGACATTGCCGAAGGCGCGCAATAGATACCGTTTGCCCTTTTCGCCGCGCGGCAGCGTATCGCCGCTGCAAACCCGCACCATTTGCGCGCCGGCATTGCCGACCGTTCCGGAGGGACCGGGAATGTGAAACAGAAACTTGGGGTTCTTGACGTCGGTGACGTCGATGATCGAGGTGCCGTTGGGCTCGACCTTGCCGGTCAACGGATTAAGAATATTTCCCGCGAGATTGCCGAGATACAGAATTTCCCGGCCGTTCTGATTGACAACGAGCGGCTGGTAGATTGGGCGGCCCTGATTGTCGTTGAAGCCCTCGACCTTCATGTTCCAAATGGATTCTTTGTCCCATCCGTTCGGCGCCGGAGGGCTGTCCCGGTTTTGGCCGAAGGCGCCCGAGGCGTCTTCATTATTGGCGATGGCGGGAATGTTCGGCCCGTCGGGCGGAACGGCCTGGGCCAGCGCGGTAATTGCGAACGCTGGCGCGAGCAAGAGAGCGATCGTGAATGCGCGGATCAAGCTAAAACCCTTTCCATGAATATCTGCGGGCAAAACGAATAGCCGCAAGGCGCGTTCCAATGGGCGTTCGATACGGCACACGGATAGCAGACTTGAAAGCCGATGCGCGTTGCGCCGGAAGCCTGGACGGTATGCAAGTGCGTCGGCTCTGGTTGCACCCGCCGATCATGCGTCCCGTGGCCTTGTCAGTGGCCAACTTTGGCATTGCGTCGCTCTGCGCTATGAAGTGTTCATGACGCTTGCGGTGAAAGCCTTGTTCTTCGACGTCTTCGGCACGCTGGTCGATTGGCGCTCATCGATCGCGCGCGAGGCCGAGGCGGCGCTCAAGCCGCGCGGCCATGCGCTCGACTGGAGCGCCTTCGCCGACGCCTGGCGCGGCGAATATCAGGGTGCGATGGAAGAGGTGCGATCGGGCCGCATCGCGTTTAGCAAGCTTGACCTGCTGCACCGGCGCAATCTCGAACTCACGCTTAAGCGCTTCGGCGTTGCCGATCTCGATGAGGGCGACAAGCGCGCGCTTAATCTCGCCTGGCATCGGCTTGACGCGTGGCCCGATGTGCCACCAGGCCTGGCGCGGCTCAAAACCAAGTATCTGCTTGCGCCGGTATCGAACGGAAATATTTCACTGATGGTCGACCTTGCCAGGCGCAATCGGCTTCCGTGGGATGCCATTCTGGGGGCCGAGATCGCCGGCGACTATAAGCCGAAGCCACGCGTCTACCTTGCTTCGGCGGAGGCGTTCGATCTCAGGCCGGAGGCCTGCATGATGGTGGCGGCGCATTCCAACGATCTCGCCGCTGCCGCCGCGCTCGGGCTTCGCACCGCGCATGTCGCGCGGCCGACCGAGCACGGGTCCGGGCGCGGCGAGGCCGCGCCAAGCGTTCCGGTCGGTTTTGCCGTCAAAAGTCTCGAAGAGCTTGCAGGAAAGCTTGGGGTGTGAGGGTCTCTGCCGGGGAGAGTTCGGCGCGTTACCGCGCGCGGCGGCCGAAATAATGCTGGCGCTCGCTGATCTTTTTCGCAGCGCGCTGCATCCGCGATTCGAAAATTTCGTTGGTAACTCTGCTCAAAAATTTCAGGGTGGCAATCATCAGAATCTCCCGTACCGCAATAGCCTGTTAACGATTCATAAACTATTGCATCGCTGAACCACCCGAAGTGACGCCAGTCACAGAGTTGCATTTTCGTTGTAAGCTATTGTTTTATAAAGTGGATATCTCGCCTTCAGGCGCCAATCGCTGGGTAGTCGGTGTAGCCTGCCGCCGCGCCGCCATAAAAGGTTTTCCGATCCGGGGGATTGAAGGGACCGCCGCGCCGGAATCGCACGGGCAGATCCGGGTTGGCGAGAAACAGCGCCGCGAACGAAATCAGATCGGCGAGACCTTCGCGGATCGCAGCATTGGCCCGCGCCAGGTCGTAGCCTTTGTTGCCCATTAGCGCGCCATGCCAGAGCTTGCGAAAGAAGGCGATGTCCGGCATCTCGCCGGCCGCGACCGGATCGCCCGCGATCGGTTCGACGACGTGCAGATAAGCCAATCCAAAGCGATCGAGTTCGCCGACAGCCGTGGCAAAGGTCGCGGCCGGATTGCTATCGGTCATGTCGTTGAATGGATTGGTGGGCGACAGCCGCACGCCAACCCGATCGGCGCCCCATTCGCCAACCACCGCCTCGGTCGCCTCGATGAGAAAGCGCACGCGCTTTATGACGTCGCCGCCGTAGCGATCAGTGCGCCGGTTGGAGCCGTCGCGCAAAAACTGGTCGATGAGATAGCCGTTGGCGCCATGCAATTCGACGCCGTCGAAGCCGGCTGCGCGGGCGTTGCGCGCGCCGCGCCGGTAGTCGTCGACAATGCCGGCGATCTCGGCGGTCTCGAGAGCACGCGGCGTGACAAACGGCTTGAGGCCGTCGACGGTCATCGCTTGGCCCGCGGGCGCGATCGCCGACGGCGCCACGGGCAGCGTCCCGTCGGGCTGCAGCGACGGATGCGAAATCCGCCCGACATGCCAGAGCTGGAGGAATATCCGCCCGCCGGCGGTGTGCACCGCGTCGGTCACGCCTTTCCACCCTGCCACTTGCTCGGCGCTGTGGATGCCCGGCGTGCCGGGATAGCCGACGCCCTGCGACGAAACCTGTGTCGCTTCGCTGACGATGAGGCCGGCGCTGGCGCGTTGCGCGTAATAGGTCGCGTTGAGCGGGCCGGGCACGTTGGCGGGCCCGGCGCGATTACGCGTCATCGGCGCCATGACGACGCGGTTCGGCAACAACAAGGGGCCGAGCTTGAACGGCGAGAGAATGTCGATCTCTGTCATCACCCCAATCATATCTAAAATTCTTAGGTTCGTTCCAAGAGCCGAGGGCATGAATTTCGCTCACGTCATTTCCTTTTTACTCGGCTGGCGACGACGGCTAGGGTCCGGCGCTTAGTCTCTGAGAAACTTGGGTCTTGCGGCCTGCACTTTTGTTGGCGCCGAGGCCGGACACAAAAGGAACGATTATGGACGTCACCTCGCAACCGAACTCCCACGCCGCTTCGCCTGCAACCGCCATGCACGGCGCCGGCGCCGCGACGCGCCTTATTATCGCTTCGTCGATCGGCAATGCGCTCGAATTCTATGAGATCCTTGTCTACGGCTATTTCGCCGTGATCATCTCCAAAGTGTTCTTTCCGGCGGCCGACGAGGCGGCCTCGATCCTGGTCACGCTCGGTACTTTCGGCATTTCTTTTTTGGCGCGCCCGGTCGGCGCAATTTTTCTTGGCGGTTACGGCGACCGCAAGGGCCGCAAAGCGTTGCTGACGCTCTCGATCCTGTTGATGACGATCGGGACTGGCTTGATGACAATCATGCCGAGTTACGCGTCGGTTGGCCTGCTAGCTCCGGTGCTGGTGATTGCCGCGCGGCTTCTGCAAGGCTTTTCGGTCGGCGGCGAATTCGCAAGCTCGACCGCGTTTCTTGTCGAGCATCGCCCCGACCGCGCCGGCTTTTTCGCAAGCTGGCAATGGTCGAGTCAGGGATTGGCGGCGCTGATCGCAACCGGCTTGGGCGTGTTGCTGACGACCAGCATGTCGGCGGCCGACCTGCAAGCCTGGGGCTGGCGCATCCCGTTCGCCGTCGGCTTATTGATCGGCCCGGTCGGCTATTACATCCGCAGCCACTTGGGCGAGACCCCGGAATTCCTGGAAGCCGGCGCGGCCCATGCGCCGCTGCGCAATTTGTTCGTCGGGCAATGGGATCGGCTCGTTCTGACCATCGGCATCGTGGCCGCCTCGACCAGTTCGCAATATTTGTTGGTCTATATGCCGACCTATGCCCGCGGGCTCGGCTTGCCGCAATCGATCGGCTTCACCGCGGCGGTCTGCGCCGCGGCGCTGCAAACACTGCTGGTGCCGTTCGTCGGCATATGGGTCGACAAGATCGGCCAGATCCGGGTCATGACCGGCGCGGCCGTGCTTTTCATCCTCACGTCTTATCCGGCCTTTGTTCTCCTCGACGGTCATCCTTCGCTTATCGTGCTCATCGTGATGGTTTGCTGGATCGGCCTCTTGAAGTCCTTGTTTAGCGGCGCGCTGCCGTCATTGATGGCGAAGGTCTTTCCGGTCGAGACGCGCGTATCCGGCATGTCGCTGAGCTATAACATTTCGGTGCCGATCTTCGGCGGTTTTGCGCCCTTCTTTGCGCAATCGCTCATCGATTTGACCGGCTCGAAGCTCGCGCCGAGCTATTACATGATAGCGACGGCGCTTCTAAGCTTGGCCGCGCTCATCGTGTTGCGACGCCGCTACCGGCTTTAGGCGCTGACGATCGGACGGCGCATGCGCCGCCGCCCGTATTCATCGCACCGATCAGCGCCAACCCTTCATCGGCAATTCGAGCTTGCCGGTCGCGAGGTTGGTGGGCCACACCGAGACGTATTGCTTGCCCTGCAGCTGGATTAGAAATGTCGACGCCAGCGTGTTCTGGCCGGTGGCGTCGAACTTGACGCCGTTATAGCCCATGATGAGCTGGTCCGGCTTGAGATCAGTCGCTTGCAGCGCGGCCTGGATTTTATCGGGCTCGGTCGAGCTGGCGCGGTTGATCGCATCGGCAAGGACGAAAAAGCCCTGCATCCACCGCGCGCTGGTGTCGTCGAGGTCGCGGCCGTATTTGGCCCGGAACATTTGATCGACGATGTAGCTGTTGCTGCCCTGCTTGCCGATATCGAATGCGCTTCGGTTGATCGCGCCCTGCGCCAGGTCGCCGACATTGGGAATGAAGGCCGGATCGGAGAAGCCGGAATCATCACCGATGATGATCGGCGGCAAGTAATCGAGATTCTTCATCGTCTTGAAATAAAGAATCGTGTCGGCCGAGTAGCTGACGAAGATGACGACGTCGGGCTGTAGCGTCTTGAGCTGGATGACCTGCGCCGAGACATCGGAACTGTTGGCGTTGTACGGGACTTGCGCCGCCACCGTGATATTGGTGCCCTTTGCCGCGCTCGCAATGCTGGCGGCGACCGAAGTGCCGTAGTCAGTATTTTCGTTGACGATCGCGATACTGTTAATCTTCTGCCCCGCCTTTTTCAGGTCGGTGAGAAACAGCGCATAGGCCTTGCCGAAATCGGGAGCAATTGGGGTGGTGCGGAAAGTCCATTTGAAGCCGCGGCCGGTGATGTTCTCCGCCACCGAATCCGCAACGAGAAACGGAATGCCTTGCCGCTCGGCGACCGCGGTCGCCACCAGCGAAACCGAAGATTGATAAGAGCCGAGCATCGCCACGACGTGATCCTGCGTGATCAAGCGCAACGTCTGCTGCTGGCCGACCTGGGGATTGCCCTGGTGGTCGGCTTCGTCGAGCTCGATCTTGGCGCCGCCAAGGTTCGGCAGCCCCGCTGTCGCGCCGAGCGGCAACGACTTGAGCTCGGGATGAGCGGTGTTGACGATCTCGGCGCCCAACGTCACGGCGTCCTTCGCCGATTGGCCGGCGCTCGCTGCATTGCCCGTCAGCGGATAGATGACGCCGATTTTCACGCTCTCGGCCGCTTCCGCTGCAGCCGCCGTTGCGAGGCTTAGTGCGGTGGACGCCGCCGCAACGAAGCACCAGGCTTTTCTCATGAACTCCTCCTCCTAACGCTTGAATGTGATTGGCCGGTATTGCGGCGCCCAAGTCAATTGCCTTCTGTCAATTGCTTTCTGCCACGGGCGGCTCGGCGTCGAATGCGAAGACAACTGAAGAGCATCCGGTCTAAACTTGCGGCGGAGGCGAAGGGAGAAACGCGTGCCGTCGACGCCAACCGAACTTGTCGAACGTTTCTACAATGTCGTCTGGAAGAACGCCGACGAGGCCGAGGCGCAGAGATTGCTCGATGCCGGCTTTCGGTTTCGCGGCTCGCTCGGCGCGGAACTGCAGGGGCCGGATGGGTTCATCGCTTACATGCGATCGGTTCATGCGGCGCTCGAGGGGTTCACGTGCCAGATCGAGGAAATCATCGCCGCGGACGACCGCGTTGCGGCGCGGATGAGCTTTCACGGCAGGCATCGCGCAAGACTTTTCGGCGTCGCGCCTACCGGCCGCGACATCCGCTGGTCCGGCGCGGCGTTCTTCAAGACCCGCGGCGACAGGATCACCTCGCTGTGGGTATTGGGCGATGTCGAGGGGGTGCGGCGGCAACTTGAGCCGGAGCGCCCGGCGCAGATTTTTCAGGTATAAGAGCGCCGACAGCGAGAGGTGGTCGAACCGTGCACGCTCCTTCGCCTTCACTTGATTCGCGCCGTGGGATGCACGGCAACAACCGGTTGCAGATCGGATTGTTCGGCGCCAATTGCTCCTCCGGCCGCGCCGTGACGCTCGTGCCCGAACGCTGGTCGGGCAGCTGGCCCGACAACAAGCGATTGGCGTTCTTGGCGGACGAGGCCGGCATCGATTTTCTCCTCCCGATCGGCCGGTGGAAAGGCTATGGGGGCGAGACCGATTATCAGGGCACGACGCTTGAGACGATCACATGGGCGACGGGGCTCCTTGCCGCGACCAAGCGCATCACCGTGTTCGGCACCGTGCACGCGCCGATCTTCAATCCTATCGTCGCGGCGAAGGAAATGGTCACTGCCGATCACATCGGCGAGGGCCGCTTCGGGCTTAACATCGTCGTCGGCTGGAACGAGGGCGAGTTCGACATGTTCGGCGTCGCGCAGCGCGCCCACGAGGACCGTTACGAATATGCGCAGGAATGGATCGACGTCATCAAGCTGATCTGGTCCGACCGCGATGACTTCGATTTCCACGGCAAATATCTCGACATGAAAAGCATCCGCGGCAAGCCGAAGCCCTATGGCGGCACGCGCCCTGTGATCATGAATGCCGGCGCGTCGGCAACCGGGCAGGCCTTCGCGGTGAAAAATTGCGATGCATTCTTCCTGCAGGCCTCGCGCACGTCGCTTGAGGAAAGCGCGCAGCGCGTTCGCCGCGCCAAGGATGCGGCCCGCGCGCACGGACGCGAAATCGGCTGCTATACGGTCGGCGTCGTGACTTGCCGGCCGACCAAGAAAGAGGCCGAGGATTACTTTCATCATTGCATCGTCGAGCGCGCCGATTGGTCCGCGGTCGACGGCATCCTGGCGCTGAAGAACATTTCGCCGCAGACCGTGCCAATGCAGGAATTTCTTACCCAGCGCAGCCAATATGCGCAGGGCATGGGCGGGTTGCCGATCGTCGGCGATCCCGACCACGTCGCTACGCAAATTGCCGATCTCAGCAAAGCCGGCCTGACCGGCATTGCAATTTCGCTCGTCAACTACATCGACGAATTGCCGTTCTTCTGCGACGAAGTGCTGGGCCGGTTGGAGCGCATGGGCCTGCGGGAGAAGCCGCGCAATTGATCCGCGTTTCGGCGAAAGCTAGTGTCCCGGTTCCGAAGCTCGCTTAGAACGTGCCGCAAGGTGTGGCGAACTTCGGAATCGGGACACCAGAACCAGGCCATAGGGGAACGCTGCGGCGTGAATGTTCGTGCCCAGGCTGCGTCAAACGCGATTGCATCCAAGCCACCGTTCCGCGCCGAGCACATCGGCAGCCTGTTGCGGCCGGCGGAATTGATGCGCGAGCGCGCTCGGTTTGCAAAGGGCGAGATCGGCAAGGCCGAACTCGCCGCCGCGGAAGATGAAACGATTGCCGGCATCATCCGGATGCAAGAGCGGCTTGGCTTTAAGTTCGTTACCGACGGTGAATTCCGCCGCCGCTCCTATCACAGCTTCTTCTACGGCGAGCTCGGCGATTTACGCATCGACACGATTGGCGGCGCCAATGCGCTGGGCGCGGATGGCGAGGCTGGACGCGGCGCACAGCCGGTCTCGATTATCGGCAGCCGCTTGCGTTGGACCCATCCGATCAACGCCGCCGACGCAGCGTTCCTCAAAGCGCACTCGGATCGCTGGCCGAAGATCACGATTCCCGGTCCTTGCGCGTTGCATTTCCGCGGCGGCGATGCCGCGGTGACGGCGAGCGCGTACAATGATGTGGACCAATTCTGGTCGGACACGGTAGAGGCTTTCACGCGCGAGCTTCATGCGCTCGCCGAAGCGGGTTGCCACTATGTCCAGATTGACGAAACCGCATTTGCCAAATTCGGCGATCCCGACGTCAAAGCCTTGCTCGCCGCGCGCGGCGACGATTGGAGCGTGCTGATCGACAAATATATCGCCGTGACCAATGCGGTTCTCGCCGCCGCGCCTGAGGATATGCGCATTGGTATTCATCTTTGTCGCGGCAATCGCGGCGGCCACTGGCATGCCGAAGGCAGCTACGAGGAGGTGGCGGACCGATTGTTCAACGCATTGGCGGTCCAATTTTACTTCCTCGAATACGACACCCCGCGCGCCGGCAGCTTTACCCCGCTACGCTTCGTACCGAAGCACAAAGCGGTCGTGCTCGGGCTTGTCTCCACCAAAGTCCCGGAGCTCGAAGACAAGGCGACGCTTCATCGCCGGCTCGACGAAGCGACGAAGTTCGTATCCATCGATCGCCTTTCCGTCAGTCCGCAATGCGGCTTTGCCAGCGTCGAAACCGGCAATCCCGTGACGGTCGAGGCAGAGATTCGCAAGCTCGAATTAATCTGCGAATTGGCTCGCGAGATTTGGGGCGACACATAAATCCTTCGGGGATACAAATGACGTCGATATCAATCGGTCGTATGCTCGGTGCGGCGATTGCGCTCTCGCTCCTGTCATTGCCGGCGCGGGCGGAGGACGCAAACTATCCCACACATCCGGTTCGTCTCATCGCCGCTTCGGCCGCCGGCGGCAATCCCGACGTGCTGGCCCGGCTTCTGTCGGCTCGGCTTGGCGAAATGTTCAACAATGCATTTGTCGTCGAAGACGTGCCCGGCGTCGGCGGCGTGATCGCCGCGAAGCAGACCGCGGCCGCACAGCCTGACGGCTACACCCTCGGCCTCAACGATTCCGGTTCGCTCGGCATCAGCATCGCGATGAACCCCGATACCGGTTACACGCTCAAGGACTTCGCTCCGATTACTGCGCTGGCGCGATTGCCGACCGTCCTGGTTGTCAAACCGGATGTGCCCGCCAACACGCTCGCCGAATTCGTGGCGCTCGCCAAATCGAAGCCGGGAGCGATGAGCTTCGGCTCGGCGGGCACCGGCTCGATCCATCAGATGACGATGATCATCTTCGAAAAGCAGGCCGGTATTTCGCTTCTTCACGTGCCCTATCGTGGTGGGACCGGCCTGGTGAACGCGCTACTGACAGGAGAAGTGGATGCCGGCTGGTCTGGAATTCCGAACGTCGTGTCGTTGATCAAGACCGGCAAGTTGCGCGCGCTCTGCGTCAGCATCTTGCAGCGCGACGAATCGCTGCCTGACGTTCCGACTTGCGATGAGCTCGGCTACAAGGGCTTCGATGTCGCGACTGTGCTCGGATTGCAATCGGCCTCGGGTACTCCGCCCGCGATCGTCGCCAAGCTGCAGGCGGCGGTCGCGAAAATCTTGCGCGAGCCGGAGATAGCGGAGCGGATGAAGACGCTTGGAATCCACATGGCCGAAAACGGCACCGCGGCCTATGCGAAATTGATGGAAGACGAGCTCGACCGCTATAGCAAGATCGTCGACGAATTTCACTTGCAGATAAAGCAATAGTCCGAGACTAAAACAACGCGATACTGCCAAATGGCGTTAGCATGGCCGCCGCCCCCTTTGGGGCTTCTCGCAATGACGGCTCCGTGCGATCGGAATCCGGTCCAGACTAAATCATATGCTTGGCGACGTGATCGATGGCCATGTCCAGCGCAATTTCCAGCGGACGGCTCGTTCGGGTGGTCTTGGCCAGAAGCAGCCCGCCCTCGACGGCGCCGAGCAGAGCAATCGCCAATTCTCGCGGATCGGCGGACTTTGCGAGCTCGCCGCGATCACGCATCTTTGCAAGCCTGTGCTCGATGCGGTCGATCCAGGCCCCGAAGCTGCCGGCGAGGCGCTTGCGCGCGCTTTCAGACGTATTCGCCAGCTCGTCCGCCAGTGATCCCAGCGGGCAGCCTCGCATGTGAGCCTGCTCATTGAGCCGGATGATCGCCTGCCCCCACGCCCGTAGCGCCTGTAGCGAATCCAGCGCACCCAGATGTGGCTCCTGGGCAGCCAGAACGCGCTCAGCCTGAAGCGCGATCACTTCGAGGACCAGCGCGTCCTTGTCCGCAAAGTAGTGATAGAGCTGCGACTTGCTCACGCCGCTCGCGGCCATCACATGATCCAGGCTCGTTCGGTCGACGCCGTGCTTGTAGATGAGATTAGCCGCTGCGTTCACGATACGCGCGCGCGTCGCCGCGCCACGCGCGGTCAGGGAACGGGATTGAGAATGCTCATTTTCCAATGTGCAGCTACATTACACTTACTGGACTTGACAGTCCAGCTGCGTCATGGCGTATTGGACGGGTCAGTCCACTTGGAGAAAGCCATGAGATTCAAGCCAGGAGACATCCTGCCGACGATGGCGATGCAAGCCGTGACCGGGCAGGCCATCAACCTCCCCGACGCAAGGCGCCTCGTCCATCTGCAATTCCGGCGCTTCGTGGATTGCCCGATTTGCAACACGCATATCGCTGAATTCAGGCGGCGCGTGCGCGAGATCGAGGTTGCCGGCATCGAGGAAGTGATCGTGTTTCATTCCTCGCCGAAATCGATCCGCTCGTACCAGAAGCATGTCCCCTTTCTGATGGTCGGTGATCAGAAGAAAGCCTTCTACAAATACTTCGGGGTTGAAACCTCGCTCGGCTTCCTGAGCGTCAGGGCGCTCGGGGCCGCGATGCGCGGCATGGTGCGCGGTCATTTCAGCTTGCGACTTGGCGGCGGCCCCTTCGGGCTGCCGGCCGACTTTCTGATCGCGCCATCCGGACGGATCAGCGCGTTGAAATACGGCACCGACGCCTACGACCAGTGGTCCGTCGATGAGCTGCTTACCCGTGCGAAGGGCGTCGCCGCCCAGGCCGCTTGAAGGAGAAACACCCGTCTCGTCCCATGAGGCACACAAAGCCAGGCTGGCGCCGAGCTTGTCGTGTTGTCGCCTCCAGGCGTGAACAGTGCCCGGAAGCAGCAAGGGTCGGCAAAGTTGAAGTTCAACTGAGGATGACAATCTCGATGCGGATATCGAAATGGCTCCAAGCGAGCGCGGTGATTGGTGCGGCCGGCTGCGCGATTGCTTGCCTTGATGACGCAAGAGCAGCGGAGCCTTTCGTGCTCAAGTCGCCGGCGCTCGAGGACAACGGACAGCTCGCGCGCAAGAATGCCGGCAATATCGCGACGAATCCGAATTGCATCGGTGAGAATATCTCGCCGCCTTTCGCCTGGTCGAATCCGCCTGAGGGGACCAAGAGCTATGCCCTGATCGTTGTCGATCTAGAGGGGCTTGCTGGGTTAGGTGTCGTACATTTCGTCGGCTACGGCATTCCCGCGTCAGTGGCGGGTTTCGCCGAAGGCGAAATCAGCAAACCGTCGGAGAAGTACGTCGGCGGAAAAAGCACGCCCAACCTTCCAACGTATATTGGGCCATGCACCCCGCCTGGCGAAAATTGGCATCATTATACATTCACACTGATTGCGACCGACCTCGATCCGAGAGCTTTGTCGCCCGGGCTGACGCGAGACGAGCTGCTCGCCGCGCTGAAGGGGCATGCCAGAGCCGCCTCCAGCCTGATTGGGCGGTTCAAACATCCATGAGATCGACGCCCCAGATCGGTTCCGGGGCCCTCCGCTACACCGGCTCGAACGCGAAGCCTGTCCTCTTGCGCACGACGTACCCGAAGCCCGGCCGCAATCTTCTTAGGGGAGGGTGAAGCAAAGCTTGTTGTTTACGCATGATCTTTTCGGAAAACCGGTATCCACCCCGGATCAAGTCCGGGGCAGGCTTTTTCCAGATCATGCTTTTAGCATGCACGCGAAGCGCGCATCGTCACCTCCGGCTCGCGATCGGCGTGCCGCGCTTCTTGTTGTAGCGATGAATGGCGATGCGCTCCCAGACGCCATTGACGTGATAAGGATCGCTGCGGGTAAACGCATCGACCGCGGCACGGTCGGCGGCATCGATGACGAAAATACTGCCGACCGGCGTTTCACCGTCCTCGGCCACGAGCGTGCCTGCGGTCACCACGTCGACAGCATAATCCTCGGCGCGGTCGAGATGGATGCGGTGGGCGCGGTAATGCTTGGCGCGCGTCGGCAAAATGTCCTTTTTGTCCAGAGCGTGGACGACAAACAGCATGCCGCCAGCTTAATCCTCTCCCGCGCTGCGGGGGAGGACAAAATCAGCCGCGCCGCCGCGAGATCACATAGGATTCGTCGAAGAACCACAGGCCGCCACGCTCTTGCAGCACCGATCGGGTCGCGTCGATGTAACGCTCGCCGATGTCGGCCAGTCGGTCGTCCTCCACTTGCGCCACATAGATGGCGGCATTCCAGGCGGCGAACAGCGTCGAGGTGCCGATCGATTCGGAAATCTCCGACGGCAACGTATGCATGACATTGCGAAACAGCGCGCGGTTGTCGGCATAAGCGTTGAAGTTGAGATCGCGGCCTGCGGCACCGAGTTCGTGTTTGACCGCCTTGAGGATCTGATGCCGGTCGTGGATGAACGGATTGTCGTCGGGCCAGACCTTGCGGATGATTTCCATGCCGGGATCGTGGCCGTGCGACTGGATGGCGATGAGCCGACCACCAGGGCCGAGCGCGCGGGCAAGCGGCCCGATCACGCGCTTGGCCTTGAATTCGAGCGACGAGCGCGCGCGATAGGGCTGGGAGGCGATCACCAGGTCGTAATTGGCCGACGTCCCGCCGGGCTTGGGAATGATGGGATCGAGCAGGAAACGATGGTCCTCGCGGTAGATCACAAGGACGACCGGCCGCTCGTAGATCGGATTGCCGGTGCGCGCGCTGACATTGGCCTTCCAGTTTTCCGACAGGAACGGCTCGAGGCTGATGATCTGCTTTTCAAAGGCGTGCGCTGAATTACCGATCAACGGCAATTCGTGCCAGACGAGGCTCGAAGCCGCGCTGAGCGATTTCACGGCAAGCCACGGCGCATCCGCGTAAGCAAGGTTGGTCAGCACCAAGACGCTGGCCGGATGCTCGAAAAACCGATCGGACATTTTCTGCAGCGTCAGGCGTACGTCCTCGAGGCTGATCTCCTTGCCGATCATGTAGAACGGCATGTGCGGAAACCGGTCGTGCATCGCCCGCATGACTCGGACCAGGACCGAACCGTCGCCAACGCCGGCGTCGAAGACGCGCACCGCCGGCGGCCGCGGATGGATATGCGCAAGCTCTTCGGAAACGCGATTCGCGACCTCCCACTTCTCGCTGCAGGTATTCACGAACAGCAAATATTTCTGCCGGTTATCGAAGAAGCGAAAATTGCGCTGCGGATCGATCGGCTTCGCCGGCGCAGGCGGCAGGAGCGAGGGGGCGCGCGGTTCGCGCTGCCGCTCGATGATGGTGGGGCGTTCGCCGAGCGCCGGATTGGCCGCCATGAAGCCGTGGATGCGATCGAGCGTGTCGGTGGTGATCCGTCCGCCATTGCGCAGCCGCGCCGTGAGCTTGCCGTCGTTGACAGCGCGCCGGCCGAACGTCGATTCGGCAAGTCCGGTCTGGCGGCAGTAGTTGGAGATTTCCTGGAGGAGTTGCTGTGCGTTCATGGCGATTGTGGGCCGCGCGGCCCGGCCTTCCCCGGCGTTTCCCCTGCTGCGCCTGGCCCCGATTGATGGGCTTTTCCTCGGCGCGCGAAGTGCTCTAGGGAACCAAGGTGTTGGGCAGTGGTCAACCACAAATATGCCCACTGATTGAGTGGGCAAAATTGTGGGTCACGTCCCATTAAAGTGCGAGGCCTGCCGCAAGAACGGAATTTGGCTTTCTCCTCTCCCCGTGTGCGGAGAGGTCGGATTGCGTCAGCAATCCGGGTGAGGGCGTATCCACGGGGCTGCGCCGAGCGGCAACGACTTTTAATCTCCACGCATGGGAGACGTGGATGGCCGCATCAAGTCCGCCCATGAGGAGAAGAGCATCGCGAAAGCTTGTCGTTGCGAGCGCCAGCGAAGCAATCCAGCGTAGGGACCCAGACCTGTCACTCCCCGCTGGATTGCTTCGTCGCTGTCATTCCTCGCAACAACGCCGGCTTGCCGCGCCACGAATCGGGGCTTCGCGTCTTCAGCAAACCTTTGATTCGCGCTACCGTCCGCGCGCCGACAGAAAGCCAAAAAGGACCTGCATGCCTCGCTTTGCCGCCAATCTCGGCCACCTTTTCACCGAACGACCTTGATCGAACGTTTCGGCGCCGCCGCGGCCGCCGGATTTACTGCGGTCGAACTACAGTTTCCCTATGACCTTTCGTCGGCGCAGGTGAAAGCCGAGCTTGCACGCCACAGCCTCACCCAGCTCGGGGTGAATACGCCGCAATGTCCTGAATTCGGCCTCGCGTCGCTGCCGGGCCGCGAACGCGACTTCGATGCGGCCTTTACCCGCGCGCTCGACTATGTGGTCGCGATCGGCGGCCGCGCGATCCACTGCATGGCCGGCGTCGTGCCACCGGAACAGCGGCCCGCGGCAGAAACGGTGTTCATCAAAAATCTGTCGCGCGCCACGGCGCAAGCTGCCGATGTCGGCATTACCGTCCTGATCGAACCGATCAATCCACGCGACCGGCCGAACTACTTTCTACGGCACGTCGAGCATGCCGCGGACATCATCGGCAAGGTCGGCGCGCCGAACCTGCGCATTCAGTTCGATTTTTATCACGTCCAGATCGTCAGCGGCGATCTCATCAAGCGGTTCGAGAAATTTCTTCCCGTGATCGGTCACGCGCAGATCGCCGCGGTGCCGACGCGCGCCGAGCCCGACGAAGGCGAAGTCAATTATCCGGCGATATTCGCGACGATGGATCGGCTCGGTTATGCGGGCTTTATCGGTTGTGAATACAAGCCGCGGACGCGAACCGAAGACGGCCTCGGCTGGGCGCGCCCTTACGGGCTAGCGCCGAAGCACGGTTAACGGTCGCAAGTCGGACGCCGCGGCGTTTTTTTCGGCCTCGTTTTGGTGTATCCTGCCGCGGGGAAATCGAGCGCACCATGTGGGGTCGCAAACCAAAGTCCGACGCGGCAGCCGGGGAGGCTCCGCCTTCGCTGTTGAAGGAGGCGATGCATCAGGCGCGCGTCGAGGCCTCCGAACGCAGCAGCGTTGTGGTCGACTTGCGCGACGCGGAAGTGGCGCGGCTCGAACTTCTCGACGAGGCGCTCGACCCGATATTCGCGGAGGTGCCGCCGGAAGTCGATCTCTTCGATCGCGGCATCAGCCGAGGTGAGACGCCGCGGCTATGGATCGATGCGGTGGCGCATGTCGCCATGGGACGCGACAAGCGCGGCTATCGTTTCCTGCACGACAGCCGCGTGGGCCGCCATGTGCTCGCCGAGTCCCACGAAATTCCGGACATCGTGCAGGCCGTGACGACCTATGTTGCACGGCGTCTTGTCGAGCGGCAGCGTGCGCTTGAGGAGAATCCCGATCTGGTTTCGCGCATTGGAACCGACGAAGTGCGCCTATATCGGCGGCGACGTCGCTGGCGAATGTTCGGCGCGGTGGTCATCGGATTCATTGCCGGCGCGCTGACCTTGCTCGTCGCGGCGCTACTCATGGCGAACTAGTAAGCGAACCAGTTCTAACCGCGGGACTTTCCTCTTCAGCTGCCTTCTTCTTTTAGCTAATCGTCTGCCGACCGCATTCACTGATTGTGCCGTCGACGCCTCTTTCGCGCGCAATCATCTTGCAGCGCCAGGCCTCTGCATCGCGATCGATGCGGAAGAGATGATAACCGGCAGGATCTTCGTCGCCATGCCGTGCGCGGGCGGACGCGGACGGAGCGCCGATCGCGGGAATTTTTTTGCCATCCGGCCCTTGCAGCCAGATGAGCGAGCGCCGGTGGTCGTGGCCGTGCAGCACGAGTTCCGCCCCTTTTTCCGCCAGCACGCTGCGAAAGATCGCCGCGTCGGTCAGTCGCCTGAGAAAGCGCCGCAGCGGGCTCATGGGAGGATGATGGATGAGGACGACCCGGAAATTTCCCTGCGTTTGCTCGAGCGCGTCGGCGAGGCCTGCAAGCTGCTTTTCGCCGAGGCGGCCGGTCGCCATGAACGGGCCCGTCGGCACCCCCGTCGAAAGCGCGATCAGCGCAATATTGCCGCGCCGGCGTATGAATGGAAAACGCTCAAGCCCGTCATCGCCGCGCATATAGTCGCCCCAGAACGCGGCGGGCGATCGCGCGGCGCTTCGCACATAAGCGTCATGATTGCCCGGAATGACCGTGACATCGCTCGGGTTGCCTAGCGCCTGCAGCCATCGCTTTGCCTTCGCGTATTCGGCCGGCAGCGAGAGATTGACGAGATCGCCCGTCACGGCGATGTGGTCGGGTGCTTGCGCCTTCACATCACGGCTGATCGCATCGAGCACGTCCGGACGGTGGATGAATTTCCGTTTGCGCTGCCAATTTATAAAGCCGAGACCGCGTTTGCCGGCGAGATCCGAAATACCCGGCGGCGACGCCAAATGAAGGTCGGACAGGTGAGCCAGTACGAACATTGCGCGCCTTACCGACGGTCATTCGTGCCCACCATCGCAGACACTCGGTAATAAATCACGAATTGCCGATCAGGATGCCGGCGGCAAAGACCAGCGCGCCGCCGACGACGACTTGAAAGGCCGCTTGCAGGAAGGGCGTATCCATGTACCGCATCCTGATCCACGAAATGACGGCAAGCTCCACGGCGACAACCGCAAAGGCAAGCGCGGTGGCGACATAAAAGTGCGGGATGAGATAGGGCAAAGCATGGCCGAGCCCGCCGATAGCGGTCATCGCGCCGCAAACCGCGCCGCGCACGACCGGCGCGCCGCGCCCGGTGAGCGATCCGTCATCGGACAGCGCTTCGGCAAAGGCCATCGAAATTCCCGCGCCGATCGCGGCGGCAAGTCCGACGAGAAATGTCGACCAGGTATTGTGCGTTGCGAATGCCGCCGCGAACAGCGGCGCCAGCGTCGAAACAGAGCCGTCCATCAGCCCGGCAAGGCCGGGCTGCACATATTGCAGCATGAACATTCGCCTTGCCGTCTGGTCTTCCGCGGCGCGCGCTTTCGGCGCGATCTTCTCGCCAAGCTTATGCGCCAACGCCTCATGCTTATCTTCGGCGGCAGCAAGGCGTCGGAGCAGATCGCGCACCGAGTCATCGTGCGCGCTCTGCGCGGCGCGGCGATAAAAGCGCGCCGTTTCATATTCCATCTCTTCCGCGAACTTGCGCGTCGCGTCGATGCCGAGCGTGCGGTTGAGCCAAATCGGCCGTCTGGCCACAAAGCCTTTGACGTGTTGCCGCCGGATCAGGGGGAGAAAATCGCCGAATTTCTTGCGATGAAGGTCGAGCAGCATGTCGCGATGCCCGATCTCCTCCAGCGCCATTTTGTCGTACATTTCGGCGGTTTCGGGATAGCCGCTGCGCAGCCTGTCGGCGAACGATCGATAGATGCGGCTATCCTCGTCTTCGTTGGATATCGCGAGCGCGAGAATTTCTTGCTCATTGAGGTCGGCGAATCGTTTCAACTGCGGTCCCCCGAGCGACTCATCGTGGACGGGAACGGAATCTATTTTAGAACTATTCTAATTGGTGACACCAGCCCATGGTCGCAATATGACGGTAAATAGCATGCGACGCCGGTTCGAGCCGCTCATGCAGCGGGTTTTTCACGCTTATTGGCGATTTTCGCGTGGACTGACGCTCGGCGTTCGCGGCCTTATCCTCGACGGGGAAGGCCGTATCTTCCTCGTGAAGCACTCCTATGTCGCGGGCTGGCATTTGCCAGGCGGCGGCGTGGAGCAGGGCGAAACGCTTCTTGAGGCGCTCGAGCGCGAACTGCGCGAAGAAGGCAATATCGAACCGAGCGAGCCACCCGTTCTCCACGCCGTCTATTTCAATCGCCGCGTCTCGCGGCGCGACCACGTCGCGCTCTATGTCTTGCGTTCGTTCCGCCAAATAGCGCCGCCGCAACCGAACCACGAAATCGTGGCCCACGGCTTTTTCGCCACGCACGAATTGCCGGAGGATACTTCGCGCGCCACGCGCGAACGGATTGCAGAGGTTCTCAGCGGGCGAACCCCTTCCGAGATCTGGTGAGTGGCGAGCTGTCGTGTTTCGCCTTTGGAATTAGCCGAAACGGGCGCGGTCGTGCGGGGCGGCGAATTCGATCACCGGGCCGATCGGCACGATGCCGGTCGGATTTACCTGGCGCTGACTTCCGTAATAGTGCCGCTTGATGTGGTCGATGCTGACGGTCTCGGCAATTCCGGGCACCTGATAGAGGTCGCGGGTATAGTTCCAAAGGTTCGGATAGTCGGCGACACGCCGCAAATTGCATTTGAAATGGCTGTAGTAGACGGAGTCGAACCGCACCAGCGTCGTGAACAGCCGCCAGTCGGCTTCGGTGATTTTACTCCCCACGAGATAACGTTGTCGGGAAAGACGCTTCTCGATTTCGTCGAAGGTCGCGAAGATCGCGCGCGCCGCTTCCTCGTATGCCTCTTGCGAGGTGGCAAAGCCGGCGCGGTAAACGCCATTGTTGATATTGGGATAGATGACATCGTTAGTAGCGTCGATCTCGCCGCGAAGCGCGGCCGGATAGTAGTCGGTGCGGACGTCTGTGAACGCGTCAAACGCCGAATTGAGCATTCGAATGATTTCCGGTGATTCGTTGTTGACGATCGTCCGGCGCTTCTTGTCCCACAGCACCGGAACCGATACGCGACCGGTGTATTGCGGCTCGGCGAGCAGATAGATCTCCGCCAGCGTCGCCTTACCGTTCGCGTCGTCGCGCGTGCCGCCGCGTGCCGTGCCGAATTCCCATCCCGTCTTGCCGTAAAGCGGCACGGCGATCGAAATCGAGATCACGTTGTCGAGCTTCTTGAGCGTGCGGAAGATCAAGGTGCGATGCGCCCACGGGCAGGCGAGCGAGATATAGAGGTGATAACGATCGGCTTCGGCGGCAAAGCCGCCTTCGCCGGAGGGCCCGGCGGCACCGTCAGGGGTAACGAAATTGCGAAAAGAAGCGGCCGGCCTAACGAATCGGCCTTCTTTGGTGCGGGAAATGTCTTCTTGCCAGGCGCCGTTGACGAGCAAACCCATCATTGTCTCCACTGAACGATCCGCTCAATTTAATCATTATCGGCGTTGGCGATAGTCTGTCGAATAGCACGGATGAGTTCAGCTGGACCTTTGTTGAATGAGATGGTACGCGGCGACGCGATGAATGACATTTCGGTGACTATTTTGCCGGAGACGCCTGACGACGCGGTGGCGATCGAACGCTTGCACGAACGCGCGTTCGGTCCGGGACGCTACGCCAAAACCGCATACCGTCTGCGCGAACTGGTCGATCACATTCGCGATCTGTCGTTTACGGCGCGGATCGGCACCCTGCTGGTCGGTTCGGTCTGGCTGTCTCCCGTGCGCGTCGGGGAGAGCAGGGCGCTTCTGCTTGGTCCATTGACGGTGGAGCCGGCATTCCGCGAACGCGGACTCGGCCAGGCTTTGATCGAGCGTGCGCTCAAGGAAGCGGCCCAGAAAGGTCACCGGCTCGTTATCCTGGTCGGCGACGAGCCGTATTACGGCAAATGCGGCTTCAAGCGCATTCCGAAAGGGCGTGCTGTCATGCCGGGACCGGTCGATCCGGCCCGGCTCTTGGTGGCGGAGTTGGCCGAGGGCGCCTTCGAGGGTGTGTCCGGACAGATCCGGCCGGATTGAGCTAAGCCTCTAGCGCCCTTCGCGCACCCAGGTGCCGGCGACACTGCCGAGGAGCAATAACAGTCCGAGCAGGCCGCCGAAGATCGGCAACACCCCGATGCCGCGAACGACGCTGGCGCCGCGCATTTTCAGGCCGATCCAGTCGTCGCCTTTATACGTGTCGCCCGAGCGCACGCCGATGATGCGCGGCACGTCCAACCCGTGGCCGTCATCGAGCCGCCGCGCGTCGCCACCTGTGGCGTTGGTGAGCGGCGCCATCACGTCGGTGGTCGATGTCACCTCGGCATATTCGCGGGGATTGGCTGGCCCGATATTGACCAGCGCATTGAGCTTGCCGTCGGTGGCGCGCCATAAACCAAGCTCGTTGGCGGGCACGCTCGATTCCCACTCGCCGGGCTTGGTGGATTGCAGCTTGAGCACGCGCGTGGCGCCCGATGGCGAGGTAAGCGTCACGTCCGAGACCTCGTCGGCCATGGTCTGCCGGCGCACCAGGAGATTGTGGCCGCTCAGCGTCAGCCGTAGCGACTCTTCCTCAAGGTCGGGCTCCTTCATCAGCCAATGGGAGAGCCGGCGCAGCAGGTCGAGATGCGGACCTCCGCCTTCGAAGCCCCGCGCCCAGAGCCAGATGTGATCCGATAACAAGAGCGCCACGCGCCCTTCTCCCTCGTGGGAAAGCACGAGCAAGGGTTTTTCGTCCGGCCCTTGCATGACCGTGGTGCCGTTGGCGCTGCGCGTATCGACAATGCGGAACCATTCGCTCCAATGCGGGGGATTGGCGTCGGATCCTTCGAGACCGCGCGTCACCGGATGGCGTTGACCAAGTTGGGTCAGCGTCGGCCGAAACGCCTCGTCGGTGACGCTGCCGCTCGGCTCCGCCGGCAGGATGGCGTCGAGCGGGGTGCGCCAAATGCTGGTGGGGCTCGCGTAATCGGGACCGGCAGCGATCAGGACGGCCCCGCCATCGCGCACATAACGCGTGATATTGTCGAAATAGATGATTGGCAGCACGCCCTGGCGCGCGTAGCGATCGAAAATGATCAGCTGGAAATCGTCGATCTTTTGCTGAAACAGCTCGCGCGTCGGAAAAGCGATCAACGACAGTTCATTGATCGGCGTGCCGTCCTGCTTTTCCGGCGGCCGCAGAATGGTGAAATGCACGAGGTCGACCGACGGATCGGACTTGAGCAAATTGCGCCAGGTTCGCTCGCCGGCATGAGGCTCGCCGGAAACGAGCAGAACCCGCAACTTGTCGCGTACACCGTCGATGGTGACGACGGCGCGATTGTTGACCTGGGTCAGTTCATTATCGAGCGGCGAAGCCTCGATTTCGACGATATTCGGCCCGCCGTGTGGAATTGGAATCGTAACGTCTTGCTGAACGCCGACCGGCACGTTGCGCGTGTCGATGACGTCGCCATCGCGTCGCACTGTGACGAGCGCAGTCCGCTCGGAGGCCCCCTGGTCCTCGACACGGTAGGTGATGGTTTGCGGCTGACCGACGATGCCGAAACGCGGCGCGGCGATAAGCGCCACGCGGCGATCGCGTTCGTTTGGATGACCCGAGATGAGCGCATGAACCGGCGCGGAAAAGCCGAGCGCGCTCGCTTCGGCCGGCACATCGTGCACGCGGCCGTCAGTCAACATAATCACGCCGGCAATGCGGTCGGACGGCACATCGGCAAGCTCCGAACTCAACGCGGTGAACAACCGCGTGCCGTCGGTTTCACCGTCGGCTTGCCCGGCCTCGACCACACGGACATCGAGGCCCGCAATCCGGTGCAGCTCTTCGACGACTTTGGCGCGGGCCGCTTCGGTCTGTTGCGTCCGGTCGCCGAAATTCTGACTCGGGCTTTTGTCGACGACGACGACGGCCACCGAGCTGAGCGGATCACGATCCTCGCGGGTGAACGAAGGATTGGCGAGCGCCAAAACGATAAGCGCTAATGCGAGAGCGCGCACGGCGGCGCCGCGGCTTCGCGAGAAGAAAAGCGGCAACGTGAACAAGCACGCGATCGCGATCGCAGCCCATAGAACTTCGGTGCTGACAAGGGGAGCGAACGCAACGCCGAGATTCACGATTCTCTCCTGGTTCCAGGCTTACTGGCCCAACCGCTCAAGGAGCGCCGGCACATGCACTTGGTCGGCCTTGTAGTTGCCAGTCAGCGTGTACATCACGATGTTCACGCCGGCGCGGAATGCGAGCTCGCGCTGGCGCGGCTCGCCCTCAACCATCGGCAATAACGGCTGTCCATCGGACCTCGTCGCCCACGCGCCAGCGAAATCGTTCGAGGTGATGATGATCGAGGAGACGCCGTCGCCGCCGCGGGCCGGCCGTCCCGAAGCCTCTTCGCTGTCTTCCGACGGTAGCGCCTCGACCCACAACTGGCCGGTATCGAAGCGTCCGGGAAAGTCGCGCAAGAGGTAAAACGTCTTGGTCAGGACGTGATCGCGAGGGACCGGCTCAAGCTCGGGAATGTCGAGTGACGAGAGAATCTTGCGAAGCTCAAGCATGCCCGGGCTGCGGGTTTCACCGCCCGGCTCCGGCGGCGCCACCACGGCATCGCGCGTGTCGAACAGCACGGTGCCGCCGTCTTTCATGTAGGTGTCGATGCGCTTGAGCGCGGCATCGGACGGCGGCGGCGCGCCAGGCGCGATCGGCCAATAAATCAGCGGGTAGAACGCAAGCTCATCGTGCGCAATGTCGAGGCCGATCGGATCGCCCGGTTCGAGCGCGGTGCGTTGTGCGAGGAACAGCGTGAGGCCGGCAAGCCCGGCTTTGCTGACAGAGTCAACGTCGGCATTTCCCGTGACTACGTAAGCGAGTTTGGTTTCGAGCGCCGACTGCGGAACATTCGGATTTGGTGTTTCCTCTTGCGCCCTGGCGCTGATGAGCGTCGCCAGCACGGCGCCGATCACCAGGATGGAAGCGGCGGCAGCGCTCGAGCGATGCGGGATGAGCCGCGCGATGCCGCCGCCAAGGAGAAGAACGACGAGCGAGTCGAGCAGCAGCAAAGCGAGCGTGGCGAGCAAAATCGGACCGCGCAAATCGAGCGGCTCGGTCGTGCGGTAGACCTCGTGGCTCGCATTGGCGAGCGGTGAAAAATCAAGCGGCGCGAGCCGGTCGGTGGCCGCCAAGGTGTTCACCGCGAGAAGGCTTTCGGGTGGGCCGTAGAATCCCGGCGGGTGGTCGGCGCTGGCGCTGCCGGAAAAATCGACCGGCACCGGCCGCGCGGTCGGCGGCGGCGACACAAAGCTGCCGAAGCCGTCGAGCATGTGGGTCGGCGCCACCGTGGCGCGCACATCGTTGGTCTGTGTGTTGCCGCTTCCCATGACAGTCGTTGTACCGGAAAGCGCAACAACGCGTTTGAGCATCTCGACAAAGGTGCCGGAGAGCGGCAGGTCCGACCAGCGGGTATCCCCGGTGACATGGAACAGCACGATCAAGCCTTTGCCGCGCCGCGCCGCCGTGACGAGCGGCGTGCCGTCGGCAAGCGTCGCCCAGGTGTTGTCGGTAAGCGTCGCGTCAGGTTCGGCGAGTACTTGCCGGCTGACGGTGACGTCATTGGGGACCGGCATGCCGGCGAAGGGACTATCGCGCGAAAAGGCGGCCAGCGGCTGCGGCTTGTCCCAGCTCAGGCTGCCGCCGAGGATGCGACCGCCTCGGCGCAATTTGACCGGAACGAGGTCGTCCTCCGAAGCGGCAAGCCGAGGACCGGCGAACCGCACCAGAACGCCGCCTTCCTCGATCCAATGCGCGAGCCGATCATGCGTATCGCCGACATTGCCGACATCGGTCAGGATCAGCATCGGCAAATTCTGATCGAGAAAGTGCGCGACGGCATCGGCCGGCGACTCGCCCTGCGCGATCCGCACATCCGAGAAAGGCTCAAGAGCGCGCTGCACATAATAGCTTGACGACAATAACGGCTCGGCAACGTCGGCAACCGCGCCCGAGACAATTCCGACGGTGCGACGCCGCCAACGTTTGTCGAGTAGTTGAACCGCGCCAGCGGAGCGCTCGCCGGTGATTTCGAGACGTGCGATATCGTTGCGCAATTCGACCGGCAGGTCGAACCGAGCCTCGGTTTCGCGATCAACCGCGTTGAACACGAATTTCGCCTCGCCAAGCGGCAGACCTTTAAGATCGAGCGCACGTACCGTCCCGGCATCGGGGCCCTCGGCGGTCGCGCGCATAACCTTCACGGTCAACGCGCCTGCGGCGTTATCTGCGGCGGTCAACGCGCGCGGGCCTCGAATGCCGCCAGCGACGATCGTCAGCGGATGCCGGCCGATCGTCTGCTCCAGGTTTTTGACGAAATCCACGCCCTTGCCGAGGTCGATGCCGTCAGACAACCAGACAAGCTCGACGTCTTGGTTGTTTGCGAGAAATCGCGACAGCGACGGAAGGGTCTCGGCGCGATCGACGCCATACGGCACGGGCTTCATCTGGTGCAGGCGCACGCGCGCCGAATCCGCAGTTTCCAGGGAAATATCGTGCGGGCCGCCTGAGAGCGGCACCAGCGCTACAGGGCGACGATCGCTCGCCGCTCGCATGACGATGTCGTCGGCGGTGCGAATGCGGGCTTCCCAGGCGTTGGCAGCGGCCCAGCCGTCGTCGATGAGAATGGCGAGCGGCGCATTGGTCTTGGTCGCCGCCAGCGGCGGGTGCCAAAGCGGACCGGCGGCTGCGACGATGATGAGACCGGCGAGCAAGAGCCGCATCAAGGTGAGCCACCACGGCGTGCGCGCGGGGGTTTCTTCCCTGGGCGCGATGGCGAACAACAATCGTGTCGGCGGAAAATCGACGCGGCGTGGTCGCGGCGGAATCAATCGCAACAACCACCAGAGGACCGGCAAGGTCAAAAGGCCGGTGAGCACCAGCGGTTCGGCAAAGCCAAGCGGAAGGTTGCCGATCATGCCGGTATCCTCGCCCGGCCGGTGGCATGCGGCCGCGTCAAATCACGCACCAAGCCGGCGCCGATGCGCGCGTGCAACGCGAGCAACAACTCGGTGGCCGGGCGGTCGGTTCGGTGAATTGTAAAGCTCCAGCCGAGCCGGTCGGTCTCGCTGCGAATCGCGGCACGGTGACGCTCCAGTTCCGCGGTGTAGTCGGCGCGCCAGTTCTCGGCGCGGCCGGCGGTGATGCGCGACCCGTTTTCCGGCTCGATGAATTCGATCCGGCCCCAATAAGGGAAGGTCTCTTCGGCCGGATCGACGACCTGCACGATATGGCCCTGGCTGCCGCTCCCCGAAAGCCCGGCGATGGTGCGCTTGACTTCGCCGATCTCGCTCCACAGGTCGGACAGCAACACGACCTCGGCAAGCGGGGAGGGCGCAAAATTCGGCGGCAGGTTCGGGCGCTCATGGTGATCGACGACGATGGCTTGCGCGATCCGTTCAATGATGTTTCGGCTGCCGGTCGGGCGCATCAGCGCGGGTATGCCGACGCGCTCGCCGCCTTCGACCAGCACCTCGGCAAGCGCGAGCGCGATGACAAGCGTACGGTAAAGCTTGGTGTCGCGCGCGAGCGAAGAGGCGAAGTGCATCGACGGCGACCGGTCCGGCCAAATCCACACTGTGTGCGCCGCCTCCCATTCCTGCTCGCGCACGTAAAGATGGTCGTCACGCGCCGAGCGCCGCCAATCGACGCGCGAGGCGGGCTCGCCGGAGACAAAGCGCCGGTATTGCCAGAAATTTTCACCCGGCCCCGCGCGCCGCCGGCCATGCAAGCCGTGGATCACCGTTGCCGCGACGCGCCGCGCTTCGAGAATGAGCCGGGGCATGCTGGCGGCAAGCGTGTGGCCCGTGCCGACCGCCCGGTTGACGGCTGGAACGTCATGGAACGCGCGCTGACCGGATCGCGGATTTGGGCGCGGATTTGAGAACGTGGGCGCAGCCGCCATTCGTCTATCCGATCCGAGCCTTGAGCCGGCCGATCACCGCTTCGATGCTTTGTCCCTCAGCCCGCGCCGTAAACGTAAGCGCCATGCGGTGTTTGAGAATGGGTTCGGCGAGTTCGATGACATCGTCGATCGACGGCGCCAAACGCCCGTCGAGCAAGGCGCGGGCGCGAACCGCGAGCATCAGCGATTGGCTCGCGCGCGGGCTCGGCCCCCAGGCAATAGTTGTTTCGCCGCCGTCGGCTCCGGGACGCGCCGAACGCACCAGAGCAAGGATCGCTTCGACCACGGATTCGCCGACCGGAAGTCTGCGCACCAGCCGCTGCGCGGCTATCAGGTCTTCGGCGGTCATCGCGGGCTTGGGCCGGGTCTCCTCGGAGCCCGTGGTTTCGAACAGGATTTTTCGCTCGGCATCGTGATCCGGATAGGTGACATCGATCTCCATCAGGAAGCGATCGAGCTGCGCTTCGGGCAGCGGATAGGTGCCTTCCTGTTCGAGCGGATTTTGCGTCGCCAAGACATGGAACGGCTTGGGCAAATCGTATCGGGTGCCGGCGACCGTCACGTGCTGCTCCTGCATTGCCTGCAAGAGCGCCGATTGCGTGCGCGGACTGGCGCGATTGATCTCGTCGGCCATCAACAGCTGAGCAAAAACCGGTCCGGAGATGAAACGGAAATTGCGCTTACCGGTCGGCGTTTCCTCCAACACTTCCGTGCCGAGAATGTCCGACGGCATGAGATCGGGAGTAAACTGAATGCGGCGCGCATCGAGCCCGAGCACGGTGCCCATCGTATCGACGAGCTTGGTTTTCGCCAGGCCCGGCACGCCAAGCAGCAGCGCGTGGCCGCCGGAAAGGATCGTCACCAGCGCCTGCTCGATGACTTTGTCCTGACCGAATATCACCGTGCCAATGGCGCCCTTCGCGGCGCGGACATGGGCGGCGGTGGTTTCGGCCGCCCGCACGATCATGTCTTCGATTTTTTCGAGTCCTTCTCCGCTAGCAACGGGCATGGCCAACTCCTTGCATTCGAGCCTTATATCGGATCAGATTCCCGCCACTTGCGCGGACCGACGGCAGCTTTTTCACAAGCCGCTCAGGCACACCAGATACAACATATGCGCCAACTGCCCCACGCGGATTTTGCGCTGATTCGGCATCCACAGGAACACGACAGGCGTTTAACGCTGCCCGGATATGGATTGGGAAACTCGAACCCGCAATAATCATGCCGCCGCACGTTTCTGAGGCCCCAAAGTCAGGGCAAACCATGGCGAAGGAAGGGCAAATTGGCCTCGAGTCGATCACAGGCGCGCTAACGGGCGCCGGGCGGCGCGCGCCTCCGGTCGAACTGTGGGATCCCCCGTTCTGCGGCAATTTGGACATGCGGATCGCGGCCGACGGCACCTGGTTTTATCTCAAGACGCCGGTCGGCCGGCCGGCTCTTGTCAAATTATTTGCCTCTGTGCTCAAGCGCGAGGGCGACGATTACTTCCTGGTCACGCCGGTGGAAAAATGCGGCATCCGCGTCGACGATGCGCCCTTTCTTGCCGTTGAGATGACGGCCGAAAAGGGCCCGAGCGAGCAGGTCCTCAAGTTTCGGACCAATGTCGACGATTGGGTGGTTTGCGGACCGGACCACGCATTGCGCTTCGATCTCGAAGCCGCTACCGGCGGCTTGAAACCTTATCTGCACGTCCGCCGCGGCCTGTGGGCCAGGGTGACACGGACGCTATTTTTCGATCTTGTGGATTTGGGCGAGGAGCGCGAGATCGACGGCAAAGCCATGTTCGGCGTTTCATCAATGGGGGCGTTCTTCGCCATGGCGCCAGCCGACCAGGTGAAGGATTTTGCGTGAGCGAGCAGGTCGACACATTGGATACAGCCGCCATCGGCAATTTCTTCGATCGCGCGCGAACGCGCCTCACGCTCGAGGTGCCACGGGCTTTGATGGATCCGACTGCCGAAGGAGCGCGCGGCGATCTCGACCTCAATCCGGAAATGTGGATCCGCGCCGGCGTCAAGGCGATGAAACCCGCCGCGGTCCTCGTCCCGATCATCGACCGGCATCAACCGACGGTCTTGTTGACCTTGCGCACGGCAGAGCTGGCGAGCCATGCCGGGCAGGTGGCTTTTCCTGGCGGCAAGATCGATGCGGCGGACGAAAGCCCGGTCGCCGCGGCGTTGCGCGAAGCGCGCGAGGAAACCGGTCTCGCGCCCGCGCTGATAGAGCCCATCGGCTATCTCGATCTTTATCTCACATTCTCCGGCTTTCGCATTTTGCCGACCGTGGCGCGGATCAAGCCCGATTTCACGCTGGCGCTCAATCCGCGTGAGGTGACGGAGACCTTCGAAGTGCCGCTCGAATTTCTGATGACGCCGGCCAACCATCAACGCAAGACGCGCGACTGGAATGGGCTGGCGCGCGACTACTATGCCATCCCGTTCGAGAACCGTTACATTTGGGGAATTACTGCGGGTATCCTGCGGAACCTGTATGAACGGGTTTACGCCGCATGATCCGGCCCGTTGCCACCGAGATCGCGCTATTCCTCACGCCATTCGTCATCTATGCCGCGTATTTGGCCATAACACGCACCGCGATATTGCAATCGTCGGCCTGGACGATGCGGCGGCTGACAGGTCTTTTGGTCGCGGCGCTCATCCTCGTCGTCGGCAGCTTTCTGCTACTCGCGGAATTTTCCGGCGCGCCGCCGGACTCCGCTTATGTCCCGGCGCATATCGAAAACGGCAAGCTCGTCCCGGGGACGACTCGATGACAGATCAAGCGCCGCTCGGCGATGCTGCTTCGCTGCTGCGCGGTCCTGTCTCGCGCCTCCTTGCGGCGCTCGATCGCGACGGTGAGGAAGCGCGCATCGTCGGCGGCGCCGTCCGCAATGCACTCCTGTGGCTGGACGTACACGAAATCGACGTTGCGACGACGGCAGTGCCAGACGAAGTCCTGCGCCGCGTCGGGGCGGCCGGCTGGAAGTCTGTTCCGACGGGACTCGAGCACGGCACCATTACCGTCCTCATCGACGGCAAGCCGTTTGAAGTCACCACGCTCCGGCGTGACGTGGAAACGTATGGCCGGCGGGCCAAAGTAGTCTTCGGCCGCGATTGGGTGGCCGACGCCGAGCGGCGTGACTTCACGATCAATGCGCTGTCGCTGTCGCAGGACGGCACAGTGCACGACCATGTCGGCGGCCTTGCCGATCTCGCCGTGCGCCGCGTCCGCTTCATCGGCGATCCGACGCAGCGGATTGCCGAAGACTATCTGCGGATCCTGCGCTTCTTCCGCTTTCATGCTTGGTATGGCGCCGGCGCCCCGAACGCCGAAGGGCTCGATGCGTGTATCCGCGGTCGCGCCGGCATTGAAACGCTGTCGCGCGAGCGGGTGCGCGCCGAATTGTTGAAACTCCTGCTGGCGCCGCGCGCCGCCCCGACGCTTGCGATCATGGCTGAGACGGGTCTCCTTGGGCTCGTGCTTGGCGGTGTGGCGTTGCTGGCAAGCTTCGAGAACATGGCCAAGATCGAAGCCGCAATGAGCCTTCAGGCCGATACGATGCGGCGGCTTGGCGCGCTTGGTGTCGCGGTCAGGGAGGACGGCGAGCGGCTCGCACAAGCGCTGCGTTTGTCCAACGCCGAGGCCGAACGGCTGATCGCGCTCGACGGTTGGTGGCGCGTGACACCGGCAGTGGGGGAGAAATCCGCGCGGGCGCTCCTTTATCGGCTCGGCGCGCGGCATTTCAGCGATCAGGTGCTGCTGGCCTGGTCGCGCTCGGGTGCAGGCGTTGCCGATTTCGCCTGGCGCGGCCTCGCAGGCTTGCCGGAAACCTGGAGGGCGCCGGCCTTTCCGCTGAAGGCGGCCGACTTCATTCGGCGCGGCATTGCCGCGGGACCGGCTTTGGGAGCGGCTCTGCGCGCGGCGGAAGAAGCCTGGATCGCGGCGGATTTTCCTACCGATCGCGCGGCGATCGAATCGATCGCGGATCGGGCGGCGCGTGGCGTAACGAAGGCAAGTTAAAGCGCCCTGATTAGGCCGCATCCATGCGCGGCGAATTTCGCGCGCAATGCCTTACGACATCCGCTCACGCAGCGCGCGCAGCCGCTTTCGGCTTCCGGCTGCGAGTTCATGCATGCGCGGGCGAACCTTCGCCATCATCAGGCCCGGCTGCATCCGCTCGACTTGCATCTCGTTGCCGCGCCAAACGAAGTCATTGCCAAGCAGCGCGCGGAAGAAAAGTGCGGGCAACATCACATCGCGCACCAGTCCGTAAAGCGGATAGAGCGCCGAAACGTGCCAGTCGGCAGCCGCCGCAAGCAGCATTTCGCTGCCGTACCACAATGCACCGAAGCCTGTGAGGCAAAGTACCAAGGGCAGGCCGAGAGCTTTCGCCAAGAGGCCGGCCACGACCAGCGGAATGAGGCCGCCGGAAAGAATCTCCGGCAGGAAATAAAGAAGAAAACTGGCGCGACGCAGCCGGGCCCAGCGCAATTGGCGGTTCCAGATTTCGCGGGCGCCGCGATGGCCAAGGGGCTGGGCCAGCGGCCGATCGATCAGCCGCACCTTGAGACCCGCATCGCGCACGATCTTGGTCGCCGCGGCAT
>JBAPZR010001075.1:0-3527 GCA_049285335.1 Xanthobacteraceae bacterium | reverse complement strand
GTGCCGCTGAAATCGAAGCCACCGAAACAGGCGTGGAAACCTGAGGGCGCACTGGGCTTGGTTGTCCTAGCACTGAGTTCCGATTTGACCTCAATGCGAGGGTTATCATGCTTGATAAGCCGATCGTGGTGACAAAAGTCTCGTGTAAGGTTGTCTGGAACGAGAGATGGTCTAGTGTGCTCGCTTGCGAATGTGAGACTGAAGAATACAGGCATACGGTGTTCGCTTTGCAAAGAGAGCAGTTGAATCATTAGGGATTGATTCCAAACTTTGCGATCGACTTCGGGATTCCAAAAGCATGAATAATGCGGGGCGTGTTGATGATGCCTCGGACAAACCCAGGCTGTGAGGGAATTCGGTCGAAGCGGTTGGCTCGCGGAACGCAACAATGATCGAATGAATTCGGCGATGTCCGCCATTGGCACTTAGCCGACATCAAATCGCGCCGCGCCCAGGTCTGGCTATGGCACAAAGCGGACACGGCGATCGCAATTAGCGATGTCCGCTTTTGGGGTGAGAGCAGACATCGCTTGAACGCATCCTATTTCCGCCATTCCATGGCGCACTGCCTGCCCAGTGATGTAAAAGCCGGGAGAATTGTTAAGACCGGCGAGCCTTCGACCGTGCCAATTCGCCGCTGGTTTCGGCCAGATGGAGTCGGTGTAACATTAGACCTGACGTAGTTTGCATCGGAGCTCAGGAGAGCAACGCATGCAATGGCACCGGCGAACTCGTTTGCTCGTCGCACTCACGATCATCATACTCGTCGGTGTGCTCGCCTCCTCAGTGTGGTCTCAGACGGGCCGAACGACCCGATTGATCTTGCCGTTTCCACCTGGTGGCCCGGCCGACGTTATGGCACGCATGACGGCGCAACAATCGGTGCTGCCGGTGGTCCATCGATGGTGGTCGAGAGCCGTCCCGGCGCCGGTTCTGAAATCGGAACCGAGTACGTATCGCGCGCGGCTCCTGACAGTAACATCTTGTTGATAATGTCACCTTCGTTCGTCGTTCTGCCGCATGTGCGCAGGCTCAACTACGATCCATTGACGGATTTCGTGCCGATTTGCGAACTCGGGACCTTTCCGCCGCTCATCGTCGTTAATGGGGACTCGCCTTACCACACGCTCAACGATTTCATCGACGCTGCCCGCGCCCGACCCAGCGCTCTGACATACGCCACGGTCGGTCCAGATACCGCCTCGCAGGTCGCATTCGAAATGCTTGAGCAAGCTGCCAAGGTTGATATCACTTTAGTGCCATTCACAGGCTACACGCCGGCGATCCAGGCGCTACTGGCGCATCAGGTGACGGCAGCTCAAGCCGACCTGGCGACTCTACAGGGCCAATTGCAGACCGGTACGTTGCGCGCTCGCCGCCACTGCGGCAGCGCGTTTGCCGGTGTTACCCAACGTGCCGACGGTGATCGAGTCGGGCTACAAGGATGTCGAAGCCGAGTTTTACATAGGCGTAGTAGCTCCGGCGAAGACACCGCGAGCGACCATAAGCCAAACTATCCGCTGGTTCTCGGACGTGATTAGGGTACCGGAAATCAAGGTGAAGTTCGCCTCACTTGGCTTCGTTCCAGGCGGGCAGTGCGGAAGCGATTTCGGTGCGATTATTCGCAGGGATTACGCCAATTACGGCCGCACGATCCGCGAGGCTCGTTTGCAAATGCATTGATGGCCAAATGTCCGCTAGTTAGCGTTACCGACCAATAGCGGACATAGCCGAAAGTCTGCCCCTGACCCGAAGTGGACATGAGCGGCGCTTTCTCGCTCTCTGCGAAGCAAGCCAAACAGAGAGCGATCTGTCGCAGTGCGGGAGTCCGCTTCTGGCACAAGACGGACATTGCCGCCGTCGTGTTCGATGTCTGCTTTTGGGGGTAAAGCGGACCTCGCGCAGGCACGGCCCAATGTCCGAAGCGGGCGCGGGGGCTATCGGTCGCAACGCCTCCGCTAGCCCTGCCATCAGCGCTCGTCTACTGACCAGGGGCTTCCATCGTTTCTGGTGGATTCGTAGCCGGCTGCTCGCTTTGTTGGAGTTTTGCTCTGCCGCCCATTCCGAAGTTTGGATTCTGACTTTTGCACGCCGCCACAACCTGCTGGTCAATTTGGGGCAAAGGCCTGCTGGCCCGCGGCCGTTGTGGCGTACCTGCCATAATGGGTCGGATGCAATCCACTACGATCCCAACGCCCATAGTCGCCCCGTTAGGAACAAAACCAGCCTGAGTACATATCGCTCTAATTTGGGCGCAGGGTTCCCCCTTCAACGCAGATTGAGCGGGAGCAGATTGGGCAGATTGTGCAGGCGCAGATTGTGCAGGCGCAGATTTGGCAGGCGCGGACTGGACAGGGGCAGGCTGAGTGGGCGCGGGTTGAACGGATTGGGCCCGTGCAGCGCCGATGCAAAGCTTATCGAGCCCCGAGAGTATGGACATATATCCCTTACCTTCACTGGAGTTCTGATCGACTTGCTCCAATCCGTCCATCATTTTTGAGTATTCGGGACCGAGTTTATCGGCCAGCGCATCGGCCTGTTTGCCGAGCGCGTCAGCTGTCTTGCTATCGTTCTTTTGGTAGGCCGCCCCCATCTGATCGTCGAGTTTCCTTAAGTCGCAATACGACTGCAGCTTCGCTTTATCGCTGGAGATAATTTGGACGACCTTTTGCACGTCAGCCTTTGTTGGCTTCGGCACATTCGGCGGCGGACCGCCCTGCTGCCCATAAGCCAGCACCGGTACCGTGACAAGAGCAGAGATGGCGGCAACGAGCTTCCGTGTCGCGAATTTTTCGACCATAGTTTCATATCCCGACTGATGGGTGAATCTCTGGCAATCTTAAAATGCCCTGACCATCGTGTCGCGTTAACAAATCGAAAGGATCGCAGTAATTCGCCGGCTAATGAAGCGGATGTCGCTCATTTGGCATTTAGCGGACATTGGGCAACCTCATGACCCTCCATATTGCTAGGTTAAGCCGCTATGTATCCTCGTGCATGAAACGGCGCATTATTCGGCCTGCGAGGACTAGTGAGCATAAAAATGACCAACCTGGTTTTGCCACATGTTCAGAAAGACGCCGGACGTTACATTATCGACGGACTTCCAAATGCGCTTGATTTCAGGAAGTGTATTTTCCCAGATCGCCCGCTTGCACCACTTCTCACCCTTTTCTTTGCCTTCGTCGGTGGCGCACATTGATTTCCAAGCAATTCTGTCCGGATGATTGACGTGTTCCTCTGCGCCCCGCGTTCCTTGCTGATGGATCAGATAGAGCTCGCTGAAAGTCGCCTTTTTATGTGTACTGAGTTCGAACAATATGTCCTCACTAGCGAATTTGTTGGCCGCGGCAAGAGCATTATCGCGAGCATCAAGAATGTCACCGGACCCATACTTCGCGAACTCTTCGTTGCTGAGTTGGAATAAACCGAAATACGATCCGGTGCGCTGTTTGGGATCAAAATCAGATTCGATCCTGGCAATGGCCTTCATAAAATTGAAGTCCAAGCCGAAGGCGTCGGATGCT
>JBAPZR010001074.1:0-2553 GCA_049285335.1 Xanthobacteraceae bacterium | reverse complement strand
GCCACAATCAGTATGATTTGCCATCGGTATTGGTCCCACGCCGTCAAAGGACGAAATAGAATCTCACTTCCCGACGGCAGGCGATTTTCGCTGATATTCCAGCGCTGGAGTTCTCTCCAGTCAAACTTTGGGGTCCCGAAACCGATCGGTGGTGTCCTGATATCGCCCGGTGTCTCACCATCAAGAATACGAACGGTGGCACGGGCGGCAGCCCGCCCGACATCTCGTACCGATATCAGCGGACCACCGACAATTCCCTTTCCCAAATAAGCGTCAACGAAAGAAAATATTGGTGCGTTAGTGACGGCCCGAAGGAGGGTCAAAGCATCAAACTCTTGATGTGACTCCCCCGCCGCATCAACGATCAACCCACACCAGAAGATAGCCGAGTGGACTGGGAGCTTTGCAGCTCGCGTCATCATCTCGTTGAATGATAGTTCGTTAAACCAAGTAAACGTCACTTGGTTTGTGAGGGGCTGGAATGCAGTGCGCATTTGCTCCAAAAATACTTTTTCTTGAGGGGAATCACCAATTACGACCGCAATGTTGGTCGCGTCAGGCATAACGCGCAGGATGTTTTCGATAGAAGCAGCGAAGTTGATATTGACCGGAACGGCAGCTTCGTCGGCGCTTAGAGAGTGGAGTGACTGCCGATCAGCAGTAGTCAGCAACACGGGCGTAGAAGGAAAGAGACTCTGTCTAAACTGCTGAACGAAACGAGCAGCCGCGGTGCCAAAAGTGATGATGATGTCAGGTTCGCGGTCAGAAAACAAAACGTGGAGGTAGTTGGCGAAGTCACGCTCACCTTGGCCCAAGAGCGCTGACGTGAGCGAAAGCTCATAAATGTCCAGAGGTCCTTTCCACTCGTCCTGAAGTTCGGAGTGGATCTCCCTTGCATATTCATTCCACGGCGCGAATTCCCGGCCATAGGAATTGATCAACAACACACGTTTTGGTTCTGCTGTGGCTGCACTGAGGGTAGCGGAGAAAAGTGCAGCTACGCACAGGACGTGGATTACGCAATACAAAGCCCGTGTCATATCAGCTGCCCTTTGGCAGCCCCATGGCGCTCAGTCTACTACATCCGTTGCCGTCTGACACGCTGACAGTTGTGGGCCCACCTGGCCGCATGTTCCAATGTTCGCCTGGGTCATAAGCAGACATTGAAGCACTTCCGTCTGATGTCCGCTTTACCGCGGCGATAATGTCCGCTAAGTGCGATAGGCAGACATTATTTCAGCGGCCCGCTGAGAGCGGCCGGTCAGCCTCCCCTGACGAAGTCCTTCGCTATCTGCGAGAAACTCGAGGAGAGGATGATACGGGAGAATAGTCACGGGAGGCGTGCGTCTAAAGCATCGCATGCCAATCTCCGCGTCGGGTCATAAGCAGACATCTGCCGATGTGTAGAGGGTGTCGGCTTTTTCATCTTCGGCTTGCTTGATTGAAGCCGCTTTGCAAGGTCCTGCTTCACGATATTCGCGATCTTTTGCATGACCACTGCATGAAGCCTGGGCGACTTTTCAATCGTGGTATGCGACAGACCTGTCTCGGCAGTTAGATCGTGATTGGTTAGCTCGCCTTGGAAACCCTCCCCGGGTGAGACTCTCTTGCCGAAACCGTTTTCTTGATAGAAGTTTACAAGATGCAGAACATTCCTGGGAACAGGTTGTGGCCTCGTCGCGTCAAAGGTCACGATAAGGTCAACAGGAATATTCTGCTTATTGAGCTCGCCGGCGACATCGAAGGTGGCATTGGCACCCAGTGAGTGGCCAATAAGAACCACTATGTCCTTTTGACCTCGCGCAAAATCGCTCGCGATGCGTCGCGCAACTAGCTGCCACCCGCCAGTGCTATAGACGCGAGCGTTGTAGCCCTGTCGATTGAGTGTATCCCTAAGCGTGTCTATGCCACGTGAAAAAATGTCGGCAAGTCCGCGAAATAAATCGACTTGGACTTGCGGTTGGCTGCTGATCGATCGCTGCGCGCTCTGCTGCGCCAATGCGATTGGCGAATTTAAGAACAGGTAGGCGGTCGCTGCTAGATGAAGAACGATGACGCCGCTTCTTGAGAACATTTGGCCTTCTCCGATGCGTTCGATTCATACGCTTGAGACGCAAATAGATGGGGTGGGTATCGGAACGTCAAGAAGTGTGGACTGGCGGCTCGTCAGTCGGGATATGGTGATGTCCGCTTTGGGTCGTAGGCGGACATCGTTCGGCACGGTGGCGATTTGACGGGATCAAGTGGATCAGACCCGAACATCTGGCTGAGGGGACTCGAGCTATAGAACAAGCCTCAGCTCACATCGCGTCAAGTCTCAAGCAATCAAGTAGATGGGGCTCGACCAGGCTTGATGCCCGTCGGCCTGTGTGACGCGGACGTAGACCGGCAGATCGGCGCCGCGGTTGAAAGTTACATCATGCACCGTGCAAACTCCTGCGCCGGGCCGAGCTTGGGATCATCGCTGAAGCCGGTCACGTCGGATTCGAACGTGCCACGCACGTCGATAAACATCCGCGTTCCGGTCGTGCCGTAATGACGGCGCTTGCGTAA
>JBAPZR010001073.1:0-2785 GCA_049285335.1 Xanthobacteraceae bacterium | reverse complement strand
GCCGCACGCAAGCCCGAACGCGCGATGGCCCGCAAAGGACATCGCATGATCATTCGAGGTGATTTTGGCTCAAAGGTCAGAAACGACGACTTTTCGTTTCAGTACGGCTACCTCGACCTGCAGACTGCAATCAACGAGTTGCGGCGCTACGCCAACGGCATTGTTGGCGAGCAAAGCCAAGACGAAGTCCAGCGAATTATCTCGGCGGCATTTGCCGACATTGAGCGCGAGCCGGCCGCATGACCGAGCTGCGGCCATATCAACAGAATGTATTGACCGAGCTCGACGGCAAGATTGGAGCGGGCAACCGTTGCATCATTATCGTCGCGCCAACTGGTGCTGGGAAAACCATCATCGGTGCCGCCATCATAAAAAATGCGATCGAGAATAATCGGCGCGTGCTAGTCCTTGCTCATACACGCGAAATCATCACTCAGACCTCCACTAAGTTTTTCGGTCACGGAATTCAGCACGGCATCATTCAGGCCGGATTCCCAACACGACCGGACGGGACGGTTCAGGTCGCATCCGTGCAAACGTTGTGGTCGCGAGCCATGCGGACAAAACGCATGGAGCTGCCGCCGGCCGATCTGCTCATTGCGGACGAATGTCACCACTGCCCGGCAAACACCTATCGCAAGATCATTGATGCATATCCACAAGCCATCCTGATCGGCCTAACGGCCACACCTTGCCGCGGTGACGGACGGGGGCTTGGCGGCATCTTCGAAACGATTGTCGAATGCCCGCAAGTCGCGGAGTTGATTGAGCAAAAATATCTTGTGCGGACGCGCCATCACGCACCAGTAAATCCGGATTTGCGGGGCGTCGAAACCCGCGTCGGCGATTTCGTCGAATCGCAACTTGCGAAGCGAATGGACCGTGCCGGCTTAGTCGGCGACATCGTCACGCACTGGCACAAGTACGGCGAACGCCGAAAAACGGTTTGTTTCGCGGTTAATGTCGCTCACTCGCTGCATATCCGCGAAGAATTCAAAAACTCCGGCGTGCGCGCTGAGCATATCGACGGGGCGACACCGAAAACAGAACGCGACGCAATCCTTTCCCGCTTGGCCTCGGGCGAGACGGAGCTCGTTAGCAACTGCATGGTGCTGACTGAGGGCTGGGACATGCCCGAAGTCGGCTGCTGCATTCTGGCGCGCCCGACAAGGAAGATGGGTTTGTATCGGCAAATGGTCGGCCGAGTGTTACGACCGGCGCCAGGAAAAATAAACGCAATCATCCTCGACCACAGCGGCGCCGTGTTTCGTCATGGCTTTGTCGAAGATCGCGTCGAATGGACGCTCGATCCGGACAAGCGCGCCGCGAGCCCAACGCACGCATTTCGAGTAGAGCGCGGATACTGTTCGCGCCTATTCGAATGCAGCAAGTGCGGCGCCATGCGCGTCGCCGGCGAGCGCTGCCGGCATTGTGGATTTCTTCCACAACGCCCGCCCAAGCCGATCGTGTTCACTAATGGCGATCTCGCATTGGTCGATCGGCGGGCTCGCGCAACAATCACTCACTCAGATCCGAACGAGCGCATCCTTTGGCACCGCATGCTGACCGACATTGCCCGCGAGCGCGGCTATAAGCCCGGCTGGATTGGCCACAAGTTCAAAGAAAAATTCGGCATTTGGCCGGCAGTGCAAACGGTCGCGCCGCTTGAGCCGTCGCTCGAAGTCCTGTCATGGGTGCGATCGCGCAACATCGCCTTTGCGAAGGCGAAGGAGCGCGCCGCATGAAGCCCCGCAACAAGGGCAAATTGCCCGTATTCGTCCCGCTGTTCAAAGACACGATGAACGCACTAGCGTGGCGTGCGGCGTCGCACGGTGCGCGGTCCCTCTTTACGGCCCTAAAGAGCCGTTACAACAGAACGCTTTGCGGAGCGGTCTATTTATCCACTCGGATGGCTTCGAAGGAATTGGGCTCGCACAAAGACCGGATAACGCGATGGTTCCGCGAACTGGAGTATTACGGCTTCATCGTGATGGTGAGTCCGGGATGCCTTGGCGTCTATGGTAAGGGCAAAGCCCCGCACTGGCGACTTACCGATGAGTGGTATCACGATGAGCCGCCGACCAGGGATTTTCATCGTTGGGACGGAACCGTTTTTCACGAGCAAAAACGTCCGAAAAGCTACCTTCGCAAGAAACAAAATCCCGTCCCTAAAATAAGGGACACAGTGTCCCTAAAAACGGGGACACCAGCGTCCCTAAAAACGGGGACACCCACTGCTCGGACCGTCCCTAAAAAAAGGGACATAGCGGTCGAGGAACCTGTCCCTAAAAACGGGGACATATCTAGTTCAACCATTCCCATGCTGGAGAAAAGCAGTGGGGACCAAAGCTGTGAAGGGCAGGTAAGAGCGGGCGTGCTGTTGCAGATACCGGACGACTTGAGCATCCCCGAGTTTCTACGGATTGCCCCATCGTCGGTGTGAATTGTTATTTTTTGCCGCGATCGACAAAACTTGGGGCCTCAGACAGAGCGACATAGGTCACGACAAATGCGGGATAGGCTCTGTGGAGCGCGCAATCGGGACGGTGGGTGCATGGCGCTTCCTGTGCGGGGCTTGCACCACGACGGCCGGAATAGGGACGTTCGGCGACGCAATGAGGTATTGCAGCGAGTATTGATATCCGGAATTGGCCGGACCATTTCACGGGCAGATATACCAATGACATTGCCCCCTGGTCATTCCCGGTTCTGCTGGCGGCAGCAAACCTGTGGCAAATTTAGGGGTTGACGGGGCATGTATTCGCTTAAAGATCGGTATTTAGAA
>JBAPZR010001072.1:0-6107 GCA_049285335.1 Xanthobacteraceae bacterium | reverse complement strand
TGTTCCTAACGCAGATGAGCAAAGGCTCGTAAGCCAGTTCAGCGATCGGTGTTAAGTCGATCAGGAGATCGAAATCCAATTTATAAAGGCCGCCGATGAGCACGTGCGTCGTCAAGGTGCCGACACTGAGCGTATAGCCGTCCGGCGCTGAATGCACGACGCGGGCCACGCCAATGCTGCCGGCGGCGCCCGTCACGTCCTCGACGATGATCGTCTGGCCGAGCGATTTGCCCATGGCATCGGCAAGAACCCGCGCCAACACGTCCGTCGCTCCGCCGGCAGCAAACGGCACCACGATCGTGATCGGCCGCGTCGGATAATCGAGCGCCAACGCGGACGCAGCGGGATAGCCGCCTGCGACGGCCGCACCCGTCATCAGGTGTAAAAAATGCCTGCGCGCCAGTTTCATGGTCTTCCCTCGATGCGGCTTCCGCTTATTCCGGCTTGAGATTTGCGAACTTCACCACCTTGATCCATCGTTGTGTATCGGTGGCGATGAATTTTGCAAAGTCCGCTGGTGAATTCGGCGGCATGACGAGGCCGCCGAGATCCAGCAAGCGCGCCTTGAGGGCCGGATCGGCGACCGCTTCGTTGATCGCCTTGTTGAGAGCATCGATGATCGCAGCCGGCGTGTCACGGGGCGCGCCGAAGCCGATCCAGCCGTACGCTTCATAGCCGGGCAAAAACTCCGCCATCGCCGGCACGCCGGGCAACATATCGAGCCGCTCGGGCGTCGTCACCGCAAGCGCGCGAAGCCGTCCGGACTTGATCTGCGGCAGCGCTGTAGGCGTGACGTCGAACATTACTTGCACCTGTCCCGCCAAAAGGTCGGTGACCGCCGGCGTAGAGCCGTGATAGGGCACATGCACGAGATCGACGCCCGCCATGAATTTGAACAGCTCGCCGGCGACATGTTGCGGGCCGCCAACACCGGCCGACGCCATATTGATCTTGCCAGGATTGGCTTTGGCATAGGCAATGAATTCCGGCACGGTCTTGGCGGGAAAGTCGGGCTGCACTTCCATGATCAGCGGAACGCTGAAAACGCCGGCGATCGGCGCGATGTCGCGCACGAAATCAAATGGCAGTTTGGGAAACAGCGCGGCATTGATCGTGTTTTGGGAATTGACCAGCAACAGCGTGTAGCCGTCTGGCGCGGCATGCACGACTTGCTCCGTGGCGATATTTCCGGTGGCGCCAGGCCGAACCTCGACGACGAATTGCTGGCCGAAATGCGCTGACAGACGTTGCGATATGAGTCGCGCCGTAATGTCGGACGAACTCGCCGCGGCTTGCCCAACAATGACTTGCACCGCTCGCGTCGGATAGTCGAGAGCGCGAGCGCTGCGTGCGAGAAATGGCAAAGCGGCGGCGCCCGCCCCCAATTTTAGAAAATTCCGGCGTTGCACAATTGTCCCCTCTTGCTGCCCCCTCCGGCATTGCCGCGGCAGGTTAGCATTTTGCCCAAAGCGCGATATCGGTCAGATCAGCGCGGCGCCAATTGCCGTTGCAGCCGGGCCTCCCGCAAGAACAAAAACAGACCGGTGGAAACGACAATGGCCGATCCAACAATCAGACTGACTGAGGGGACTTCACCCCAGATGAAAAAGCCGAACATCACCGCCCAAACCAGCATCAGATAATAGAACGGCGTAACCGCGGGCGCCGGCGCCAGGTGCAGGGATTTGGTCCAAAACCATTGACCGATTGCATTGGTAAAGCCGGTGCCGAACAGCATCACCCCATCCATCGGCGTCGGCCATCGCCAGCCGAAAAACAACAGAAAACTATGAAAGAATGCGAGCACCGCGAGCTGCCATATCACGAGCGTGTTCGCCGATTCCGTCCTGGTCATGCCGCGCACCGCGACGGTCACCGTGCCATACATCACGGCGTTGGTGAGCGCGAACAGTGCGCCCAGCGTCAGCGAATTCGTGCCGGGATTGGTCACGATCAGCACGCCGATGAAACCGATCAAGAGCGCGCCGCCCCGAATGTAACCGGCCGGCTCCTTAAGCCAGACGATCGAAACGAGTGCAGCGAACAGTGGCGCGGAGAAATTGATGGCAACTGCGCCGGCAAGCGGCATCAGGCTGAATGCTAAAAGCAGGCATAGTTGCGAAATCGATTGCGAAAGCCCGCGCGCCAGATGATCGCGCGGTCGATGCGTCGCGAAGACCGACAGACCGCTGACCGGCAAGATGATCGAGGCGCCGGCAATGAAGGACGCCAGCGAACGTAGGCAGAGCACCTCGCCGACCGGATAAATTCCAACCAGCCATTTGCTGGCGGCCGAGGCTCCGGAAAATAAGATTGTCGCCGCGATCATGCAGAGGATACCGCGCGGCACGTCATCGTCGGTTCTGCCCTTGCCGGGCTTTTGACCGGGGGCGGCGACGGGCGTGCTGTCTTCGCGCTTCTCCGCCGTTAGATCGTCCATTCCCAGACCGCGCTGGCAGCTCCGCAGCGTGCATCATGCCATATGTCCGCTCGGCGACATATGTTTTTTGACGGTGCCGGGAATGCGCATTCGGCCAAGCCCGCCTGGCGAAAAGAGCCCGCAGGCGACGCCTATCCGGCGGAACATTTGCTTAAGCGGTGGGTTCAGCAAGAAGAGCCGTAACGGCGGCCCTTGAGAGGAGTGCCTTTCCATGTGCGACTACAGTCTGCATCTCATCGCCTCGCGGCCGGCCAAGGTCGCGGACAGGCTCGTTTCCACCGATTTCGTAAAATCGATCACACGCGGCTTTACCGAAATCGGTCAGCCCGACGTGGCGGTCTGCCTGCTCCCCGGTACGGAAATCGCTTTCGACAGTGATGTACAATTCGACCGGGCATTCAGCATGTTCGGCAGAGCGCGCGTCGCGCACCGCGTGGCTCGCTTCCGTCAGATCAATATGGACGACCCCCACGTTCATCATGATGCGCTGGAATTCCCCAGCGGCCAGATCGTGCTGGTGACGCGGCTCGTGCCCGGTCAGACCGCAACGGTTCTGCAATTGCCGGCGGGCCAAACGCATGGCGACGCAAAAGAGCGGCAGACCGGACAGGCCCGCGAGCCTGCACTGCTCGTGCGATAGCTCGTCTACGTCGAAAAGAAGCGGCGGATCATCGGGCGGCGGTGGAGCAACCGCCGCCCGAAATTGTGTTGCGGCACATACCGTTTTCATCGAACGCTTCCGTGCGCCGCTGCGACATCGCAACGCTTACACGAGCAGCTTTCGCAGCCGTGATTTTTTCGCGCTATGCTAAAATCGCCGGTGGCGATACTTGGACCGCCGGGCACAAAGTGACGCGACTTTAAAGAAGCGGGGGAAATCGATGACCGATCGAATTCGGCGTGGTGCGCTCGCAGCGGCGATCGCGTTGCTCCCCGCGTCGGTCTTCGCCGAGGACTATCCGACGCGGCCGATTACCGACATCGTCGCCTCCACGCCCGGCGGCGGCACCGACATTATTTCGCGCATCGTCAGCGAACAGCTTGCCAAGCAACTCGGCCAACCTTTCGTCGTCGACAACATTCCCGGCGCCGGCTCTCTCAACGGCACGCTGACCGCGGCAAAGGCCGCGCCGGACGGTTACACGCTGACGACGGGTCTCATCGCCAGTATGGCGGTCAATCCGAGCCTGTTCGCACATCTGCCCTATGACCCTATCCGAGACTTCGAGCCGATCGCGATGCTGGCGAAATTTCCCTTCGCGGTTGTCGTCAGCAAGAATTTTCCGGCGCATTCGATCAACGAGCTCATCGCGCTCGCGAAAGCGAAGCCCGGCGAAATAAACTTTGCCTCGGCCGGCGCCGGCACCGGACAACATTTATCGGCGGAGCTGTTTCAGCTTCTCACCGGCATCAAGCTTACGCACGTGCCCTATCGCGGCGCGCAACCGGCCTATGCCGACATTATCTCGGGACAGGTGCCGGTGTTCTTCGATAATTTGGCGAGCGCCCTGGGCCAGATCCAAGGCGGCAATGTACGCGCGCTCGCGGTCACCGGCACGAAACGCTCGCCGCTGCTGCCGGACGTGCCGACGGTCGCGGAATCCGGCGTGCCGGACTACCAGTACTATGTATGGTTCGGACTATGGGCGCCGAAAAAAACACCGCAGCCGATCATCGACAAGCTGCGCGCCGAGGTCGAAAAGGCGCTCGCCGAGCCGGACGTGCAGCGACGCATCGCGGCGGACGGCGGCGAACCGTTCAACCTGCCGCTTGCCGAAATCACGCCCTTTGTCCAAGCCGAGATCGCGAAATGGGCCGACGTCGTCAAGCGCACCGGCGTGACCGTGCAGTAGCGCCAAACACTACGATCGCCTTGGAAGAGGCCTCAAACAGCAAAGCCGTCGGCCATGAGAGAACCGGCGGCTTTGCCTTCGTCCCCAGATCGTGCCGTATTCTCGGACGGCATCGTTGGGCGTCGAACCGGCGGTCCTTCGTCCCCGGTTGGCACCGGGCGTCCGGTCCTACAAAGATCAGCATAGCGCCCGCGCGGTTGCTCCAAAACAGCTTTTTTGGAACAACCCTGTGCGTTGTGTGCATTCCTCAACCGCGAATTGATTTTTTGTCGATCCCTCCTTAACGCAAGACAACCCTCGTGGCTGCAAGCCTGTGGATATCTGCCCGTCATGAATTCTTTTACATGGCTTGCCAAGCGCGTCGTCAATCGCGATCGGCGTTTACAATCTTTTGCGGCCGCAATTCAGAGCGGATGGACTGGCCGTTGATTCACGTAATCTGTCGACCTTCGAAGGCGTGCCGATTGAAGCAGTTCAAGGCAAGAAACTACGCAATGCCGAGGGGCTTAACGCTAGTTCCGCATCGACTTCGAGAAAGTCCCACGCGATGCACTCGGGCGATTTGCCGATACGCCGTAAATCGGTATCGTTGCCCGAATTAACCAGCCGACGTTGCGAATACTGGCGCGCTCGGAGAGATTCGAACTCCCGACCCTCAGATTCGAAGTCTGATGCTCTATCCAGCTGAGCTACGAGCGCAATCGCGGTCACAATAGCGGCTTGGCGGCAAAAGTCACTTCGGCAGCCTGCGAAATTCCCTTTGAGATTTACGGGTTTGCCTGCCGCGCACACGGTCGCTGTAATCCCTCTGTCACATCATGCCGCGTCGCGAAAAGTTCCGCGGTCATGACCGATCTGCGTGGGCGATATTCGTTAACAAACGAGGAACGGCCCGCCTGCGCGCGCCGTTGTCAGCGAGCGTCAACGATGGACGGAGACCCATCATGTCTGACTACAACTATCATGGTCCGGAAGATCCCTTCCGCCGCGACGATGTATACGACCCTAACGCACGCACTGGTAACACGGCTTGGGGTTGGATCGCGGCCGCGGTCTTTCTGGTGGTTGTTCTGGCAATGCTGTTCGGAATAGGCCATCAAGCGGTGCAACCGGGAACCAATACGGCGTCGAACGACACTAATCCGCCGGCCACGCGTATGGCGCCGGCAACTCCAGCGCCCTCGAATGTTCCACCGACGACGGCCGCGCCTGCGCCGGCAAAACCAGCGCCGCCGGTTGCGCCCGCGCCTAACGCTCCGGCGCAGCAACACTAAAAAGACGAAACGAGAGATAGCTTCCGTTGAGAACGGCTCCGACTTAAACGCCGGGGCCGTTTTTTCACGCCGAAGCTTCCGAGAAGACCTCCAAGAAGACTTCCAAGAAGGCTTCCAAGCCCGCGCGCGATGCGCGAGCCTTTATTCGAAAGCCGGATCGATCGGCACGCGATAGCCGTTCGCCAGGCGATTGGTTTCGTTCGCCATGCCGACGACCGCCATGACTTCGCCGAACATTGCTTCGCTCATTCCCGCTTTGCGCGCGGCCGCGGTGTGGCTTGCGATGCAATAGCCGCAGCCATTGGTGACGCTCACCGCGAGATAAATCATCTCCTTGGTCAGCGGATCGAGCGCGCCGGGCGCCATGGTCTCTTTGACGCTTTGCCACGTGCGCATGAGCGTGACCGGATCGTGCGCCAGAAATTTCCAGAAATTGTTGACGTCGTCGACCTGCCGCGTGCGCTTGATGTCGTCGAATACGGCGCGGACCTGCTGACTGGCGTCGCGATATTCGATGGGGACGCGCGGCATGATCTATTC
>JBAPZR010001071.1:0-14165 GCA_049285335.1 Xanthobacteraceae bacterium | reverse complement strand
GGTTTGTAATTCTCTCTGCTGTAAAAATGCGCCTCGTTTGTCATCATTTTCGCTCATGACAACGAATCAGTTGAGCGCATTATAAGCAAGTGAGGTGGCGCGCTCTGAGAAATTTGGATTGGCTTTCAATAGCGCTCGGCGTATTCGAAAGCCGTCTGTGTCGTATGCGCGACATAAGAAACAAAATTCTACTGTTAGCCCTGACGCCGAACTTTAAATTTCTGATAGTGCACCTAAACCAATCGATACGTTCTTTTTAGCCGCCCGATGCGGGAATATCGTGCTGCGGTTCGCTAAAGTCGCAGAACGCTTCGGGTCAAATCGGATTCGTTTCTTGTGCTCGATTTTGCTTTCCAAGAGGCGAGCGTTGGTCATAATCTTTCCCTCACGGCCAGATGAGCCGCGTTTCGCGTGCGGGTCGTGTCGTGCTGAACGGTTTGAGCAGGGAAATCCGCGAGTGCTACCGGCACGCGGAAGATTGTGCGCTGAAAGCCACCGCCCATGCCGACGCACAACTCAAGCAGGACTTTTTGGACTTGGAACAACGCTGGCTGTTTTTAGCGCACAGTTATGAATTTAGCGAACGGCTAACCGATTTGTCCGACGAGATTATGCGGCAGCCCGATAAATCCCCGAAGGCCTGAGTTACTCGAGGAATGTCTGCCGTTGAACTCGCGACGCATTAGGCAGGCTGCTCAGATTTGGCAGGATAGGCCAGCGATTGAAGTCTTTCCTCCAATAACTTTCGTTCGGTGATATCGACGAAGGTAATCACCACACCGTCGATCTTATCATCCACCGTCCGATAAGGGCGCATGCGCAGGTCGTACCAGCGGCTATTTCGAGCGTGAATCTCCCGCCGAACCGGCGTCAAATTCGCAATGACTTTCCGCGCGTCCTTAACGAGATCTTGGTATTCAAGCTGATGGGAGAAATCTGTAATCGGCCGACCCTCGTCGCTCGTAGTAATACTGAATAATTCTCGGACCTGGTCCGTGAAACGCTTAATGTGCAACCCGGAATCGAGAAATAGAGTGCAGTCGGTTGCTGCCAGCAGATTTTGTAGATCGCTATTGGCCCGGGAGATCAATTCAAGCTTTGACTTGAGCTCACTATTGACTGTCTGTAGCTCTTCATTGATCGACTGCAATTCCTCTTTGCTGGTTTCCAACTCTTCCGAGGTGGAGCGATACTCCTCATTGATCGACTGCAATTCCTCATTTGAGGCGCGCAGTTCTTCATTGGCAGCGTCAGAATCCTCACGCATGGTCCGCAGGCGTCTTTGAGTGAGCCCCAGTTCCTCCTTCAGGCGACGCACAGTTTCACCTGTGGCCTGCGGATCGTCGGGGAGTGCTTCATCGATCGCTTCACCCACAATAAAGAGAACCACCGCGCGTCGCCATTCTCCGGCTTCCTGCAGCGGTCTAATGGACAATTGTACTGGAAGTGTTTCGCCGCCGAGGGCCACACGAACCGGGATGCTCAGCGCGGGCCGGCGTCGCTCAAACGCGCGATGCAAGCCCGAGCGCATTTCGAAACGCAGTTCAGGTCGGACCAAATCAGCCACATCAGCACTCAGCGGTCCGCCGGCCGGAAGCAGATAACGGCCGACGGTATCTGAAAGATGAAGTACGCGGTGCGCTTCATCAACCAAAATGCTGGGAGGGGCGATTTGTTCGAGGGCGCTGCGATGCGCCGCGGCCTCGCTCAAAGCGGCGGTCGGACTTGTGGCGCGGCTAAACGGCAAGACCGGCTCGCGGACTCGGATCGGGCCCAGCAGCCTCGGCAGCAATTGCGGTTTGCCGCCTGCAACCAGGGTTGATTGATAGACGCGCGCGTGGCGATCGACGTTTCTGAAGAGACCCGTTGGGTTATCGGCCGTCTCGGCAGACCCGAGCAATAAATATGCCTCGGGGTTCAACGCGTAATAGAAGGTATTGCAAACCTGCTCTTGCAGCTCGCGATCCAGATAAATGAGCACGTTACGACAAGACACGAGATCGACATGTGAAAATGGCGGATCTTTCAGGAGGTCGTGCAGGGCAAACAGGACTATGTCTCGCAGCTCTTGGCGGACCCGGTAATAATCGCCTTCACGCGAGAAGAAGCGGCGCAAACGCGACTCATTGATATCGGCCTCGATTGCGACGGGGTAACGACCCTCTCGCCCCATCGCCAAGGCGCGAACATCCAGATCGGTGGCGAAGACCTGAATTTGCCGGCGCATGTCCTGGCGCGTCGCCTCTTCCAACAAAAGAATGCCAATGGAGTATGCCTCTTCGCTGGTCGCGCAGCCGGCGACCCAGACCCGGATCGGTTGGTCTGCCAACTTGCCCGCGAAGAGCGCAGGCAACAGTTTCGCGATCGACTCGAACGCCTCATGGTCGCGAAAGAAACTGGTGACGGAGATCAAAAGGTCACCCAGCAAAGCCTGGACTTCGTCGGGACTATCGCGCAACAACTCGTAGTATGCTTTCAGCTCATCCGTGCGGTTCACCTGCATGCGACGCGCAATCCGACGCGCCACCGTGGACCGTTTGTACTTTGAAAAGTCATGTCCGGTACGAACACGCAGGTGGGCGATAATGCGGTGCAATCCTTCCTCGTCGAGATCGCCGATCTCGGGGGGCCATACCAGCTCTTTGATGCGAATGAGATCGGCTAGTCGCTTCGCGAGATCACGTACCGGCAGCACAAAATCGACCACGCCGGTCTCGATTGCGCTGCGCGGCATCGAGGAGTAGTCGGCTTCGTTCGGGTCTTGGACGAAGATTATGCCCCCCGCCTCCTTGACGGCCCGCACCCCCAGTGTCCCATCCGAGCCAGCGCCGCTGAGAATGACCGCGAAGCCGTCACCGAGTCGTTCCGCGACCGAGCGGAACAAAAAATCGATTGGCAACCGCTGTCCTCGCGGCTCCTCGAACTCCGTCGCCGACAGTTCGTGATCGATAACTTGCAAGCGGCGATCGGGTGGAATGACGTAGACGTGATTTGGCTCCAGGCGGGCCGTCGCTTCGACCTGGACAACCGGCATTTTGGTGTGCGCGCCCACGATCGAGGACAGCTCGCTGCGGTGCTGCGGGTCAAGGTGCAAAACCACGATGAAGGCGGCACCGTTGTTCGCCGGAATTTCGCTGAAAAACTTGTGCAGAGCCGGTATGCCGCCCGCTGAAGCACCAATAGCGACAATCACCGGCGCCTTATCGGGCGTGCTCCGCCCAGTGTGGGCCGCCCGGTCGCGGTTTTCAATTCTCATGCGGTTTTCCTCGCATCCCGCAATTTAATCCTCCGGAATGTCCGAGCAGCAATGAGTAAACGTCCGATTGGATCGGCCTAAACCAGCGAGTGCGAATTTGTCGCGTAAATAATCCTATCTTTCGGGTCTTCCTGTTTCGTTAGTCCCAGGCCGCCTCTCGATCTGCGCACGGAAGTATCCATTGACAAACTCACCGCGAGGCCATTCGGTTTCCCGTTCACCCCAACGGCACACTCCCGATACTACCTCGCTTTGGCCCTCTTTGCGATGGCCCGATTTCTGATGACTCGATTTGTCATAGTCAATTTGCCACGGCCTGAAATTGGCGCAATCCGAGCTCGAAAATGAAAACGATCCATGACGGTTCGGCCTGTGAAATCTCGTTGGCGATAAACCGTTGACCAAATGCAAAAGTTCCAATGTTCGTCATCAAACGAATGCGGACGAGTTAAATTTGACGTTTTTCATTCGCTCTCAGGAACAAACTTGGGCAGCGGATGTATATTCCTTTATGTGATGGCTCCCAAAACGGAACGCCGCCATGTGCCAAGTTCTGCCATTTCGCCGCGAGAACGCCTTCCCTCCTGAAACAACTCGAACAATGGGCGAAGCTTACGATTCAGCTATCGCGACGCTCCAGAATGGCGCCGGGTCTGAACTTTTCATTCGTGAACTGGTGGCAAAGCGGATAATTCACGCCGCGTCTATCGGAGAAGTCGATCGCGAGCGACTGCGCCAGTTGGGACTGTCGGGTTTCTCCGGGCGGCGTTATCCAAGCTAAGATGTCGTCGGAATAAACGCCCGACCAAAGACCGACGGCAAAACGATCGAAACGAACGGCGGCTATTGATGCGAAGCCTGGCCCGCGAAGATTTCACGCTCTTATGGGCCGGTATAGAAGGCTATGCCATGGTGCAACGCGAGGCAAAACGCGTACCGGCCTCTCAAGAAACGTCTCGAAATCAGGCTCGGCTTTTAATCGTGGCGCAACACCGCTAAGGAGCGCCTCTCAGCACGCGCTCGACCTTTGGCGCGACCTCAAGGACCCAAAGGCGCGGCCGCCCGCGACGACGAATATCGGCAGAGCAACGAGCTGGACTGCAATGGCGGGGATAACCAGCGCAAATCGTGCCGGCGCAATCGCGACTTGCCCGGTTTAACTCAATACCGGCTGACAGGGACAATGATCGAGCAATGAGGCCGCGGCGAATTGGAACATGACGCTTGCGCAACGCCCTGAACCACGGGATGCTGAAGGTCCGGCGCATCAAAATCTAATTCAACCAGCAGAAAGAGGATCAGCTATCTCCTCCAAGGAGCGCCCTTCGGCATCGATCCCGTACAGGGACTCGACGCCGGCCGCCGCCAGCAGCAATGCCGCCGCGAGCAGGTAGCCGAGCGCCAGCAGCCACGGCGAGTGCGTGCCGATCAAGATTCCAAACAATGACGGGGCGACAATGCCGCCAACCGCGGTACCGAGGGCGTAGAATACGGCGATCGCAAGGGCCCGCGTTTCAAGGGGAAAAATTTCACTCGCCGTCAAGTATGCCGCACTCGCCCCGGCTGAAGCGAAGAAGAAGATCGCCATCCACGCGAACGTCTGCGTCCAGGCAGAAAACATACCCAGACCGAAAGCAATGGCGCTGGCGACAAGAAGAATGCCGCTTACCGCATAAGTCAAAGTGATCATGATACGGCGGCCGACTGTGTCGAAGAGCGATCCAAGCAAGAGCGGTCCCAGAAAGTTGCTCACGGCCATAACCAGCAGGTATGGACCGGTGCGCCGATCCGATACGCTGTAAAATGTTGTGAGGACGAGGCCATACGAAAAAAATACCGCATTGAACAGGAATGCTTGCGCACACATGAGCGTGAGCGCGAGGACGCTGCGGGCACGATATTTCCCCAACATCGATCGCGCGACCAAGCCGAGACCAAAGCTTTTGCGCGGACTAATGCTTAACTGCCCTTGGGGTTGGGACAGCCGAGTATTTGTATCTTCCGTCACCCGATTCTCAATCTCCGCGATGGTTGCCTCGGCCTGCGGGATATAGCCATGCGTAATGAGCCAGCGCGGGCTTTCCGGAACGTAACGGCGGAGAAGCAGAATGCCGAGGCCCAGGACGCCGCCAACTGCAAAACCCAATCGCCAACCCAGGTTCGGCGCCAGCAATCTTGGATCGAGAAAGGCCAACGAAGCGCCGGACCCCAACGCGGCGCCGAGCCAAAAACTTCCGTTGACGATGATATCGATGCGACCGCGAAAACGCGCCGGAATGAGTTCGTCAATGGCGGAGTTGATTGCGGCATACTCGCCGCCGATGCCGAGGCCTGTAATCGCTCGAAAGAGCGCAAAGCTTAGGAAGCTCCAAGAAGTCGCTGTGAGCAGAACGCCGGTCAAGTACACAACTAGCGTCACATAGAAGACCATTCGGCGACCGAAGCGGTCGGTCAGCCACCCAAAAGCCAAGGCGCCGAGTACCGCGCCAATGATATATGCCGATGCAGCATTGCCGATCTGAGATGCTGAGAGTCCTAGCGTTCCCTGCTCGCGCAAGACCGGCCCAATCGTGCCGACGATCGTGACTTCGATGCCGTCCAAAATCCAAGTTATGCCGAGCGCGACGAGCACCAGGAGATGAAATCGACTCCAGGGCAGGCGATCGAGCCGCGCCGGAATATCGGTGGAGATTGATCGTTGTTTCGATTCGTCCCGGTCAGGTTCTCGTTCGGGTGTCGAACTTTGCGCCAACGCCGACATAAGGCTGTTCCGGTCGTTTGTTGTTTGTGTTGCATCGCAGGCCTAAGGATCGTCTGAGGCTTTAACCGCCGCCACAGTTCTCAGTTCCCGTTTGGTTAGCCCTAATGAGGAGGGGATTCCCTTGAAAGGGCCGCAATGGCGCGACAAATCTGCTGAAATCGTCGCTACCATGTTCGTCGGCAGGGAACGGCCGATGAACTCTACGGACGAAGTGGCTACGAAAACAGAGGTCACCGAACGACAATCGGCCAAGGTTGGGGCGGGCTCCGATGACGTGCTGCGTAAGTTTGACGAGCGGTTCCGCGCCACCCTCAAAGATTTTCAACGCGGAAGCGATCAGCGGAAGCCTGCGGAGGATTTGCGCATTTCTGACGACGAACTAAACGAACGACTCGGAGATTTGCCGCATCCAAGCCCGCAGCGAAAGTTTGCGGAGGATGTGCAAAATCTCCTTTCGCAGATCGGTCACCATCTCGACTACGAGACTTCTCAACGCACGACAATTAATTGTCGTCTCCTGGCGATAGAAGACGAGGTGAAGAAGCGGGGCTCGCCGGGATTCGCCCGCTACCTGATCGCGATTTGTATTGGCGCCGCGGCCGCCTTGGCTTGGCAATCTTACGGGGCGGCGACCAGAGAGGTGATCGCGACCAGGGCTCCGGAACTTGGCTGGTCGCCCGAGTCCAAGCAAATGATCGCGAGCTGGGTGGAGGATCTTGGCTGGACCAAGCTGCCATCCGGCCAAGAAAGCAATGCGGTCCGGTTGTCCATGCCGGTGGCGCCGCAATCGACCGCCGTTGATGCGACCACGGCAGGTTCAGGTGCGCCAAGTTCGCCTGCGCCAAGTTCTTCCGCGCCACAAACGCCCCCGACCGCCGCTATCGACTTGCAAAAGATACAACGGATAGAGGCGGACATCGCCGCGTCAAAACAAGCTATGGAAGAGCAGCTCGCAGCTGTACGACAGACTGTCGAGCACCTCGCCGCCGGTCAAGATCAGATGGCAAGTGAGATCATAAAGCTGCAGGCCGCCGATCAGGAAATCCTGGAGAGGATTCCGGCGCCTCCGCCGCCGCCGCGGATTGCCGCCCCTGCGCACAAGCCCCGGCCCATAGCGCCGCTGCCGCCGCGAACGCTACCGCCTCACCCATAACCGCACGACTATGGGAATACCGAGCCCATCATATCCTGCATAAAGCTGCGGAGCGCATCGGCATCAAAGGGTTTGCGCAATATCCGCAAATTAGACGGCGCACCCTGCGCCGCATCGCTGTAACCGGTCGTTAAAATCACCGGCAAATGCGGATACTGCGACTGCACTTCGCTCGCGAGGCCGACGCCATCGATCGTTCCCGGCATGACAATGTCACTGAAAATAAGATCGATCTTTTCGCCGTCGGCCAGCAGCTTCAGCGCGGCATCGGCCGACTCGCGATAGATGGTGTTATAGCCGAGGTGTTCGAACAACGACGACGTTACTTCGGCCACTTCGGCGCTGTCATCGACAACAAGGACCATCGGTCGCTGCGAACGCGCGACGTCGACTTCCGAAATTCTCTCCTTGGCGATTTCCCTGCCGAGATACGCCGGCAAATAGATTGTAAACGCGGTTCCGATTCCGATTTTGCTCTCCGCATGCACGGTGCCGCCCGCTTGGTGAGCAAAGCCATGAACCTGAGATAGGCCCAGGCCCGTTCCTTTGCCGACCTCCTTGGTAGTGAAATAGGGATCGAAGATCTTCGAAAGAAGGTCGGGGGGAATACCCATCCCGGTATCTTTGAACTCAAGCGCGACGAAGTCCCCACTTTGTGGATTGTCATCGGCTTCTTCATTCACCTTGACGTTATCGGCAGTCATCGCGAAGACGCCGCCGTTCGGCATGGCGTCGCGGGCGTTCACCGCAATATTGACGATTGCCAGTTCCAGCTCAGCGAGGTCGACTTTGACGGGCCAAAGGTTCGGGCCGACATTTTCATTATAGACGATGTTTCCGCGCAGCGAGCTTTCAATCATCGTACGCATATTTCTGATGCTGGCATTCAAGTCGACGACCGTCGGACTGAGATGCTGGCGCCGTGAGAATGTCAGCAATTGACGCGTCAGACTCTCGCCACGCTTGGCCGCCGTCTCAATTGCCTCAATGGCCCGCGGCAATTTTGGATCAAGCAATCGCTTGAACATTTCGGCGTTGCCACCGATGATCATCAGCAAATTGTTAAAGTCGTGGGCGATGCCGCCAGTCAATTTGCCGATCGCCTCCATTTTTTGCGCAATGGCAAGCTGTTCGCGCGCCTCAACCAGCTTTTCCTGGGTGTCGCGGCGCTCGGTCGCGTCGCGAATGATGCTGGCAAAACCGACAAGATCCGCATTGTCGTCCCGAATCGCGGTGAGCGTGCCGGTCACGAAAATGGGCGTTCCGTCCTTCCTGGTACGCCAGCCCTCCGTTTCGTGCCGACCGTTCTGAATGGCAAGTTTGAGCGCCTGTTTCGGCAGGCCCCCTCGCCGTTCGTCCGGCCGATACAACATGCTGAAGGGCTTACCGACGATTTCTTCAGCGGTGTAACCGATGATTTTCTGGGCGGTGCCGTTCCAGTTGGCTACGCGCCCTGAAGTGTCGAGGAGAAAAACTGCGTAGTCGGTAACGCCCTCGACAAAGATGTGAAAATGTTGTTCGGCGGTTTTGAGAGCCGCCAGTGTCTGCTCCAACCTGAGATTCAATTCGCTTTGTTGCGAAACCCAGAGCGTCTGCTGTTCGCGGTATCCGGCTATAACCGCGCTTAAAACGAGAGAAGCGACGGACGTGCTTATTGACAGCGCCAACAGCAAGGCAAGTGATCCATTCAAGCTGGGTAGCGAAATCGGGCCGGCCGCAACCGACAGCTTCCATCCGGCAACACCGCAAAAAATCAAGGTTGCGGCGGTTGCGGCGCGCTGGTTGCCGCGCAATCCGGCCCACATCAACGGCAACAAGATGAGAAAGCCATAGAGGCTCTTCTGCACTAGCAGACGGTCGAACGGGGCGGTCATAGGAACAAAAGCGACGATGCTGATGGCGGATGCAGTGGCGATGATGATCGCTGTCTCAGGCACGCTCGTTTCGGCCAATCGCAACGCCGGCGGTGCCACCCAGAGCACGAGGAACGGAACAATGACGAGGATGCCGGCCACGTCCGCCAGCCACCAAATAGCCCACGTGGCCGCCAAACTCGAATAATCAAGATCAATGCTCGAGAGCGGGCCTATAATGGCGCCGATCGAACTGATTGCCGCGCAGGGGACAAAGGCAATGAGCACAAACTTTGCAATGTCACCCGGAGTGGCGAAGGTTCTTATCCCATTAGACCAGTGCTTGATGAGCCACGCCCCGGCCATTGCCCCAAGAGTAGTGCCAATCGCGACGGCGGGCGCCTCGGCCGTCAGCGCTCGAGCAAAGATTGCGTTAGCGGAGAGCGCTCCGATGAAAAGCGCAGGCCAAACACGATATCCGCGCAGTAGGATGAGAGCGAGCGCGAGTCCGGTCGGCGGCCACAACGGCGTTCCGGTCGGATTGATTCCGGGAAGCAACTGCGCAGCGTTGGCGAGTCCTAAGTAACCGACGACAATGGCGATGAGCTCAAACGCGTAAATAAGAGCGCTCAAAGCCATGCGCAGAGCGGGAAATCTCGCTACGCCAGTTCCAGCGTCTGCTGCTGTCATGGCGGCACCTCGCGTCGAAAAATCATTCCTTCAAATGTTTTCATTAACTCCGTTTTCGGCGATCAAAGGCTCGGTTGCGGCTTCACAACGCTGGACCCGACAGGGGCGATCGCGGAGAACTCGACAGATGGAGATTCGTCCAGGACTGACGCGGACTTGAGCAGGTTATGGTATTCGCCTGCTTGTCCCCCCCCCGAACTCCGTGAGATTCTACCGCGCCGGCCCGGCAACGCAAGATCGTGATTAGCGGTCCGTAAAAGTGCCTGCAATTTGCGGTAAGTCGCGGCGAGTCTTCCGTCCTATTTGGACCGATTTGTTGTCATACTTTGACTGAATTGCGCTGATTCGTAGAACTTGGAACGGAATGACGGCGTCCTGGGAAGTAGCGCGACGCCACTCCATCCACTCGCCAAACCGCGTTCACTCGCCAAACCACCATGAATTCGGCTGAGGTATCGGCTTGCCTTCGTTCAAAGCAAGCAGCCCCTTTACGCACCGGATTATTGTCCAAATAAACCACCAAACGAGGATCAATGCGCCGATCGCAAAATGGGCAGTTATGGCGCCAACGACCAAATAGAGCAGCCCTATCCAAAATGTGGCTATCTGAAATTGAAAATGCGAGCGACATAATTGATCGGTTTTATCCCTCTGCAGATAAGCGATGATTACGCCGACGAGAGCCGTTATGCCGGTGAGAAATCCAACCAAGTACAAAATGTAAACGGAGGGAACTAAACCGTAATTTGAAACGACAGGCTGTTCAGAAGCGCCGACGGGCTCGTTGTTATCAGTGGAGGGCCCGGCCATGTGCTTACTCCTCGACTCCGCCGCAAAAATGCTCAGCCTTGAGGCGGCTGGCAGAAAAGCGGCGCCTATGTGTCATCGTTCAGTCGCGTCCTTTTTCCAAACCGATATTATCGTTGCGTGCTTACCGAGACGGCGGGTTGGCAAAACACCGACCTTTCGCTGCATGTTCCCGGAAGGGTAACAGTCAGGCGTGTGGTCCTCAAGGAGGCGCGGCATGGGCAGCCACGCTCGCCTGTCAAGCGGCGACAAAATTGTCGCCGTCACGTTCCATCAAAACGTCCCCGTCTCGCCAGATTGCCTCATAGGAACGCCGGAAATTTCTGACTTGCTTGCGGCGGGCCGGATGAAATAGCGACACGTCTCCGGCCTAGCTCCCGGAGCCCCGGTCGCAAGAGCTTCCCGGCCGGGGCTCCAAGGCGGCTGGCTTTGTGAATTTTGAGCCGCGAGAGAGCACGATCATGCGCGCGACAATCCTACCGCCGATTCTCACTTGTCTGTTGCTGACGGGGTTGTCCCTTACGCCGGCACAGTCCGCCCAACCTGCTCAACCGGTGCCGTGGCACCCCTGCGCCCAGATCGCGGCGGCGTGCAGAGAGGCGGGCTTTATTCCGAACGGCGCCAGCATGGGTGTTGGGATCATGTTGGATTGCATTCGACCGATCGTGATTGGAACGGCACAGCGCATGCAAGCCACCAAACCTTTGCCGCAAATCGATCCGCAGGTCGTGATGGCTTGCGAGGAGCAGAGCCCGAATTTCGGGACAGGCGGCGCGACGTCACGGCCCAGCGCGCAACCGGCGACGACTCAGTCGGGCACCTAGTGTCCCGATTCCGAAGTTTGTGAGGTGTGATCCCCGGATCGCATCCGGGACGTGCTTTTCGGAAAGGCCGCTTCCCCTTTTCCGGATCATGCCTCAGAAGCGTCCATAACGGCTGGAGGAACGAGGTGACGCGCGCCGCGTTGTCACGGCATAGGTGTGACAGCCGTTTATCGTTTGGAAATTTTCCTTTCGTATTTTTTCCAATGTCGTTTTTTCCAGTGTCGCGCCGTCGCGGGACCAACCGCTCGCGGAGTGTTTCGGAGTTGGAGTGAGTGAAGTGTCCGGCCGTCCTAATCGCTATGTCGTCGGAAGCTGGCTTGCCGATAAGCTGATGGCGGTTCTTTGGTTCTATCTGGTCCTGCGGGGCGTTGGGCGGCGGCGACGATCGGCGCCGAAATAATGGATCAACTGGCCAAACCCCTATTTCCGGTTTTATCTGCCGGTCCGCCCGCGCGTCCCCGGCCTCGCCGTTTGACAATTTTGTGATCGCCAAGCCGCGCCCACGAAATAAGGAAGGGATTGGGAATTAGGTCAAGAGATTGAACCAAACGGCGGCTGAGCGCGTTACCTTAAACAGCCGCCTGGGAGGATCAGCGTGGAGCACGAGGCCAAACGAGCCTCCCCCGTTCGCGGCTGCAGTTTTAATAACCCGGTCGCGCGATGAGTACGGTCACCCCGATTGCAGGCGAGACTGCGGCGACTGCAGCGAAGGTCGCCACCGGCCGTCAAGCGCCTTCCGCAACTCTCGTGATTTTCGGCGCCGGTGGGGATCTGACAAAGCGCCTCGTCGTACCGGCACTTTATCATCTGGTACAAGCTGGCAAGCTGCCGGACCAGTTTGCGATCGTCGGGGTCGATCACAACGAGCAGACCACCGAGCAGTGGCGCCAGAACCTGACCAACATGATGCAGACGTTGACGCCCGGCGGCAAGGTCGACGCCCGAGCATGGTCGTCGCTTACCGAGCGCATGCAGTACATGCCGGCGGATTTTACGAAGCCGGAGACCTTCGCCCGTCTCGAGAAACTCTTAGCCGAGCAAAGAAAGCAAAACAACGCCGCCAATGTCTTGTTCTATCTGGCGGTGGGCGAGCGCTTCTTCGGGCCGATCGTCGAACAGCTCGGCCGTGCGGGATTGACCCGGCAAACGGAGAACGCTTGGCGGCGGGTGATCATCGAGAAGCCGTTCGGGCATGACCTTCCGTCGGCAAAAGCGCTCAATACGCAAATTCTCAAGGTACTCGCCGAAGACCAGATCTATCGGATCGATCACTTCCTCGGCAAAGAGGCGGTCCAGAACATTTTGGTGCTGCGCTTCGCCAACGGCATTTTCGAGCCGCTTTGGAACCGCGACCACATCGATCATGTGCAAATCACCGTGGCCGAAACCATCGGCGTCGAGGGTCGCGGCCGATTCTATGAACCCACCGGCGCGCTGCGCGACATGGTGCCGAATCATCTGTTCCAGCTGCTCGCCATGATCGCGATGGAGCCGCCGATCTCGTTCGATGCCGAAGCGGTGCGCGCCAAAAAGACCGAGCTGTTGCAAGCGGTCCATCCCATCCCGCCCGAGAACGCGGTGCGCGGCCAATACGGCAGCGGGACGGTGCTCGCCCGAAAGGTTCAAGCCTACCGTGACGAGCCCAACGTCGCGTCGGATTCCGGGACTGAAACTTATGTCGCGCTCAAGCTCGGCGTCGATAACTGGCGATGGGCCGGGGTGCCCTTCTACATGCGCACCGGCAAACGACTGTCGGCCCGGACGATCGAGATCGCGATCCAATTTCGGCAGGCGCCCTACATCCTATTCCGCGACACGCCGGTCGAGCGATTGCCAGCCAATATCCTGACGCTCCGCATCCAGCCCGATGAAGGTCTGTCGGTGAGCTTCAATGCCAAGCGGCCCGGCCCCGAGATCGAGATCGACGGCGTGGCCATGGATTTTGCCTACCGCGATTATTTCGAGCCGGTCGCGACGGTGGGTTACGAGACACTGATCTACGATTGTCTGATCGGCGACGCCACGCTGTTCCAGCGGGCCGACACGGTCGAGACTGCATGGCGGGCGGTCCAAAGCTTGATCGATTCTTGGGCGCGCAATCCCGCCACGGACTTTCCCAACTACCCCGCCGGCAGCGCCGGCCCGGCCGCCGCCGACCGTCTGCTCGCCCGTGACGGCCGCGCCTGGCTGCCGATTAGCACCGACCATCCGCACGTCGCCATTCGTCCGAACCTCGCCGCCCCTCTTGCAGCCAAGGTGACGCCATGACCTCCACAATCAAACCCACGCAAGCGCTTCACGATCTCGGCCAAAGCCTGTGGCTCGACAACATCACGCGCAATTTGCTGAAAACGGGCGCGCTGCGGCGCTACATCGACGAAATGTCGGTCACCGGGCTCACATCCAACCCGACGATCTTCGACCACGCCATTAAGAACAGCAACGACTATGACGATGCGATCAAGAGCAAGCTCGCGCGGCGCAAGTCAGGCGAACAATTGTTCTTCGAACTGGCGCTCGACGATCTCACCGCGGCCGCCGACCTGTTCCGTCCCGTCTACGACCGGACCGGCGGCGTAGACGGCTGGGTTTCGCTGGAAGTCTCGCCGCTTCTCGCGCATGACACAAAATCGACAGTGGCCGAGGTCAAAGACCTGCATGCGCGAGCGCAGCGTCCCAATCTCTTCATAAAAATTCCCGGCACCAAAGAAGGGCTGCCCGCGATCGAAGAGTCGATCTTCGCCGGCATACCGATCAACGTCACCCTGTTGTTTTCGGCCGAGCAGTATGTCGCGGCGGCAGATGCCTATATGCGTGGTAT
>JBAPZR010001070.1:0-2653 GCA_049285335.1 Xanthobacteraceae bacterium | reverse complement strand
ACTCCATACTTTCAAAGCTCGACGACCTCTGCCCCGAATAAGTTGGTAAAGCGCGAGACCCCAAGGAGTCGAGTCGTGTGGCCCCGGCCACCTCGGGGGCTGCGGGGCTTGAGTAAGATGGACCGGGGCCTGGCGCGGCCATTCGCGGCGCGCCGACTCGGCAACAAAGCGGCTTTTGTATCGTTCCACTTGACAGAACGATCCGGCAATCGAGCATCGCGGTATGGGCTTCGATCGTCGGAAGATGCAGGACGAGCGCCGCCGCTTAGCGGAAAAGGAAGCGGCGAGCCGACGTGCGACCGATGCCCAGGTCCTAGAAGATGCCGAGCGCCTGATTGCGGCCTGGAACGAACGCCAGGCCGAGCGAATGCCGATGCTGTTCTCGCCGACGATCGGCGCTGCGATCACCACGCGGTATTGGTTTCTGTGGGTGCGCTGTCCGGCGTGTCGAACGATCAACGCAATCGACTTGCGCACTCTCGACCGTCACCACGACGCGGCAGTGACGAGCCTCATACCGGCATTGTCGTGTCGGTCATGCCGACCGAACGCGCCGTTCGCAGAACTCGTGCGCCTATCACGGACCAGCATCGCCGATGAAATGCGCGAGGATCATCGTCGGCGAGTGCTTGGCGAATGATTGCGCGATCGACCGGGGCGGCGGGAAGCGGCGAGCCGCCATTAGGCTGCAGATTTTTGGATCAGGCCCTTCAGCGCCAAGCGCACCGCGTCGTCAAGATCGGCAGTGGTGAGGTGGGAGCCGCGGAGCTGCAACTGGGCGACGAAGCGCATAAGAAATATGCCGCGCTTCTCTATCGGTAAGCCGCCGGCCGCCCAGATAGCTCGAAGCTGCGAATCAGACAAAGCGATCATGCCGTCATGGTCTTGCTGGGGCGATGGATGTCAACTTTTCCGCAGTGGGTGCTACGGACGAGGGCGGCGGGAAGCGGCGATTGGCTGGCACCTTCTTGATCCTGATCAAAGGTTCGATTGGCGTACCGTGGTTCAAAGGAGCCTGCAGGCGGAGTGCGTGAGAGTGCTGCTGTGTCGATTCTGTTCCTACTAGCTGCTTTGGAAGCCGGCCAACCGCACCGTTACCTCAAGGACAGCGCGAGAAATGAGAACATCAGCATCGTCGCCCGCAACGGTTATCAGGTCGTGGTTCGCTTTACGAACGGCTCGATTGCGTACGTCGACGACGACAATCTCATTTGTGAGGTCTGGCGCTAAACCTTATGGTGGCGAGGACCCGCAGGCAGATCGCGGATGCCGATCTCGCGGCGGTGACCGGGCGCTTTCTAATAAACACTAACTGTTTGTTAACCATGCTAACCACCTAATAGACATCGAAATTTGACCTGTCCCTGCGTGGGGGATGCGGATGTCTGACACGTGGTAACCCCGGCGGATTTAATCCGACGGAATAAATTATCAGGCGGCGTCTTTCAGCGGCCTCGCGCCAGCCCTGGCGACGCCCTTCGGCTTGGTAACCAGCGCCATGATTTTCTCCAACGCCTGCTTGCGCTCGGAATGGTAATTGGCGCGGTTATAGGTGCCAGCGCGCACTGGCTCGGACAGCGGCGCGAAATGCGCATGGCTGTTTTTGGTCCGCTCGGACTGCAGATTGATCACGTCGTCGCGCGTGTCGATTTCCGACCAACGCAGCCCGCCGATTGGCGGGGGCCCAAACGAAAAGCAACGGGGATTGTGGCGGCGGGAAGCGGCGCTCAACCTTCAAACTAAAGCCGCACTAAAATAGCAAAGCCGTCGGCAGCGTCGTTCTGCCAACGGCTTTGCCTCGAACACCGATGCCGTCTTCCTGCAAGGGAAGGCAACGGGCCGGTCGAACTGGCTGTGGGGGAGAACCCACACCTTGTGTCCCCCTCATGCGTCGAAAAGGGACGAAGGCTCCAGTACGATCCGAGAGATCATCAAAGCGTCAAAGGGCTGTTTTGTGGCAGTGTCAGTGGCCCGCCGGACCTCCTGGAATTGGGGTTATCAGCGGGAAACACAGTGCGGATACTGAGCCATTGAAGTTATAACACGACACGCACTTGCAGCCGGCTACGCCGGTGCACTGGGCGATAGTGTGGTGGTTCAGCAAGATCCTCGCGCCGGGGTGGATATTCAGTCCTATTGCGCAAGCCAATGATGGCAACGCTTGTGCCTGTGATGTCGAGTAGCCAAGGCACATCGTAAGACCGATGACTGCAAGACACATAGCAAGTCGATAAACACGCATGATCTCCCCCTTCTTCCGGAATGATACAGTGGAGATTGTTGTTCCCAACAACAAATTCCGTCAATGCTTCGCTGTGGAAAAATCAAGAAATCTACTAGAGCGTTGCCAACGGATCACGCCCCTCCGCAGACCAGGGCGGCGGGAAGCGGCGATCGGCTGGGGTCATCTTTGCTCCGCCGTCGCCTCGACAAGTGCTTGCTGACCGCGCACGGTGATCGTACGTGGATGCCGCTCGATGTACTGCGCGCCAATCAAATGCGCGACTTCGATACTCGAAGCCAGTGCGGCAATGGTTCGTCCGTGCTGACCAGCGGCGGTCAATTCCTTCAATAACTGAATTTCGTTTCTAGTGAGCCTAACAGCCATCCGACGCCTAGGCATCAGCGCCCCCAATCCTCTCCTGCCTCGCAC
>JBAPZR010001069.1:0-2741 GCA_049285335.1 Xanthobacteraceae bacterium | reverse complement strand
GCAACAGGGCGCGCCGTCATAGGACGTAATGAAATATAAGAGCAACCCCCTTCACGGCGCTGCGGTCGGCCGCGTCTCCTCAATTACCAAAATCGGAAGGACCGCGACATCGATGGGTATGCGGGGTCCCTGTATCGCTTCCCGCCACAGCCGCCGAGAGTTGCGGTCGTTGGCTCTGGCGGCGAAGAAGGCGCGGTCGTTGCAGCCTCTGCCCGTGAGACAGCGGGGAAAAGAGCTTGGCCGATGATCGCGGCTCGCTTGCCGTGCGCCGCAGTTGGGTACTGTCCCAATTCCGCGCTACTTGTCCTAATTTGCGGAGCGGAGTGTCCTTTCGCCGCTATACGTTTTTTGACAATCGACTTTGCCCTCGGCGGTCCCCATGTACAGGCCATCACTGACTGCGGCTTTGTCCAGGCGTCGGTGGCTGAGAGATCGGTAACGCTCCCGCCTGAGAAAGGGAGCGGCAATGCTAGTATTCCGCATTTACACCCTGGGTCTCGACGCTCGCTTTATAGATGCCAAAGATATCGAATGCGCTGATGAGCAAGAGGCTATCCAAAAGGCACAGGAAGCAGTAGACGGCCGCGATGTCGAACTGTGGGAGCGGGACCGTTTTATCACGCGCCTGGCTGCTAAACCGGGCACGAAGAAGTAAGCCGCCTCAGCTGGCGGTCCCATTCTTTTTTTACCGCTTCCGCAACAACTCCGGCAGCTTCGCCATGTTCGCCGCGATGCGCCGCGCCTCGTCGTGCGTAAGTAGCTTTGCTGATGATCGCCGCCCCGGCTCATCCTCGAAATAGACATACGCGAGCTTTTGCCCTGTGCTGTCCTTCACGATTCCGCACGATGAAACACGCTGGTGTTTCTTCGACCGACCAAGGCGGCGGCAAGGAGATGGGCTATCCGGTGTGCACTCGGCCTTCGTCGGTAGCCGGGGGGTCGATAGTCCGGGACCAGTGGTGCGACTCGGCGTAACAACAGATTGCCTTCGACCGCGTCCAATTTCCTGACAAGCGTGAGCAAGCTGGAGGGCAATTCTTTGGGGACTTGGTAGTTCTCTGAGGCTCTGCCCAATCTGTTCTCTGGCGAGCCACTAAGCAAGTTGTGCTCGATTCTTTGTCGTCGGGCGCCGAAGTCTTGGCACCTCCACACATTGCGGTTAATCAGCAAAGCCAAAGCTTGTTCCCAGGCTCACCGCAAAGATGAGTTCCAAGGGAACTTTGGTTGGTTCGACGTTGCGCACTATCTCTAGGCACGCTTGAGCGAAGCGCCGATATTGTTCCGAACTTGACACGGGTCTTTTGGCAAAAAAAGAACCCCAAGCACGTAGGTTGCTTGGGGTCCTAAAGTTGTTGCCCTCAAAACAGGTTCATTTGGCCGGGCGGCAGGGGTGTCGGGGGATGGGGTGCTGCCCGGTCTGACCCGATGTGCGGTAACTAACAACGTGCCGAGTGGTTTCAATGCTCGATCACGTTCACTCATTGCTCCGGTCTCGTTTGGTCACCATCACCACGATCACCGGGCTTTCGTTTTGGACCGTTCTAGTTCCTTGCAGGCTTCTTCCAACTGCTTGGCCGCGTTATCAAGCAACCTGCTGTCCTCCCGCGCTGTCGCATGGGGGACAGTCACGGCGTCGCGCCTGATCTGTTTCGCCCACTCTCGCAGATTTTTTGACAGTTTCACGTGCTTTCGCAATGTCGACCATCTGCAACTTCCTCGCAGGAGACGGACCACGGCGGTTAGGGAAGGTGAATGCCAATTTAAATCATTTATGAGCCTTCGGCTTCATGCGGCCGTGGTCGCGCCGCCGAAAGGGCGGCTGATACGCTGGACAGTGCTCGGATTGACGCCAAGGCGCTGGGCGATCTTACGACGCCTTCACCGGTCTGCTCGCGTGCCTTCAGGGCAGCAATGATTCGCTTTTCCAGGTCGGCTTCTATCCGAGGCCGTCCCGAATAAGACGGTCAAACTCCGGTCGCTTATCCCGACCCTTGGCACCGCTGATGCCGTGGTCCCTGTAGACGCGAACGATCTCACAGCCCATGCGGCCTGCGACTTCGCGTAATTCTCGCTCTTGGTTGGCGGTTGTCTGGTCGATGGTCGAAACCCGTAAGTAGAGCACGGTGCGTTTCGTGGGGACCTCCCGCGTTAGCGAAAATGTGGAACAAAAAGTTCGCAGTGATACCCTTCGTCGTCGGCTTTGGCCTCCAGCGACCCGCTAAGCTGCGTCACGAGCGCGGTGATGATGCGCGTGCCGAGCCCCGTAGATGTTGCGCCGGTAGCGGGCCCTTTACCAGTGTCGGAAACTCTAAGCCTGAAGCTGTGGTTCCCCTCATCCCACAGTCTCACCTGGCAAGGCAGCTCGGCGTGCCGAAAAACATTTGTCACGAGTTCGTTCACGATTAAAGCAACCGATATGGCTTGGTCTCTGTCAACGACAATCGGCTGCGCATCCACGTGGATTGCGTCCGAGCTACCATAGGCGTGTGCAATGTTACCGCAGAGATCGCGGAGAAACGTGTCGAACGTTATGCTCCCGATGTGCCTGTCTTTGTACAATCGCTCGTGCACGGCGGCGATTGCCATCACCCGCGCTTCGGCATTGCGGAGCGCGTCCGCGGCAACATTGTCGTTGACCAACGGCAACTGCATGTGAAGCATGCTTGAGACGATCTGAAGACTGTTCTTTAGGCGATGATTGGCTTCCTTGAACAGAAGCTCGCGTTCTGCCGCACGTTGTG
>JBAPZR010001068.1:0-2172 GCA_049285335.1 Xanthobacteraceae bacterium | reverse complement strand
GATCAACTTGTCTGTCGGCGAATAATCGTACTTCCTGCCGGTAGATAGAGATAGCGCCGATTAGTTTTCCCTCATTGAGCATCGGGACAATGAGAAGCGTGCGAGCGCCAGCGAGATCGGCAAGATCGACTACGGCCTTGTTTCCGTCCAGATAGGGTTGCCGAGTTCGAATATCGTCGATGTGCGCAATCTCTCTGGTCCGCGCTACATGCGCCAAGCCGCTTTCTCTGTGAGGGTGAATGACTGTGCCAAGCCGCTGTGCAAATTGAGGCGGCGGGTTATGTAATGCGACGGTATGATAGGCACCCGCATCATAAAGATTCAAAGTTCCGAATTGAGCTTGGCAAATGCGCGTAGCATTTTCCAAAATGGCTTGGAACACCGGCTCCAGCTCGCCCTGTGAGGAACTGATAACACGCAGCACGTCGGCGGTTGCCGTTTGTTGCTCCAGGGATTGCCGCAATTCGTTGAGCAGCCGCGTGTTCTCGATGGCGATGACAGCTTGGGCAGCAAAATTCTGTACCAATTCGATTTGTTTTTCGGTGAATGGACGAACTTCCTGCCGGTAAATGACGATGACGCCAATCAATTCCCCTTCCTTGAGCATCGGCACAGCGATGTAGGACCGCGCCCCGCCAAATTGTGTCGCCGGGTTCGATGGGTAATCCGCTGCGAGATCAGCGACAACGATTACCTGCTTCGTGCGCACAAGACGCTCAAGCGTGCCCGCGGCGATCGGCTGAAAGTCCCCACGCTGCTGTTCAAACTCGTTAAGGGCCGGCGGAGTGCCGAGTTGTGTGACCAAGTGAAAAGCATTGTCCTTGTGCGAAAACAACTGGCCAAATTTGGCCTCGCAAATCCTGACGGATTTTTCCAACATCGCCTGAAACACCGGCTCAAGCTCGCCGGGCGACGAACTAATCACCCTCAGCACCTCCGATGTTGCCATCTGCTGCTCTAGAGATTCGCTGAGGTCGCCCGTGCGCTGACGCAGTTCGTTAAGCAGCCGCGCGTTCTCGATAGCGATGACGGCCTGGGCGGCAAAATTCTGCACCAGCGCGATCTGTTTGTCGGTGAAGGGCCGAACTTCCTGCCGATAGATTGCGATGGCACCGATCACCTCTTTCTCTTTGAGCATCGGCACAACGAGCAAGGTCCGAACGCCGCCCAGCTCCACTGCGGAAACACGCATGGGGTCGCGGTCCAAGTAACCCCGATCCACGGCGGCATCCTCAATCTGGACAGCAATTTTGGTTTCAACGACGCGGCCAATGCCGTTGGTCGGGCTGGGGCGCACGAGCGCGTGCAGCCGCGCTTCCATATAAGCAGGCGGCGCACCATGCATTGCGACGGCCCGGAATGCGTCCCCCTCGCGGAAGTACATTGTGCCGAACTTCGCTTCACACAGCCGCGTGGCATTCTCAAGCATAATCTGGAAGACCGGCTCCAGTGCCCCAGGCGAACTTGAGATCACGCTCAAAACGTTGGACGTCGCCGTCTGCTGCTCCAGCGATTCGGCCAGATCGGTCGTGCGCTGTCGTAATTCGTTGAGCAGCCGCGTGTTCTCAATAGCGATGACGGCTTGGGCGGCAAAGTTCTGCACCAGCGCAATCTGCTTATCGGTGAAGGGGCGAACTTCTTGGCGATAGATGGCGATTACGCCAATTAACGCTTTGTCCTTAAACATCGGAACGGTAATGTGCGAACGAGCGCCGCCAAGCTTGGCCGAAGGCGGCTGATGCTGTTCGGCTGCTATGTCAACAGTGTGGATCACCTTTTTAGTCTGCAAGAGGCGATCGAGGGGGACACCGCCTTCCGGCATAAACGAGCTTCGCTGCCTAAAGAAATCGGCAAGAGAGGGTGGTGAACCAACTTCCGCCGCGAAGTGGAACGCCTCGCCGTCGAAGCGGAACAGCACACCAAATTTAGCCTCACAGATGCGCGTCGCGTTCTCCAGCATCGCGTTATACACAGCTTGCAATTCTCCAGGCGAACTCGAAATGACGCGAAGTACATCGGAGGTCGCGGTTTGCTGCTCCAACGATTCGCGCAATTCGTTAAGCAGCCGCGTGTTCTCGATGGCGATGACGGCTTGAGCGGCAAAGTTTCTCACAAGCTCTATCTGTTTCTCAGTGAATGGCCGCACCTCCTGTCGGAAGATGGTAATTGCGC
>JBAPZR010001067.1:0-3345 GCA_049285335.1 Xanthobacteraceae bacterium | reverse complement strand
ACGGGCGGCTGCGCGACGAGTTGCTCAACGAGACCCTGTTTACCTCGCTCGCCCACGTTCGCGAGGCTCTGGCAATGTGGAAGGATGACTACAACACCGTCAGACCGCACAGCGCACTCGGCAACCTACCGCCAGCTGTCTTTGCCAAACTCAGCGCTCCCGCAATGCAACGGGACGGGACGCTCCGCTACATCGAGGGCTCCGCGCCCCGTCCCGTTGCACCACCGAGCCAACGGGGCTCAAATGAAGCCAGGACTCTCCTCGTCGCTGGATGAGACAAGGGGCTCAGCTCACTCAATATGACCGAGTGTAGAAAACGCATCAGCGGACTCCGCAGAGTCAGCGCCGTAGTAGTGAGCCAAAGAAGCCTCTAGTTCTTTTATCCATGTTATCCCCCTCGTCCGTAGTCGAAAGGATCGTCTGTCAGGTCTTCTGGGCTATCTAGAACTTGCCAAGGCGCTACTTCATATCCAAGTTGCTTAACAGCATTGTAGACAGTGGTTTCAACTAGCTCTTTGTTTATTATCATTTTGTGTTGTGCTGTTACCTGTAGAGCGGATAGCGTTTTTTTGCCCTCGTGAATCGTGATTGTTAGTTCCTTTAGTTCCTTTCCACTCATGAACTACCCCTATAGCCTAGCGATAGTCATGTAGCTAACGTTGTGGCTCTTAGCGGCCTATACGAAGATTTCGCAGTGGTCGAGATCGGGGGTGTGTAGATGCTCGGCCTTCCTGCGCAATAATCGCACGCACACTCGAACAGAGTCTCTGTCGGTGATGGTCTCCGTGCGAGGAACCGGAGCTAGCTGCTGATAATCGTTTGGTTGCAAGTTCGAGTCCTCCCAGCCCGCGATGGCGGAGGTTCGAGTCCTCTCAGCCCCACCACGCAGTCCCACGCGAACAGAGATTTCCGGGTGTCGCGTCCAAATAGCGCCGAATTGGTGGGTTTTCGTGCGGGGGCTTTGTCTCTGCTGACGATCGGTTGAATGTGACAGGCCTTTTCGACGCCGCTGTCTCTGCCCCGCAAAATCCCTTTCCCGGAAACAAGAGACCGACAGTGGCGGAGACTCGTTCGAATGGGGTGCCTCCGCAGCAGGAAAATAGCCGCGTGGCTGGCAAACCTGCTCGAGCGCGTTTCCCCTGGCCGATACTCCCCCTTCCGTGAGTGGCATGTGTGTGTGGCGCAGTAACGGCTGCGTCGGGTTTCCGACATCGGAGGCGGCAGCCGTGCAACGACCTACGTTCGACGCACACCAAATGAGCGCAAGACACGGAAGGTGCTCAATGCCTTGTCCATCGTCGACTTCGTCGGGTCGGTCGTGTTCTTTTGCTTTTGACCGGAAATTTCAAGACCCATTCTCGGGATCGTCATCGGGGCTCGTCGCGCGCGCTGAAACCGCGAAAGAGGCGACGGGGCACGGTGTCCGCACGATGCGGTCATCGAAGGCCTCGCCGCTCTAGTCGCTCACCATCGGGCCGCGGGCGACGGGGCGCCCTTACCCACGACCGGTGAATCTGCCGGGACCTGGGGCCACGCAGACTAATCACGACCGGACGGTCCTGCGCTGGTAGTTCCTTCTCCTGCCATCGGCGGCCAATTCGACGCCGCCGCCCCGCAGGGGCAAGCCACAAATCGAATACAACCGTCACGATGAACTGCCGAAATCGGGGACATTGATTGCTGTCACCCTTGGCGGTGAAGCAATTAACGTGCGAGTGCTGAACGTGATCACGTCCCCCGCAAGGGCATTTGCCCGGCGTGTCTACTGCGTTTACGCGGTTGGGGTTTGATTAGGTTTGCCTGATCGCCGCTGTAGTGTCGGTCATCCGACTCTCATAAATTCAAGATTGAAGGCTGACTCGACGAGCGGTAGTTTGATGGACTGAGTCGCATTGGGACCAGTCACAATGCTGTTTTATCGCATTTATGTCCGGCTAAGGAACGGTGGCCAAGCGACTGGCCGTGAACTCCACGATGAGCCGCCGCCCGATCACATCGTGCTCAACGTTCCGCTTATCACCGGTCACACCGTCAAGGCCAGGATTGACCACTCCCATGGGAGAGGTACGAGAAGTGGCTTAGTAAGCGAAGTCTATGCGGACGAAATTTAAGGCTCCGTCTTCCCGGGCGATGATTCGACAATGCCCTGCCGGCGCTGCGCCGCAAGCCTTTCCCAGACCTCGGCCATATCTTCAAGTTGCTTTTTGTACTGCTGGTTTATCGCATCAGCCGCCATCTGACGGCACGCAGAGGCGTGTTGCTCGTATTCCAAGACTTTCTGCATTGGCGCTCCCCACCACGCCCGGCAGGTAAAAGATATCACAATTGCGGATCGCAGCCAAAGCGGACGCCCCGCCACCTTGGTCAGCGCCCATGTCGCGCCCTGTGACCTCGGTAACACACGGCAGTTGATTGCCCGGCTACAATTCTAAATACGTCGGCAAGATTAGGGTAACCGATGGTCAAATTTATACTGATAGGCAGCATGCTTGCCCTCCTGGCGACTGGATCAACTATTCTGGGGCTTAACATCCCTAAGCAGGCGTCGGCGCAGCATCACGGTGACCCGGCGATATTCTGGCAAGTGCAGAAATTACGCGAAGGCGGAGCGTTGCCGTAAGCGGCTGTGACGAACGAAAAAGGCCACCAGGGGTGATGCCCGGCGTGATTGGCCATTTATCCAGATTAAGGTCGGGCAAGCTGTTATGTGCTTCGGCTCGTTAGCCGCGTTCGAGAGCCCGAATGTGGCTTTCATCTCATTCGAACCGACTAGGCCATCAGGCATATAAGGTTCGAGCGGGTGCCGTGTCCGACAGCGACCAAAGCTTCTAGAGAAGACCACTGTGGCAAATCTTATCGAGGAGGCAATCAACTGCGACGACCGCGAACGCGCCGCCAGGATCATCTTGGATGCACTCGGCATCGAGACCCTCGACGCAGCGAACTACTGCATCCCCAAGCACTGGCCAAAGGATCGCAATGCGCGTGCCCGCATCATTGGCAACTGGCTCCAGGCGGAAGCGCTATTCCTGGCCCCAATGGTTTAAGCAAATGGCCGAACGCCGCTTCCACCACCCTGGTCGGTCGAGGATATCGGCGCTTTATGTGACGCCGATCAGAGAGCGCTTTCCGGATCTCGGCTTTTGCTGGCGGCTTGGGGGCGCGTCGTGAACGTGACGCTCGATTTCGATCCGCGTTGTTGGCTGGTCGGCTTTGCTTGGAACGGGCGCGGCTTCGTCATCGATCTTTTGTGTTGGACGATAGACAGAGTCCGTTCTAATGCAGGCACGGCTTTACTATTTCATATTGACCGCGCGACCAATTTTAAGCAGCTCGACGTGGCAG
>JBAPZR010001066.1:0-3206 GCA_049285335.1 Xanthobacteraceae bacterium | reverse complement strand
GTATCGTGGCGCCGCGCAGGCGATCGCCGATGTACTCGGCGGACGCCTCGACGGCCTGGTCGGCGATATCCCGACGGTGATCGGGCCCGTGCGCGCCGGCACGCTCAAAGCGCTGGCGACGACATCGAAAGAGCGCTCCGACGTTCTCCCAGACGTTCCGACGTTCGTCGAAGAAGGATTCGCCGGCACGGTCGGCGACAATTGGGCCGGCGTATTGGCGCCAGCCGGCGCGCCTGAGGCGGCGACCGCGAAGTTCAATGCCGCCATGGTCGCGGCGCTCAATGAGCCCGATCTGCGCGCGCGATTGCACGAAGCGGGCATCACGCCGGCGCCAAGTTCGCCGGAGGAATTCGAAGCTTATTTGCGCGAAGAGATCGCGCGCTGGCGCACGATCATCCGCGACAAAGGACTGAAGGTCGAGTGAGAAAACACAGCGCGCCGCTTTAGGCCGCGAGTTCGCGCATGATGCGAAAAAGCCGCGATTGGCCCTCGAAGCCGATGCCGGGGCGATCCGATAGCGTCAAATAACCGTCTTGCAGCCGCGCATCGTCGGCGAAGCCGCCGAAATCGCCGAACACGCCGGGATAGGATTCCGCGCCGCCGAGCCCAAATCCCGCGGCGATCGCAAGCGACATCTGATTGCCGCCATGTGGGAACATCAGGCTGCGCGGCCATTGATGGCGCGCCAGCATGGCGAGCGTGCGCGCATATTGCGCGATGCCGTAGGCCTGCGGCGGGTCGACTTGAATGACGTCGTTGCGCTGCGGGGCGAGTCCGCCGAACCGCACGAGATTCTCGACGTCCTGCGTGGAAAATAAATTCTCGCCGGTCGACAGCGGCGCGTCGTAGATGCTGGCGATCTCAGCCAAGAGGGCGAAGTCAAGCGGATCGCACGGCTCTTCGAACCAGCGCAGGCCGAACGGCGCCAGCCCGCGCGTATAAGCAAGCGCGTCGTCACGACTGAATTTCGAATTCGCGTCGACGGCGAGTTTGCCGCCCCGCGGCAGGATCGATTTGACCGCCTCGACGCGCGTCAAATCGTCGGCAAGCGGCATGCCGCCGACTTTCATCTTGACCATCGTGTAGCCGGCATCGAGATGCGCCTGCATCTCGTCCCGGAGATGTTGTGTGGTCTTGCCCGGCGCATACCAGCCGCCGCCGACATAGCAAAATACCTTGTCGGCGACTTTGCCGTCGTTGTAGCGCTCGGCCAATAGCCGGTGCAGCGCCTTGCCGGCGATCTTGGCGATTGCATCCCACACCGCGACCTCGATCGTGCCGATGCCGATCGAGCGCTCGCTGTGACCGCCGGATTTTTCGTTCGTCATCATGACGGCGAGGATTTTTTCCGGCGCGAAATTGTCGCCGGTCTCATTGAGGAGCGAGCGCGGCTCCGCTTTGAGAATGCGCGGAATGAACCGGGCGCGCATTTGCGCGCCGCAGGCATAGCGGCCGGTCGAGTTGAAGGCGTATCCGCATACCGTGTCGCCGTCGCGTTTGACATCGGTGATGACCGCGACCACCGACGTCGTCATTTCGGAAAAATCGATGCTTGAATTGGCGAGCGAAGAATTGAGCCGGATCGCGGTCTCGCGGATATCGACAATGCGCATGTGAAACCCAAAGGTTGCTTCCTTTCCCCTCTCCCGTAAGGGGAGAGGGTCAAAATAGGCGCGCCCTATTTCAATCGACGTGGATTCCCGCCGCCTTGATGACTTTGTCCCATCGCGCCGCTTCGGACTTTATGCGGTCTTCGAATTGATCGGGACTGCTGGCGATGGGGACGAAGCCGAGCGCCTCGAGCCTCTTTTTCACTTCGGGGTCGGCGGCCATCGTCACAATAGCGGCGTTCCACTTGTCGATAATCGCCTTCGGCGTTCCGGCCGGCGCCAGGATTCCGGTAAGCGTGTCGCTTTCGAGGTCGGGCACGCCTTCCTCGCCGTTGGTCGGCAGGTCAGGCAGCGCCGCCAGGCGTTCCTTGGCCAAAATAGCAATGCCGCGCAGCGTGCCGTCCTTGATGGTGCCGATCGCCGGCGGCAATGCGGTGAATGCGATCGGGGTATGATTGCCGAGCGTCGAATTGATCGCGAGCGGTGCGCCGTTGAACGGCACCGTCACAAGATCGAGGTTATAGGTCTGCTTGAACAGTTCGCCGGCAAGGTGCGGCGTCGAACCGGTGGCGGGCTGCGCATAGCTGTACTTGCCGGGATTGGCCTTGATGAGGTCGATCAGCTCTTTCAGATTCTTCGCTGGCAAAGTGGGATTGACGGTGACGACATTTGGCGAGGCTGCAACCAGCGAAATCGGCGCGAAGTCTTTGATCGGATCGTAGCCGATCTTGCTGTACATGCTCGGATTGATGATGAAGCCGGTCGAGACGACAACGATGGTATAACCATCCGGCGCGGCGCGCCTGGCGGTTTCTACGCCGAGATTGCCGCCGGCGCCCGGCATATTTTCCACATAGAGCTGCTGGCCCCAAGCGTCGGACAAACGCTCCGCCACCATGCGCCCGATCACGTCGGTGGGGCCGCCGGCAGCGAACGGCACGATCATGTGAACCTTGTGATCCGGATAGCCGTCCGCGGCTTCGCTCGTCGCGGCAAGCAATGCGCCGATGACAAGGCTTGCTCCGAGGCTTGCGCAAAACGCGATTAGACGAACGGCTAAGGTCCGCATTACTGCTCCTCCCGTGACCGGCGACAATGCTATCATCGCCGCGCCTGCCGGACGAGCATACGCGACAAATCGTTTTCATCCAGCACCAAGCAATGAGGAGCAAGGAGGGCCAATGGCCGGGCGTAAAGTAACGCGAGACGATCTCCGCCAAGCAGCGGAGAAGTACAGGAACTGGGGCAAATGGGGTCCCGACGACGAGATCGGCACGCTCAATTACACGAAGCCCGAGGATATCGTCGCCGCGGCCCGGCTGGTGAAAAAGGGCAAGGTGATTTCACTTGCGCTCAATTTCGACAATAACGGCCCGCAAGGCGGCAAGACCGACTATCCCGCGTTAGGCCGGATCAACCCGCTGCACACGATGCTGCGTACCGGCACCGATGCTTATTCCGGCGTACTCGACAAGCGCGGCATTCGCGCCGCCGACGACATGGTGGTGATCCCGCTGCAGTGCGGCACGCAATGGGACGGCCTCGGTCACGTGTTCTACGAGAACAACATGTGGAACGGCTACGATTGCCGCGAAG
>JBAPZR010001065.1:0-1879 GCA_049285335.1 Xanthobacteraceae bacterium | reverse complement strand
GCCATTACGTGCCACTCTTCAAGCTCAAGAATGCTTCCGAGGCGAGAGATCCGACATCCAACCGTAATCCGCGTTCGGGAAGGCCGCATAAGGGCTTTGAGCATCCACGGTCGCGCAGTAATTGACCGAATCCTCGGTGACCACCGCCGGAAACTTAGCCCAGCGATATTTCGCCGACGCGGGATTGCGCAGCGACGGACCAATCGCATCCATAATCACTTTCTTTTCTACGCCAAAGTGGCCCGGAACCTCAGCCCCCCAGCCCCCGCCTGGGCCACACGATTGTTGATGGAAGTGCGAGGCCGCTTTGGTGGTCATGGCCGGCCTCCCACCTTTTCGTTCGCTGAGCGGCTCGGCCACCTACGAACTCGGACCCCGTACGATTTACTGTTCGATTATCAGTTGCTGGCGTGACTACGCCGCAACATTGCCATTGCTAAGAAAATCCATCACGGGAGAGGATCAGGCTTCGTTCTCTAATGCTTGCAAGGCCAAGCCTCCTGCAAAGCCTAAATGGCTAACGGCACAAAGTTCTCATTCATTCTCGCAGGCTGGCCGTCGATATACTAAGCCGCTCAAGCGCTAGATACTCCGCTACCGTATTCATTGAAACGAGAGTGTTCCACAACAAACGAGTATCGTTCGGACTTCGAACGAACTCATCGTAATTAGGCTTCACTACATTATAACAAAAATTCGCGAGCATCCATCACCGCCCCCGCTTATCGCGACGCGGTCCAATCGTTGACCAGTTTCTTCATAATTTACTCGGCGGCGCTGCGCAATTCGTCGGCTGCGCAGGGGCAATTCGGCAACCTGATTTTTGACTTCGCCATCACCGAAGCGCTCGGCATATTCTCGCTCTTGATCGCGCTGCTGTTGCTGTTCGTAGTAATCGTCTTACTCCACGGCCACGCCAACAATGTCGTGCACACGATTGCGTCGCGGCTCGGGTAACACCGAGGTCCCTCAGTTGGTGGTTGCCCCAGCAGCTTGGCGATATTCGCCACAATGCGTTTACGAGGAGTGCCACGCCAACAGCGCGCCGAAAATTAGATTGGCGACAATAGCTTCCAACAAGGCGCGGGACGGCTGCTTGTCGCCTCGCGCCATGCTGATGTGGTTGGTGATCACAATGCCGCCGGTCAGTACCAGCCAAATCCAGAACATCAGTCAAACTCAATCGAAACGTGCTGGTAGCTATTTTGGATGCGCCCGCTGCGGCGCGTCACATTGGCAAGTTCGCGACTCCCAGTAATTCGAAGCGCCATTCGCGCCAATTCACGAACCTCACGTCGCGGCTTCTATTAGCGAGCCGATCGGGAATCCAGATCAGGTCAGCCGGCTGCTGATAGAGCCGTTGCCTCGCGTCGAGATCAGTTTTCTGGATAAAGCGCTTAAATTAATTCCCTGTTCAATCCTGTCTGGATTGCATCATTGATTGGGCTCCGCGCATAGCTGCATCTCTCGCACAGTGCACTATAGCAGGCCGCCTGGCGGCAAAACTCTAAAGTGACGGCCAGCCTTGGTCATGGCCCCGGCGGACGACAGCGCGTCAACACCGCCACACGGCGATTGACCGGGAGAGGGACAAGCTTATGTAGAGTTCGGATTTTTTCGGTGACCCGACAATGACCGCCTCAAAAGACGATGTGCTCGCCGTTCTCGGCAAGATTTCCGGCCCCGGCGGCGTGCCGCTGCCCGCGACCGGCAAACTGTCCGAGATCGTCGCAACCGACGGCAAAGTGTTTTTCTCGATCACGGTCGACGCCGGCGCCGTCGAGGAATGGGAAACCGTCCGCGAGCGCGCCGAGCACGCCGTTTCCGCGCTGCCGGGCGTGCAGTCGGTGATGGTCGCGCTCACGGCCGAGCGTGCGGC
>JBAPZR010001064.1:0-3476 GCA_049285335.1 Xanthobacteraceae bacterium | reverse complement strand
CGCACCGGCATTCAGCAAAGCGCTCAATAGCCTTGGCAATGCGCTGCATCTGCTCGGCCGATCCGAGGAAGGCGTTACATACTTCCGGCGGGCACTCGCCATCGATTCTTCCGACCTCAGAACCTATAAAGATCTGGGCAGTGCGCTGTTTGCGCTGGGAAAGTTCGACGAAGCGCGTGCGTTCTTGGAAAAGGCCATGGCCTTGTCACCGCATAAGGCCGGCTGCTACGAGGCACTGGTCATGTGCGGCCGCATCACCGCCGAGGACCACCATTTCGTCGCCATGAGAAAGCTGGCAGCCAACCCAGCATCGCTTTCGGAGACAGAGCAGATCGATCTCCACTACGCGCTCGGTAAGGCATTCGCCGATGTTGGTGAGCACCAGCAATCCTTCGACCACATTCTTGCCGCCAATGCGCTCAAGCGTCGACAGATCAAATTCGACGAGGAAAAATGGCTTGAGCAATTTGAGCGGATTCGAAAAGTCTTCACCGCCCAACTGCTTCGCGACAAAGCGCGACTGGCCGATCTATCTGAGTTACCGATATTCATATTCGGCATGCCACGGTCCGGCACGACGCTGATTGAGCAGATTCTCGCGAGCCATCTAAAGGTGTTCGGCGGCGGCGAGTTGCGCGAAATGGCAAATCAAGTGGCGCGTATTCGCGGTCCCGAAGATCCATCATACGGAGCTTGTCACCGATCTGGAGCATCAAGCGCGACGCATCGTTACCCATTGTGGCCTCGAATGGAATGATGCCTGCCTGAGCTTTTATGAGACTCAGCGATCGGTGCGAACGCCCAGCGCCCCGCAGGTGCGGCTGCCGATCTATCAAAGCTCGATCGATCGCTGGCGTCCGCACGAGGCGCGGTTGCAACCGCTGCTCAAAGAGCTGGAAGCTTGTCTTCCGTTCTCACGCGCGTGAGGGTCCAATCTCCCAATGGCGGATTACGGTCGAATATCGCGAGGCCCTTGGCGGCGTGGTTCGCTAATGCCAATTGAGGGCGAGTAACGGGCAACATCCGAAGTTCTTAGGAAGAACGGCTCAATGAGTCGAGTCGCCTAACCCGCGCAGGGGCGTTGACGATCTTGGGGGTGCCCGTACCTGCCGCAGTGAGACTTAACGGAAAACGTATCGTAGGTCGTGACCTAACAGGAAGAGGATGATTCCAAGCGCGGCAAGGTACACGACTGACGCGGGCACTTCGGTCCTGTGAGAATCACTCGCGTCGACGACAGCGACAAACAGCGCGCCCAACACGACAATAACCGCGAGGGCGGTCGCACACGAGCTAAGCACATCTACAAATCTGGGGTCCATTTGTCTGGCCCCGGTCGAAGCTTTGCGTTCGGTCTGCCTAATAAAAATTGACCCCAACTTGCCGAGACAGCTGGGGCCAGTTTTCGGCTAGACCTCGCAACGATGAAGGACAGCTGGAGTCTCCCGCCGAGCCCCATCACCATAGCCGATACCGATGACAGCATTTCGACTCGTCAGCGGTCGTTTCAGGGACATTGTTAGGCTATGTCGGAAATGCGACGCATTGAATCGAATTTAGCGATTGGGCGGCCGTCGCAGTCTACCTCGGTTGACCCCTCGATTCGCGATTCTGGGCAACGCGTTTCTCAAACGACTGGAGGGCCGGCGGCCCAACGGTCAGGTTTCTCAACAACAAATAAACAGCAAGGCCATGCGGCCCGTTGATCGCTTGATAGGTGCTCAAGTTAGCCCGAGGAATTGGTGGATCGCGTCTCGGGCTCGTGGCCCCGGCCGGCCGGGGCCACACAGCGCAAGCGATGCCGCCGGGATCAAAGTCCAATTGACCAAAGCCGGCGCATTGATCCAGGACAAAGGCGGCGATCAAATAGCAAAGCCGCTACGCTGGTTTTACGCGCTATGGCGTGCAGGTACTTGTGAAGGAATGGCACCACATTCCCTTCGGGCACACCGTTTTTGCGGGACCGCAGGCGCATGTTGCAGCCGCCTGTCGGTTGTTCTCACAGAACGTCAGCGGGTGTGCGCCTAACAGCTTGTGCCCGTGGCGCAGCATTCCAGCAGAAAAGGCGGCAGCCGCCTGCGCCATTCCAACGGACATCACAGTTGCAAGCAACGCTATAGCAAAAGTCCTCAGCATAATTTCCTCCCTAGATTAGGTAGTGAAGCTTTATATGCGTAAATGACGCAGGCAAGGGCTGGTAACGGCTGGTAAGCAGGCCACGATCGCGCTGGGCATGATCTCGGAAGCGATCATGCTCCACGTGCTAACGGTTGGCCACGAGCGTCATCATCGCCGCGATCACGCTTGGCGTGGTCGCCGATGTCGTCGACCCACGAGCGAATCATGTTGGGCGCTTTGCCTGAAAGTTTCGCGGCTTCACCTGCTCCAATTCAAGCGTCGCGGTTTCACTCCGAAGCTGAAGAGCCCAGCACATTGTAAGCCATCATCGGGCGCCGGATGCCTTTCAACGCAAACTCGCCGATGGGTTCGACCGTCAGAACTTTTTCGACCGCTTGCCGAACGCGCGGGCTGATAAGGATTTGGCCGGATTTGGCTTCATCGCAAAGGCGCGACGCGACGTTGGAAACCGTCCCAATCGCGGCGTAGTCCCGCCTGCCTTCAAATCCGATGGTTCCCAGCGTCGCAAAGCCGTGCGCGATGCCGATCCCAAAGCCGAGGTCGTGACCGAGATCGCGCCATTTTTCGATCAATCCGCCGATCGCCGCCCGCATATCGAGCGCCATCAGGACGGCTTGCAGCGCCGGATTTTCGACCGGCAGCGGATCGTTGAAGATGACCATCACGCCGTCGCCGGCAAAACGCTCAAGCGTGCCGCGGTACTTGATGATGATTTGCCCGATGGCCTCGTGGTAGTCACGCAACAGCGTCATAACGTCTTCCGGGTCTGAGCTCTCCGAGAAACCCGTAAAACCGCGCAGATCGCAGAAGAGCGCTGTGATTTCGCTGCGATGGCTCTCAAGCTGCTTTTCCGTCCCGGATGCGACGATCAGATCAGCGACTTGCGGCGGTAGGAAACGGCGTAGCCTGCTCATGCGCGCGATCTCACCGACTTGGTCGGCGACGCGTCGTTCGAGCATCTCGTTGAGCTTCGCTATTTCCCGCGAGCGCATCTCCAGCTGCTCCGTTCGTTGGCTCAGTTCGTTCAAAAGCCGGGCGTTCTCGATCGCGATTACGGCTTGAGCAGCGAAATTCGTGACGAGCTCAATCTGCTTGTCGCCGAATGGGCGTACCGGTTGGCGATAGATGCCGATCGCGCCAATCAATTCGCCGTCCTTGAGCATTGGCACGTTGAGAAGACTCCGCACGCCGCCAAGTTCAGCTGTTGCAACGCGAAGAGGTTCGCGATCGGCGTAAGCCTGCTCAGCTTGTGTATCGATGATATGGACCGTTTGCTCGCCGGCGGCGACGCGGCCCAGGCCAGTACCAGGACCGGCGCGGATCGGTCCTCGGTTGAG
>JBAPZR010001063.1:0-9799 GCA_049285335.1 Xanthobacteraceae bacterium | reverse complement strand
GGGCGACATCACGCGCGGCCAATTGCGCGACGTGAAGGGCGCCGATAGCCTTTATTTCACGATGCTCAACGGCAGCAAGCGTTCGATCACGATCGATTCCAAGCATCCCAAAGGCAAGGAAATCCTCAACCGGCTGGTGAAACAGTGCGACGTGCTGGTGGAAAATTTCGCTCCCGGCGCGCTCGACCGCATGGGGTTGACCTGGGAGCACATCCACAAGCTCAATCCGCGCATGATCGTCGCCTCAGTGAAGGGCTTCGGCCCCGGCCCCTATGAAGACTGCAAAGTCTACGAAAACGTCGCGCAATGCGCCGGCGGCTCCGCTTCGACCACCGGCTTCCGCGACGGGCCGCCGCTCGTCACCGGCGCGCAAATCGGCGATTCCGGCACCGGCCTGCATCTTGCGCTCGGCATCGTCGCCGCGCTCTATCAGCGCATCCGCACCGGCCGCGGGCAGCGGGTGCTCGCCGCCATGCAGGACGGCGTGCTGAATCTTTGCCGCGTCAAGCTGCGCGACCAGCAACGCCTCAAGCATGGTCCGCTCGCCGAATATAGCCAATTCGGCGAAGGCGTGGCGTTTGGATCGGCCGTGCCGCGCGCCGGCAATGATTCCGGCGGCGGTCAGCCGGGTTGGATCCTCAAATGCAACGGCTGGGAGACCGATCCCGACGCCTACATCTATTTCATCACCCAGGCGCCGGTTTGGGGCGCGATTTGCGACGTGATCGGCAAACCCGAGTGGAAGACCGATCCGGACCATGCCACGCCGGCGGCGCGGCTGCCGCGCTTGCGGAAGATTTTCGACACGATCGAGCAGTGGACGGAAACCAAGACCAAGTTCGAGGTCATGGAAATCCTCAACAAATACGACATTCCCTGCGGGCCGATCCTGTCGATGAAAGAGATCGCCGCCGAGCCCTCGCTGCGCGCGACGGGCACCGTTGTCGAGGTCGACCATCCGACCCGCGGCAAGTATTTGACTGTCGGCAATCCCGTCAAGCTGTCGGACTCGCCCCCCGACGTGCGCCGCTCGCCGCTTCTTGGCGAGCACACCGAAAAAATTCTGCGAAGCGTTCTCGGTTATTCGGATAACGAGCTCGCCGAGATCAAAACCTCCGGCGCGATCACCGCGCCCGACAAGCCGGCCAAGGCGGAGGCGGCCTAGAGCATGATCCGGAAAAGTGGAAGCCGGTTTTCCGAAAGGATCATGCTTGTCAAATGCGAGCGCAATCGATTCAGTTTGAAACGGTAGCGCTCTGGTCGCCTTCGATCATTCGGGAGAGCAAAACGAAATGCGTATCGTCGTTCATGGCCAGCAGGCGTTCGGCAAGGCCGTGCTCGAAGCGCTGATCAAGCGCGGCGAGAATATCGTGGCGGTCTATGTCGCTCCGGAACGCCCCGGCGCCAAAACCGATCCGCTCAAAGAAGCGGCCCTTGCCGCCAAGCTTCCGGTCCATCAACCGGTTTCCTACAAGACGCCGGAAGTATGGGAAGAGTTCAAATCTCTTAAGCCAGATCTTCAGGTTATGGCCTTTGTGACGCTGTTCGTCCCCGAAGATTTTCTCAATATCCCGACGCACGGCTCGATCCAGTATCATCCCTCGCTGTTGCCGTCCTATCGCGGCGCGAGCGCCATCAACTGGCCGATCATCAAGGGCGATGAGGAAACCGGTCTTTCGATCTTCTGGCCCGACAACGGCCTCGATACCGGCGACGTCCTTATTCAAAAGAAGACGCAGATCGGTCCGACCGACACGCTCGGCACCGTCTACTTCGATCGCCTGTTTCCCATGGGCGTCGAAGCGATGCTGGAGGCCGTCGATCTGGTCAAAGTCGGCAAGGCGCCGCGCATCAAACAAGACGAAGCCAAAGCCACGTATGAGGGCCGCTGCGGCGCCGAGAACGCCAGGATCGACTGGGGCAAGCCCTGGGAGCAGATCGATCGGCTGATCCGTGGTTGCAATCCGGCGCCCGGCGCCTGGACAACGCTCGACGACAAACAACTGAAAATTTTCGATGCCAAGCCGCTGCCGGCGAAAAACCCGAAGGGGATCGGCGGCAAGCTCGGTGAAATCGCCGCCGTCGAAGCGGACGGCTTCACCGTGGTTTGCGCCGACGGCCGCTTTAAGATTTCACGCGTCCAACCTCCGGACGGCAAGAAAATCGACGCCGGGGAATGGGCAAAATCCGCCAACCTCCAGCCGAAGGCCAGATTCACTTAACCGCTGCCGCTATGGCTGGCTCGGTGTCGGGCTTCCGCGTCCGGACCGAGGCAAGCGCGATCAAGATAAGTCCCTAGACCCATCACCTCTCAAATCCGTTCCGCAACTTTGTCATGGATTGACACAAATGCCCGCCTCGCAACATCAATCGCCGAAATCCGACATCGAAATCTCCCAAGCCGCCAAGAAGCGTCCGATCATGGAGATTGCGCGCGAGCGACTCGGCATTGCGCCGGAAAACCTCGAGCCTTTCGGTCACTACAAGGCCAAGGTGTCGATGGATTTCATCAAATCGATCCAAAGCCGGCCCAACGGCAAGCTGATCTTGGTCACCGCGATCAATCCGACGCCCGCCGGCGAAGGCAAGACGACGACGACGGTCGGTCTGACCGATGCGCTCAATTACATCGGCAAGAAGGCGATGCTATGCATCCGCGAGCCGTCGCTCGGGCCTTCGTTCGGCATGAAAGGCGGCGCCGCCGGCGGCGGCTACGCGCAGGTCGTACCGATGGAGGACATCAATCTGCATTTCACCGGCGACTTTCATGCCATCACCTCGGCGAACAATCTTTTGGCCGCATTACTCGACAACCACATCTATTGGGGCAATACGCTCGGCATCGATTCGCGCCGCGTGGCGTGGCGCCGCGTGCTGGACATGAACGATCGTGCGCTGCGCTCGATCGTGAACTCGCTCGGTGGCGTCGCCAACGGGTTTCCGCGCGAAGACGGCTTCGACATCACCGTCGCCTCCGAGGTCATGGCGATCTTCTGCCTGGCGCGCAATCTCGACGATCTGAAAAACCGGCTCGGCAACATCGTCGCCGCCTATACGCGCGACCGCAAACCGGTGCGCGCCGCCGATCTCAAGGCGCACGGCGCCATGACGGTGCTGCTCAAGGAAGCGCTGGCGCCGAACCTGGTGCAGACCATGGAAGGCACGCCCGCCTTCATCCATGGCGGCCCGTTCGCCAATATCGCGCACGGCTGCAATTCGGTGTTGGCGACGACGACGGCGCTCAAGCTCGCCGATTACGTGGTCACCGAGGCCGGCTTTGGCGCCGATCTCGGCGCCGAGAAATTCATGGACATCAAATGCCGCAAAGCCGGCATTGCGCCGGACTGCGTGGTTCTGGTCGCGACCATCCGCGCACTCAAGATGCACGGCGGCGTCAAGAAGGAGGATCTCAAGACCGAGAACCTCAAGGCGCTCGAAGCCGGCATGGCCAATCTGCAGCGCCATGTCGAGAACATGCAGAAATTCGGCATCCAGCCGGTGGTCTCGATCAACCGCTTCTCGGCCGATACCGAAGCCGAGATCAAGCTCGTGCAGGAAAAATGCCATGCGCTCGGCGTCGAGGCGCTGATGGCCGATCACTGGGCCATGGGCGGGGAGGGGGCGGCCGACGTCGCGCGCGCGGTCGTCAAGATCGCCGACAGCGGCAAGAGCAAGCTCAAATATCTTTATCCCGACGACATGCCGCTTACCGAGAAGGTCCGTACCATTTGCAGGGAAATCTATCGCGCCAAGGACATCTCGATGGATAAATCCGTGCGCGATCAGCTCGCGTCGTTCGAGGCGATGGGCTACGGCAAGTTTCCGATTTGCATGGCCAAGACCCAGTACAGCTTCACCACCAATCCCGACGCCAAAGGCGCGCCGAGCGATCACATTATTCCGGTGCGCGAAGTGCGGCTGTCCGCCGGCGCCGAGTTCGTGGTCGTGATCTGCGGCGAGCTGCTGACCATGCCGGGTCTGCCCAAAGTGCCGGCTGCGGATTCAATCGATGTCGGGCCGGACGGCCGGATCGTCGGCTTGTTCTAAGGCATGGCAATATATATCGAGTCATCGTTGCGAGGAGCGATAGCGACGAAGCAATCCAGTTCGGCGCGGAGTGCCTCTATTTCGCTGTAGGACTCGTCAAGCCAGGTCAGGTTTATGAGTCTTGACTCTAAGGCATGATGCGGAGAACCAAGATCAATGATCTCTGCAGTAACCTTCTGGAGATTTCCGGAAGAAGAGGATGAGTTTGTTAGGTTCTTGCTTTCTTTCGGTCCAATCGTCGCAGTCCCTAAGGGTAAAGTGCGGGACAAGTCCTTGTTGACTCCAATTCCCCCAACGGACCTGCTACAACAGAATCCACCACAAATTCTGCTGTGGCTTCCGACCCTCGTAAAAGACTTGCCGATCCGGTCCTATCCGGATGAAGCTGTTGAATCTTTTGGCGTGCTTTTTACCCGCTTGCCGGTGTTTACTTATCGAAGGGGACAGTTCCGGGCGCCAAACCAATTAACTTATTCACATGTCACAGGCAATTGGACCGTACTATCGGCCGATGAGAGCAGAATTCTCGACCAACCCGATGAATTCATCAAATGGGGAAAGAAAGTTCTAGCATGGATACGCAAACAAACTCCTGAGTGGCACCAATATAAGACACGTCGAATAACAAAAAGCGTATCCGAAGCAATAAGATCCGGGTTGAAAATCATATCATAAACAGTTCTCCTATATTTCCTGCGAAATTGAGAAACTTCAGGTCGAGATTGATATCGACGATTCGTCAGGTTCGGCGCAGCGTGGTCCGTCCTTCGCATCGAGCGTCCGGCCGTACAAGGCACTGATCGGAACTGGAAACCCTGACCGTGTCTCAGCGTTTACGGCATGTTGGCTGAGAAAGGACCGAACAATGCCGTGGACAGACGACGATGCCGAGAAGCATACGCATAAAGCCAGTACACCTGCGCTCAAAGAGCTTTGGGCGAAAGTCGCCAATGAAGGTCTGGATCGAACCGGCGATGAAGGCCGCGCTATCCGAGAGGCAAACGCTGTGATCGCCCGGCATGCAGACGCGCGATAACGCGCGGGCAGCTCCTGTACGTTAGCAGTTCTTTGAACGCGGCAATGAAACGGCGCGGCCTTTGTGGACCGCGCCGTTTTTGACTTTTGTCTGTGTCGGGATGTCTAGAACAGCGTCGACACCGATTTCAGCGTGATCCACACGCCCCAAGCGAGCGGGATGCCGACGAAGGCCCAGAATATGGCGGCCGGTAAATCGAGCCCGCCTCTGCCAATCCCATACGAGCCTGCCGTCGCTTGTCCTGCCGCGCCGGCGGCTTGCAGCTTGGCGACCTGGTCCGCACTCATGTACCACTTGGGATTGACCGGCTTGATCAGGAAATTGCAGATCAGGCCGATGACCAGCATCCCGCAGAGAATGTACATGGTGGAGTCGTAAAGGTGGTCGCGCGGCACGCCGGCGGCGAGCTGCGCTTCGCGAATATAGTTCACCACCACCGGACCGATGATGCCTGCCGTCGACCAGGCGGTCAGCAGGCGTCCGTGAATGGCGCCGACGAATTGGGTACCGAACATGTCGGCGAGATAAGCCGGCACGGTAGAGAAGCCGCCGCCATACATCGACAGGATGATGCCGAAGGCCAGCACGAACAGCGCCTTGTTTCCGGTCTGGGCGAAGAACGGCGTCGACGCATAGAGCGCGATGCCGAGGATGAAGAACGTATAGTAGGTGTTCTTGCGCCCGATATAGTCGGATAGCGACGCCCAGAAAAACCGGCCGCCGATATTGAAGAGCGACAACAGTCCGGCGAAGCCGGCCGCGATCGCGGCGATGGCGGCTTTTTGTTCGCCGCTCAGCGCAGTGAAGCTCAGTTCGGGATGCCCGATCAGCTTGCCGCCAAAGATTTCTTGCAACATCGGCGACGCCATGCCGATGACGCCGATGCCCGCCGAGACGTTCAGGCAGAGGACCCACCAGATCAGCCAGAACTGCGGCGTCTTATGCGCGTCCTTCAGGTCGACATTGTGCTGGGTGATCATCGATTTGGCTTCGCTCGGCGGTGTCCAGCCTTCGGGCCGCCAACCGGCCGGCGGCAGGCGATAGCGAAACGCGCCGACCATCATGAAGAAGAAGTAGATCGCAGCCATTGCGAAGAACGTCTGCCAAGCGCCGACATCGGTCGGCGACTTGAAATGGTTCATCAGCAGATTGGCGAGCGGAGCGCCGATCATTGCCCCGCCGCCGAAACCCATGATGGCCATGCCGGTCGCCATGCCGCGGCGGTCGGGGAACCATTTCACCAGCGTCGAGACTGGCGAGATATAGCCAAGCCCAAGGCCGACGCCCCCGACAACACCGGCGCCAAGCCACATCAGCCAGAGCTGATGGATGTAGACGCCGATGCCGCCCAGGACGAGGCCGCCCGCCCAACAGATCGCGGCGACGACGCCCGCCTTGCGTGGGCCGACGCGCTCGAGCCAGCCGCCCCAGAGCGCCGCCGACACGCCGAGAATCACGAAGAACAACGTGAACATCCAGCCCATGCTGGCGACCCGCCAATCGCAGGTCGTCGTGAACAGCTCCTGGGCGAGCGTCATATCGGGGCAGGTCTTTGACGTGGTGATTCCGAGCGCGTGCGACAAAGGCAGCCAGAACACGGAAAAGCCATAGGCCATGCCGATGCAGAGATGGATGCAAAGAGCGGCGGGCGGCACCAGCCACCGGTTGAAGCCTGCCTTGGCAATGATTCGCTCGCGATCGAGAATGCCGGGTCCGCGGCGGGCCGGCAGGGCTTGATCGAATGTGGTCATAGGGCGTCCCCCTGGGGTGTTTAGTTTTATCCCGTATTTATGCCGATAAATCGCCGCCGCGTACAGATGGCCGCCGTCTCCCTAGACCAAAGAACTATCCGGGCTCGCGTAGCGCGTGTAGCTGTCCACGGCGCGAAACCGACCAATTGGCAGGGCCGGAGCGGGTTGGCGGGCCCAACTGGGGCCAAGTGCCGCGTGCCGAGGCGCGACGCGACGCAACCTCCCTCCCCATATTCCGGATATTGGGGAACTTGCATGCTACCCTCTGTTCCCATAAGCGTTTTTGCGTTTTAAAAGGAAAGATGAGCTTCACCGAGCCACGAGAAACTTTTCCGCCCGCAGATCGCGGGCGAACCACCGGGCGGCGCCGGGCGCCGCGCACGCCAAAAGGCCGCCAAGTCGACCCGCAGGCGCTTAGGGAAATTCGCGCCCTACTCGGCGAACGCGAGCGCCGGCGCGATCTCTTGATCGAGTACCTGCACCTGATCCAGGACCGCTATGGGTACATTTCCGCGGCGCATCTTGCGGCTTTGGCGCAGGACATGCGGCTCGCTTTGGCCGAAGTCTATGAGGTCGCGACCTTTTACGCGCATTTCGATGTGGTGAAGGAGGGCGAGAGCCCGCCGCCGGAAATCACGGTGCGCGTGTGCGAATCCTTATCGTGCGCGCTGGCCGGCGCCGAGCGGCTGGTTGCCGAACTGCCGGGGAAGCTCGGGCCGAAGGTGCGCGTCGTGCGGGCGCCGTGCATGGGCGCCTGCGATCGCGCTCCGGTTTGTGCCATCGGCCACCTCCAGGTGATGCATGCGGACGCCGCGAAAGTCGCCGCGGCCGCGGCGAAGCCTGAACATGCCCATGCCTATCCGACCCCGGCCCCCTTCCACACCTATATTCGCGGCGGCGGTTATGAGCTTCTCAAAGCTTGCCTCGCCGACGAGCGCAGCCGCGACGACATAATCAAGATTGTCAGCGATTCCGGGCTGCGTGGGCTTGGCGGAGCGGGTTTCCCCACCGGCCGCAAATGGTCGCTGGTCCGCGCGGAGCCGGCGCCGCGACTGTTCGCCGTCAATGCCGACGAGGGTGAGCCCGGCACGTTCAAAGACCGCTTTTATCTCGAACGCGATCCGCACCGGTTCATCGAGGGCATGCTGATCGCGGCCTGGATCGTCGAGGCGCCCGACACGTATCTCTACATCCGCGACGAATATCCGGAAGTGCGGCTCCTTCTCGCCGACGAGATCGCCAAGGTCGAGCAGGCGGGCCTCTCCAAGCACACCAGAATTCATCTGCGCCGCGGCGCCGGCGCCTATATCTGCGGCGAAGAATCCGCGATGATCGAGTCGATCGAGGGCAAGCGCGGCCTGCCGCGCAATCGGCCGCCTTACGTGGCTCAGGTCGGTCTATTCGGCCGCCCGACGCTCGAACAGAATGTCGAGACGCTTTACTGGGTGCGAGACATCGTCGAGCGCGGCGTCGAATGGTTCACGTCGCAGGGCCGGCACGACCGCAAGGGTTTTCGCAGCTTTTCAGTCTCGGGACGCGTGGAGAATCCCGGCGTGAAGCTCGCGCCGGCCGGCATCACCGTGCGCGAATTGATCGACGAATTCTGCGGCGGGATGGCCGATGGCCACACGTTCAAAGGCTATCTGCCGGGCGGCGCGTCCGGCGGCATTTTGCCGGCCTCCATGGCCGATATTCCGCTCGACTTCGGCATGCTGGAGAAATTCGGCTGCTTCGTCGGTTCCCACGCCGTTGTCATTCTGTCCGACAAAGACGATATGAAAGCGGTGGCGCTCAATCTCATTAAATTTTTCGAAGATGAGAGTTGCGGCCAGTGCACGCCCTGCCGCGTCGGCACGGAAAAGGCGGTGAAGCTGATGGCCGACGGGCCTTGGAACACCGCGCTGCTCAACGAACTGTCGACATTGATGCGCGATGCATCGATCTGCGGCCTCGGCCAGGCCGCGCCCAACCCGTTATTGTGCGTGCTAAAATATTTTCCCGATGAACTAAAGAAGCCGCTGGACCATTGGTGATGGACGAGTCCCTTTCCGTGATGCCGCAGAGGAAGATGTCATGACCGATACCAAGACCTTCACGATCGACGATCGCGAGATCGACATCCGCGAAGGCGAGACGATCTTCCGCGCCGCCCGCCGCCTTGGCATCAAGTTGCCGCATCTGTGCTACCTCCCCAAGCCCGGGTACCGGGCCGACGGCAATTGCCGCGTTTGCATGGTCGAAATCGAGGGCGAGCGCGTGCTCGCAGCAAGCTGCATCCGCAAGCCATCGCCGGGCATGCAGGTGCGGACGCAAACCGAGCGCGCCACGACGGCGCGGAGAATGGTGACCGAGCTTCTGCTCACCGATCAGCCGCCGCGCGAGGTGGCGCACGACCCCAATTCCGAATTGTGGAAGATCGCGACGCGGCTGAATATCGAACAGGGACGTTTCCCCACCCGCAGCGAGCCGGCGCCCGACCGCTCGCACCCAGCGATGGCGGTCAATCTCGATGCCTGCATCGAGTGCAATCTTTGCGTCCGCGCGTGCCGCGAAGTTCAGGTCAATGACGTGATCGGCATGGCCGGCCGCGGTTACACCGAGAAGATCGTCTTCGATTTCGACGATCCGATGGGCGCTTCGACCTGCGTTGCCTGCGGCGAATGCGTGCAGGCCTGTCCGACCGGAGCGCTGATGCCGGCGACTCTGGTAGACAGCAAAAATGTCTTTGTCGGCAAAGCCGACCGGTCGGTGGACAGCGTGTGTCCCTATTGCGGCGTCGGCTGCCAACTCACCTATCACATCAAGGACGACAAGCTTCAATATGTCACCGGCAGGAACGGCCCCGCCAACGAGAACCGGCTCTGCGTTAAGGGCCGGTTCGGTTTCGACTACGTCAACAATCCGCAGCGGTTGTTAAAGCCGATGATCCGCAAGGACGGCGTTCCGAAAATCGTCAACGAATGGG
>JBAPZR010001062.1:0-1721 GCA_049285335.1 Xanthobacteraceae bacterium | reverse complement strand
GCCCATGAGATCGAGCGACGCGTAGAGGCCCGCTACGACGCCGTCGAGGCGATCACCTTTGTCTTGAACTGTAACCGCCATCGGCATGTCCATGCCATGTTCGCCGTTGGTAGGACCTTCATTGACGTGCATGACATAGGGACCAATGTTTCCCCGCACCTCGAACGGAAACGACACTGTCGGGTCGATACCGTGGGTTCTTGCCGCAACCGCTATGAAGAATTCAACCTCGTTCGGCGGCACGTCATTTTCGACCGGGACGCCTTGCCATCCGTCAACCCGTGCGGTCGCCAGTAGTGCGGCCGCTTCTGACGCGGAATTGGTTGATGGCACCCTGCCATAACTCACGATTAGCCTCCCATCACAAATCGTTATTTCGCCCAGCGCGTCGGCCAGTGCGCCGACGCCGGTCGTCGGGTGCCTGGCCATCACGGCGTCAAGCCGCACCCTACCAATGAAATCGCCACTCATCATGATGTTGCGGAAAGCCCCGAAGGTCTCGACATCGTAAGTCTGCTGTAGCGTGTGCATGGCTGCATCGCCGACAGGCTGCATTTGCGGCGTGGCCGGTCCAGCCACCAGAATGGCAAGCGCACCAGCAAGAACGAACCCACTCATATCCGTCGCGCGCATCGTGCGTTTATACTACGTCGGTTGGATAATGGGGCATGGGCGATTTCTCGGCCGCTATAAGGACCGCCTTAACGCTGATTGCGAGCAATGATGCCGATTTGCGCGAGATCGTCATCCTATCGCTCAAAATCAGCCTGACGGCGAGCGGGTGCGCCCTCCTGATCGGAGCGCCGCTCGGGACCGCGCTCGCCATCTATCGCTTTCGCGGGCGCGCCGATCATTGAAATTCTGCGAGATGCAGGTCCAGCAGGTAGCGTCTCGCAGCTAAATTCGCCCTCGTCACTATCTCCGACAGCTTCGCAAAGTTGGCCGCAATCCGCCGATTGAGTCTCACGTTCACGAATGAGCGGATCGCTCTACCGTCAACCTCACCGTCGGTTCCAGTATTTGATCGAGATAGCCACTGCCGCCGATGCCGCCGTGATGGCGAAATAAAAGGTTTGCCGCATCTTCAGGGCTGTTATTGTTGGTGATGTTGCGCGTGAAGCGGTAAATTGCCCTAGCTTTCAGCTCCATTACTTCCGAGATCATTTCCGGCGTCTGACGAACCGACATCACCATATCGGAGGCTAAATCGCGTGCAATCATGGAGTGAGCGGCCGTCAGCACTGCTTCGCGTTTGTCCGGCGGCGCATCATTCAACAGCTGCTTCACGACTGTTGCCATGGCCATAACTTCGAAGCTGGTTTCGTGTTGGTTCATTGCGGTATACCCTTCGTAGCCCTCTCACCCTTGTTGGTGAATTGTGAGCATTCCAATTTGCGATGCTGATTACTTTTGTATCTTGAGTTCAGCCCAAGATATCTGCGCGAACGAATCCTTGAAAAGGCTGTGGCGCAGCTGGACCAGAGATGCCAGCATTCTTCGGTAGGGACTGATTCCGCATGACGTGTAGTAGGCTGCATACAGCCGGTAGCACGCTCTAACTTCGTCGGGTGACATTATCTGCGCCCTCCAGCGCTACAAGACTTCCCCCGACGCCATCTAAGAGTATCTCCGTGCGACTAGATTGCGCTAGATCAAAAGTTTGGATCGTTGCAGCGCACAAAACTCACGCAACATGACTGGATCAAAGCGGAGGCGCAGGT
>JBAPZR010001061.1:0-2959 GCA_049285335.1 Xanthobacteraceae bacterium | reverse complement strand
GGAACGAGCATCGCCCGCCAATCCTGCAGAAACAGGAGGATAACGATAAGCACTAGAGCCGCAGCCTCGATGAGGGTCATGTAGACCTCGTCGATCGCGGCTCTGACGAATTTCGTGGTGTCGTAGGGCGTCACATAGCTGACGCCCGCAGGGAAGCTCTTGGCGAGCTCGTCCATCTTCGCCTTGACCGCGTCGGCGACCGCAATAGCGTTGGCGTCCGGCAGCAGCGAGATGCCGATCCCGGCTGCCGGCCGGCCGTCGAGATTGAAGGATTGGCTATAGGTTTGGGCTCCGAGTTCGACGCGGCCGATGTCGCGGATTCTGGTGATTTGGCCACCGCTTGTGCCAGTGGCCTTGACGATGATGTTCTCAAATTCCGTGGGATCATCCAGGCGGCCTTTGAGGTCGAGCGTATATTGGAAATCCTGGCCCTTCGGCGCGGGCGGCGCGCCAACCTGACCGGCAGTGACTTGCTGGCTCTGTTGCTGGATGGCGCTGATTACATCCGCCGGGGTCAGGCCCCGCGCCTGCAGCAGGTCCGGATTCATCCAAATGCGCATCGCGTATTGACCGGCCCCGAAGATCGTCACGGCGCCGACGCCCTTGAGGCGAGCGAGTTCGTTCTGGATGCTGATAACGGCGTAGTTGGACAAAAACAGGCTGTCGAAACGGCTGTCAGGCGAAACCAATGCGATGAATTCGAGAAAAGAACTCGCCCTCTTTGCGACCGTCACACCTTGGGCTTGCACTCCCGGCGGCAATGATGAAACCGCGGCAGATACCTGGTTCTGGACCAGGATCTGCGCTTTGTCGGGATCGGTGCCGATCGCGAAGGTTACGGTCAGCGAATACGTGCCGTCGCTCGCACTTGTCGACTGCATGTAGAGCATGTTCTCCACACCGTTGACCTGCTGCTCGATCGGAAGGGCAACGGTGTCGACCAAGGTCTGGGCGCTCGCGCCCGGATATCGCGTCGAGACCTGGATGGTCGGTGGGACGACGTTGGGATATTCAGCCGTCGGCAATTGCACGAGCGCGACCAGGCCGATCAGGACGAAAACCAATGCCAGCACGTTGGCGAGTACTGGCCGGTCGATGAAAAAGCGCGAGATCATCCCGGTCCCTCGGAGCCTTTTATTTCGGTGTCGGTTCGGGAACGTTCGTCTTGGCGTCGTCGGATTGATCCGCCGCCGAGGACTGCAGCTCGGTTCGTTGCGGTTCGACTTTCGCGCCAGGAAAGGCCCGCTGAACGCCCTCGGTCACGACCCAATCACCTGGATCGAGACCAGAGTCGATGATCCGCAACTGACCCTGCTGTTCTCCGGTCTTAACGATTTTGCGCTGAACGACGTTGTCCGCGCCGACCACCAAGACATAGCTTCCCTCTTGGCTTGTTCCGATCGCCTCATTTCGCGTCAGCAGCGCCTTGTCCTGATGCCCGATCGGTCCCCGAACGCGCACGAACAGGCCAGGTAGCAGCGCGTTGTCCTTGTTATCGAATATCGCGCGCACCGCTATCGTCCCGGTTGAGGGGTCGACTTGCGGCGAGACGTAGTCGAGATGGCCCCTGTGAGGATAGCCCTCCTCATCCTGCAGACCGATGTCGATCGGAATGGTCGCAAGAAATGTCAAATCTGTCGAACTGGTTGGGAGTCCAGCCTTGGCATTGCTTCTGCGGATCGCCAAATATTGCGGCTCGCTCAGCGTGAAATTGACATAGATCGGATCGATCTGGACGATGGTTGCGAGCGTCGTGGTCGTCACCGACGTGCCGACAAGATTGCCGATATCGACTTGATGATTGGTAACGACGCCGTCAAAGGGGGCGAGGACTCTGGTATAGCCGAGATTGATGCTGGCTGTATCAACGTTGGCCTGGTCGACTCCAACGGTCGCCTTATCCTGCTCAACAACGAATGCCTGGTCTTGCGCCTGTTGTAACGCAATTGATTGCTGCTTTGCCAACGTTTCGTAGCGTGTAAGATCGACCTGCGCCTCTCCGAGTACAGCTTGGTCTTTCGCCAATTGTGCTTTGGCCTGATCAAGCGCTGCCTGATAGGTGCCGCGCTCGATGCCGAAGAGCAGCGCTCCCTTCTTGACCGCTGCGCCGTCCCGATAATTGATCGAGTCCAGATAACCTTGGACTCGCGCGACCAGATTCGCGGTTCTAAACGCCGCAGTGTTACCTGTCAGGTAGAGATATAATATCACCGGCTGCAGTAGCGGTTGTGCTACGACGACCTTCGGAGGGGGCGGCGCGACGAAGGTGTTTTTCGAGCCGCAGCTCGCAAGAGCAAGCGTCGCAATCGCCGTCAGGAGCGCAAATACAGAGCATCGGTTTTTGACAGACGAAGCTAGCTGTGGCTTCATCATAGACTCCCACCGCGAGTTTTCCCGATTTTTGCTTCCGCCGTCCCGAATATCAATCCCAGACTTGACCTGCCATCGTTCAAGCCGCTGGTCGCGTGGCGAAACAACCGGAGCGGCCGCAACTTCTATTTCGTCGCCCACCGCGAAAACTTCCAATCGCTGTCGGCAGCACACTGATCCCTGTAGACGGCCGAAGGAAACGCCATGCTATTCACCTTGGCTTTTCCGAATGGGATACGTCATCGCCGAAAGTGCCAGTCCTTCGCGATTGGAATGCTCGCCATGAATGAGCGCGTCCGCTACTGGATGGCACATTAGCTTAACGTCACATTTTCCCCGGCTTCGCTTATCGTCATGGCCGCATGGGCGGCACCAATGAATAGTGTCCGGCCCCGTCACTGTCTGCTTCGGGTCCGAGAGCGGATATCGCTTTTTTAAGAATGATGGTGGGCCCGGGAGAACCGGGACTGCACTACCTGCAAAGAGCAGATCAGAGACGAGACGGGCTAATTCAGGTTCGGGTAGCGAAAAAGTTATCTTTTGCATTCAATACACCCATTTTTGCCCGCACCGTTGGTAAGTCATTGCG
>JBAPZR010001060.1:0-1810 GCA_049285335.1 Xanthobacteraceae bacterium | reverse complement strand
GTCCGCTGTTGGCACAAAGCGGACATGACGACAGCGCTCAGCGATGTCTGCTGTTGGGGGTAAAGCGGACATTCGTTGGAAAGTCGGGATGTCCGCTTATGACCCAAAGCGGACATTCGGCTGTGCTCTGCCCATGCCTTATGTCACACTCGCTAGTGGCCGACCTGTGCTACCGTTAGATCGATCTTAGCGTGGTCTTTTGCCCGGGGGCGGCATATGCGGCGGCGCCAGTTCATCACGCTTCTTGGCGGCGCGGTGGCGTGGCCGCAGATCTTATCAGCTCAAGGAATCGACCGGCCGCGGCGGCTCGGTGTGCTGATGGACTTTGCGGCTAATGACCCCCAGGCACAATCAATGTCGCGGCATTACAACGGGGACTTTACAAGCTCGGATGGTCGGCGGGCAGTAATCTTGGGATTGACTACCGCTGGGCGCTCGGCGACGCCGTACTCGTGTGGAAGTTCGCCAAGGAACTGGTTGAGTTGCGGCCCGACGTAATTGTAGCCCACTCCAGTCCCGTGGTGACGACCCTCCTGGGCGAAACTCGCAACATTCCAATCGTATTCGTGTCGATATCCGACCCCGTCGGCGAGGGCTTCGTCACGAGCTTCGCGCATCCCGGTGGGAACGTCACCGGATTTACCAATTTCGAATCCTCGATGACCGGGAAGTGGGTGGAATTACTTAAAGACATTGCCCCACAGATCACACGTGTTGGCTTCCTATTCAATCCACAGGCGACCGCTGGGGGCGGATCCTACTTCCTGCGTCCAATCGATGCCGCTGCTTCAGCCTTTAAAGTAAAAGCCGCCATGGCATTGGTTCACGATGACGACGAGATCGAAGCCGCTTTTGCTGATCTCACAAGCGAGCCCGGTGCTGGTGCGGTCCTACTACCGGACATTTTTACAGCAGCTCATCACCAACGGGTCATCTCTCTGGCAGAGCGTTATCGGGTGCCCACGGTATACGGCTATCGTTTCATGGCGGAAAAGGGTGGTTTGATTTCCTATGGAGTCAATCTCGGAAATCTGTTTGAGCGTGCGGCCGGTTATGTCGATCGCATTCTTCAGGGCGTCAACCCCGCTGACTTACCCGTGCAGGCCCCCACCGAATTCGAATTGGTTATCAACCGGAAAACTGCCACGGCGCTCGGGCTGGCTACACCGGCAACGCTGCTCGCCATAGCCGACGAAGTGATAGAATGAATGCGGATGTCTCCATTCCACTTATGGTGAAACACGCTGCTGCGGTTTGATGCAAGGGACAGGACACATGTCCGGGCACAAGTCAGTGACAATCGGCGCCTTGACTCGCCGACGAGCAATCGTCGGCGGAACGGCTGCACTCGTTGTAGCGCCGTTCGTTATCCGCTCTGGGTTTGCTCAAGGTCCCGCAGTCAAAATCGGAGTGATCCAGCCGTTATCCGGAGCCAATGCCCAGTTTGGTATCAATTGCCGCAACGGGATCGAGTTCGTTGCCGATGCGATTAACGCGGCAGGAGGCATCAAGGCGTTGGGCGGCGCCAAGATCAACTTGGTTGTCAGCGATGCCACTTCGAATCCAAGCACCGCGTCGAAGGTCGCCGAGCAGATGATCACCCAGAACGATCTCACCGCGATCCTAGGCGCCTTCGCGTCGTCGTTGACGCTGCCGGTTTCCGAGGTGGCAGCGCGAGCAGATATTCCCTTTCTCACTATGTCGTTCGCGGACGAGATTACCGGCCGCGCCTTGGAGAGCGTCTTCCAGGTCGTAGCCAAGGCCTCGGTAATCGGGCAGGCCCAGGTCAATTACACCCTCGCAATTGCGA
>JBAPZR010001059.1:0-1562 GCA_049285335.1 Xanthobacteraceae bacterium | reverse complement strand
GTTTGCTGCATTGCATGAGTCCGCTTTTGGCCGATTCTGTTGCGGAAGTCGGCAATGACAGGTGCGTGGCGGCTGGCGCGGACTTCTTCGATAGTTACCTGCATACGCTCCCTAACGGGGATGGTCTGGCTCCATTGCCAGCGAACTCTGCACTCCTTATGCAAAGTACGCCTGTGCGACTGGCGGTGATCGAACGACGAGCTTTGCCAGCCTGCGGAGGTTTTGGGCGATTGCGGCTAGTGTGAACTCGAACTGAGCACCGCATGGCCCACGCAAGCGCAGACGACCGAGCCGAAAGATGCGCTTGAGATGTGCAAACAGCATCTCAACACGTTTACGATCGCGGCGCGACCGCTCGAATGCTTCGGTTTTGGCCAACGCCCGCGCCACATCGCGAGCCTCCTCGTAGATACTTCGTGGGATTCTGCGGAAGGGGATCTTTGGGCAGCACTGCGCCTTGAGTAGGCAGCTGCGGCAGTCGCGTGTCCTGGCGCGGTAGTGAAGTGTCTCTCCATCGTTGACCAGCTTGCCCGTCGTCGTGAGAACCTTGCCGGCTGGACAAATACAAACGTTGCGCGCCTTGTCGAAGGTGAAGTCTTCCCGACTGAAGGTCCCATCCTCGCGCTTCGACTTGTCGACTACCGGGATATGCGGCGCTATCTTCACCTCGTTGACCAGCCAGTTGAGGTTGGCTCCGGAACCATAGGCGGTATCGCCCGCGAGCCGTTCGGGCTTGATGTCGAAGCGTGACTCGGTGCGTTCGATCATGGTCTTGGCCGCGCCGACCTCGGCTTGGCGGATGGCGCGCGACGCCTCGACGTCCATGATGATGCCGGACTTCACGTCAATCAGATAGTTGTCAGAATAAGCAAAGAACGCCGGTCCGCGCATGGCCCCCGTCCATTGGGCGGCGGGGTCGGACGGCGAGACGAACTTTGGCGTCACGTCGCTGGCAGCCCCGAATGCTGCGTCATCAAGCGTGGCGAGATACTCCTTGGTCGCGCGGCTTACTGCCTGTGCGTCCAGCTCTCTGTTCCACTGTGAGGCGGGGGTTGATCGCTGCTTATTGGCATCCGCAACTATCAGACTGGCATCCACCGCGAAACCCTCGCCGCCGACCAGACCAGCCACGATGCACGCGCCCACAACACGCTCGAACACCTCCGGAAAATGCCGCTGTCGCGGAACCGCTCATTGCGGGCCCGCGAAAACGCCGAGTGATCCGGGATCTTGTCCTCAATCGAGAGCCCACAAAACCAGCGATAGGCAAGGTTCACTCGCACATCACGGCACAGCGCCCGCTCCGATCGGATCGCGAATACGTAGCCGACGATGAGCATCCGGATCATCAGCACCGGATCGATCGATGGCCGACCGAGCCGAGGATAATAAGGTGCCAGCTCAGAATGCACCCAACTCAGATCAAGAACCGCGGCGATCTCGCGGACCGGATGATCGTCCGGCACCGCCTCATCGAGGCGAAATGAATAGAAAAACTCTTCCTGATCTCGATTGAGCCGCCCCATCATGGCCCGCTCCACGTCGCGAATTGAAGACTTGCT
>JBAPZR010001058.1:0-2775 GCA_049285335.1 Xanthobacteraceae bacterium | reverse complement strand
CGCGGCCGCCTTTCCTCGCGCAGCCTTAGACGGTTTCTTGGCCTTAGGGCGCGCTTTAGCCCCCTTTTTCTTTTGGACTTTTGATGATTGCTTCTTGCGTTTAGCCATCGTGGGACCCCTTTCTGGTTGGCGCTACGCAAACGCACTGATTCCATCAAGAGACAACTGGCCCCGAGTCGCGGCAATCTACCCTGAGAGTTATCAACAGACGTTCTCAGCATGGGCCGCACTGATCCAGCCCTGCCCTCGCTTGTGTCGTGACGTGCTGGTGACCCATCGCTCTCCAAGCGTTCGCTCCCGGCAACCTTATCCTCCGCACCTCAATACCTTGCATGTGCGCAGGATGATGCGTATTTCTCGCCCTTTGAAAGCGGATGAGCATGGACGACATCAGGGACGGTCAACGCATTAGTTGCAACGGTGTGAACGGAACTGTTATCGGCAAGCGAGGCACTCGCAATCGGCGCTTTGTGCTGGTCAAGATGGACAACGGCTTTACTCTTAAACTCAACGCGCAAACGCTCTCAGCGGGATTACCGGAGACGTCACGGACTTCAGTGAAGAGTGAGTATGAGGCGGCGACATAAACGAGGCGGTGATTACAAAGGGGGCAAAGATGGGGTACGCAAAAATCGCGTGCTGTGACGGTTGCGGCAAAAAACGATATGTCGAACGGATCAACGGCAGGTGGCTCTGCCTGGATTGTCAGGATGTCGTCACCGAGGAGCAGCCGCCCACCACAAAGGCTTCCAGTGCCGTCCCCCAAATCGCCCTTTCGCTTTCCACATTGCGCTGACCCGAGTCCGCGATAAAGGGAACGTCGTTTCCGCGAAAACCGCTCGGATAACCAGCGTTGTCTGGTTGCAAAATACAGGCGCAAGCAGGTTCAGCCTCGGCAGGACGGTGCCGCTTGGCGCGCCTGTCCCTAATGGCTCGGCTTAGTTATTGATTTTTATCGGTTGAAGCGCGCGGATTGATTCCCTCAATCATCTTCTTGCTGAATGCCTGAAGATCGTCAGATCTGCGCGACGTGGCAACGTCGGAGTCGGTCTGCACTATCTTTTTAGTTCCTTGCGCACGCTCGTCGCGGAGTTTCCGACCTTTTCGACGATGCTTTGCAACCGCTCACGGGTGATTCCAAGGTGCTTCGTCCAGTGTTTAACTTCAGTCTCGTTCTCCATCGAAATCTTGCTGCGATCGGGAGCCGCTCGCTTCGTTTTAGGTTTCACCATGACAACCTCGAACGGCCAAGAAACTAGGAGGCTTTCTCGATGCTCAGGGGTTCGTTCAACCACTGATAAAACCGAAATTGCTACTTAAGGCGTGGCGCTCAATAAGACTTTGATCTGGCGCAAACAGCCCTCATCAGCTCGCGCTCGATCCCGGATTGTGGAACCAAACAGCGACAGCCGCGTTTGACAAAACGAGGGAGCTGGGAAAGTCGGGGAGACAGCCATGACGGATCTCGCCTCAGATGGCGTAAGGTTGCGTTCGATGGTTGCGCGTTTGAATATCGAGCATTTCTGTAAAAAGCTGTCCGAAGAGATGAACGAAACAAAGACTCTTCTTCAACTTGTCGCTGAGGAAAAGGCAAAGCTGTTCACGCTGTTGCCGTTGGCCGTGACGTAGCTTTTGCAGGTCACGAGCTTTATTAGTCTCAAGAACCAAACAGAGTTTGGGCTTCGTAGCTAGAGGCACAGGCGAATGTGCTTTGGAGGAACATTGGCCGCGCGCTGGCGTTGCATGGCTAATCGAACTGGGAAGGATCGCTCCAATGGATGAAAACCGTCTGTACGGCACAGCCAGAAACGTCGGCGGCAAGGTCGAAGAAGGCGTGGGTCGCTCAACAGGTGACGTGAAAACACAGATTCAGGGAAAACTCGACCAAGCGGCGGGGGCCGCCCAGGACCTCTACGGTCAGACCGCGGACGCCGCACGCGATACGGCTGCGAACCTCGACAAATGGCTGCGCACGACAATCGAGACCCAGCCCTATATAACGGCAATCGTGGCGCTCGGCATCGGGTGGCTCCTCGGCAGAATGCACAGGCCGCTCTGATCGAACAGATCGACGTGCGTGCCCCTGCGGGGCACAGAAGACTCAGCGATGCCTTCTTACGCGGCGGCGTCGAAAGGGTGCGCCTTCTCCCGCGCAATGAGCTGCACGGTGCCGGTGCCTGCGCCCAGTTCGCGGGCAACCTTGTTATCTTGTCTTCGCTCAGTGAAGGGCGAGACTAATCGCGTCGTCGTTGCGTTTTTTGCGCGTGTATCCAACTGGCATCCAATAAGGGCCGTAAATCGTAAATCTTCTCGTGCAGAGTGAGCCCGCGATAGGACCCCAAGCCATCCGTGTTATCACTTCTTTGGTCATTCGTTGGGGCTTCGTAGTCCTCGCTGTCGCAACTAAGATAATGGCCAAACCGATAAAGATTAGAACGTGCAACATTACGGTTTCGATTAGATCATTTCGATCACTAATCACGCAGACAGAACCCCACAAGACTGACCCGCGGTGTTAGCAACACGCCCTAAAAGAACTGTGGGCGCGGCTTTTCGGCCACCACGATCTTGTTGTCACTGTCATAGATGTTGGATATAAGCCGCCGCGCGAGGGTGCATTGGGTGGGGGAGTATATGCAGATGCAGCTGTTCAAGAGCAAAACCCGTCGAGCAGCGGAAAAGCCGCCCAGAAACGGCAAAGCCGATGCGCCCAGCGTCGAACTGGACGGCAAGTTTTACCGGCCCAGCGAAAAAGAGCCGTTCATGAACGAGCGC
>JBAPZR010001057.1:0-6769 GCA_049285335.1 Xanthobacteraceae bacterium | reverse complement strand
GTACGGTCTCGGTCATCACGCCAGCTCCGCGATTTTTGCGACCTTGGCGGCAACGCGTGCATTAAATTTGTCCCACTTCACGACGAAGCGCTCGTGACGACCTTCGCCGATCAGATCCATCCCGTCGTGCGCCTTGACCTTAAAGCTGACGCGGGGACCGGCGTCGACACATTCGATGTCGACGGTGACCGTCATTCCCGGCGGTGTGGCAGCGAGATGGCTCACATCGACATGCACGCCGAGGCTGCCTTCGCCCGGATCGAGATGCGGTGCCAGGAGCTGCGTGCAGGCCCACTCCATCAGCACGATCATGAACCCCGTGGCGAACACCTTCGGCATCGACGAAATCTCAGGCGATTCCGGATAGGTATAGGGGACGGTTTTGTTTTCAGGGACCTTGTAGGCGAAGCGGTGCCTGAGGCCGGCTTTGAGCGTCGGCTTCATGTCACGACCCCTTCCCGCTCGACTTTTCGTCGCCGGGCAAGATGTATTCGGTGCCTTCCCACGGCGACAGAAAATCGAAGTTTCGAAATTCCTGATTGAGACGGACGGGGTCGTAGACCACTCGCTTGAGCTCGTCGTCGTAGCGAACTTCGACAAAACCCGTCAGCGGAAAATCCTTGCGTAGCGGATGACCGTCGAACCCGTAGTCGGTCAGAATTCGCCGCAAATCGGGATGACCGGTGAATACCACGCCGTAGAGATCGTAAGTCTCCCGTTCGTACCAATCAGCGCCGGGAAATACTTCGATGGCCGAGGGCACAGCCGTCGTTTCGTCGATCGTGATCTTAACTCGTATGCGCGCGTTGTGCTTCGGCGACAGCAAATGATAGACGACCTCGAAACGCCGGTCGCGGCTCGGCCAATCGACGGCGGTGATGTCGATCAGACATACGAACTGGCAGCCGGGATCGTCGCGCAAAAAGCGCAAGACCGCCACGATCTCGGATGGCTCCACCGTTACGGTGAGTTCGCGATGCGCAACGGTGTACGCCGTGACCGAAGCACCAAGCGCGCCAGCGATCGTTCTGCCGAGCGTGTCGAGGGTCTCATCCATTTTCAGCGTTCGATCGTGGCGGTGCGGCGAATCTTTTTCTGGAGCAAGAGAATGCCATAGAGCAGCGCCTCAGCAGTCGGTGGACAGCCCGGCACGTAAATATCGACGGGAACGATGCGATCGCAGCCGCGCACCACCGAATACGAATAATGGTAATAGCCGCCGCCATTCGCGCAGGATCCCATGGAAATCACGTACCGCGGCTCCGGCATCTGGTCATAGACCTTGCGCAGAGCCGGCGCCATTTTGTTGGTCAGCGTGCCGGCAACGATCATCACGTCGGATTGACGCGGCGAAGCGCGCGGCGCAAATCCGAACCGCTCGACGTCGTAACGCGGCATCGAGACCTGCATCATTTCTATGGCGCAGCAGGCGAGGCCGAACGTCATCCACATCAACGAGCCGGTGCGCGCCCAGGCGATGAGGTCGTCCGCGGCGGCGACAAGAAAGCCCTTGTCGGCAAGCTCGCCGTTGAGGCTGGAGAAAAATGGATCGTCCACACGCGCCGCTTTGCCGGCGCGCGGATCGATGAGGCCCGGACGTGGCTTGACGATGGTGGGTTCGCTCAATCCCATTCGAGCGCTCCCTTCTTCCACTCGTAGATAAATCCGACCGTCAGCACCGCAAGGAACACCATCATTGACCAGAAGCCTGCGGCGCCAAGATGACCGAACGCCGCCGCCCACGGGAACAGGAAGCTGACCTCCAGATCGAAAATGATGAAAAGGATCGCGACCAGATAGAATCGCACGTCGAATTTCATCCGAGCATCGTCAAATGCGTTGAAGCCACACTCGTAGGCCGAGAGTTTTTCCGGATCCGGCCGCTTATAGGCGACGACAAAAGCCACGATGAGGAGCGCAAGCCCGATCACTCCCGCGACGCCGATGAACACGATGAGCGGCAGGTAGGCGAGCAGCAATTGAGTCAGCGATTGACCCATCGTGAACCCTTTTAAAAAGGCAAACAGGGACACACTCCCATATAGGGAACGTATCCTGCAGGGTGCTATCCCGCGTGCAACGGATGTGCGCTGATTTGCCCCAAAACCAAGCAGATTCGCGCTGCAAGCCGAACTTCGCGACCCTTAGCGCAGCGCACAAAAAGGTGCAAGGCAGCCCGTGTATAGCTGGCTTTCGCGCAACGCCTTGCCGGCACAATGTAGGTCTGCATAACGACTGAGCAGAGGACTGAGAGCCAAGAAAAGGCCAAGCAAGGGAGAGCTAACCGCGAATGCTTTCGTATGTGCCACCGTTCGTGCGGCGCGCCATCGTGATGGTCGCTTTGGCAAGCGCGATCGCCGTCTCGGCCGCTCGCGCTGACGATTATCCATCGCGACCCGTCAAGATCATCGCTCCGTTCGGCGCCGGCGGCCCGACCGACCTCTATACCCGCGACATCGCCGAAGAGCTGCGCAAAGCCTTGCATCAAACCTTCTATATCGAGAACCGGCCTGGCGCAGGCACCACCATCGGCACCGATATGGTCGCGAAGGCGGACCCCGATGGCTACACGCTGCTCATGGCGTCGGGCACCCAAACCGTCAACGAAACGCTCTATACGAACAAGCCGTATCATCTTCTGCAGGATCTGGTGCCGATCGCGCCGCTGATCGAAACCGATCTCGTGCTGGTCGAAAATCCGTCGGTACCGGCCAAGAACCTGACCGAGCTTCTGGCTTTGGCGCGCGCCAAGCCGGGCACATTGAATTTCGGCTCCTCCGGACCGGGTTCGAATTACCACATGGCGGCGGAGCTTTTGAAAAATCTCACCGGCATCGACATCGTGCATGTCCCGTATAAGGGCTCTACGGGCATGCGCAGCGACATCCTCAGCGGCCAAATCCAGCTCCTGTTCGATTCCGTGCCGACCATGGCGCCGCTCATCGATGCGGGAGCGGTGCGCGCGCTCGGTACCAGCGGCACGACTCGATCACCCATTCTGCCCGACGTGCCGACGATCGCCGAAGCGGCCGTGCCGGGCTTTCATGCCACGCTGTGGGTCGGCTTCATGGCGCCGGCGCATACGCCGCAGCCGATCGTCGACTTGCTCAACCGCACCATCACCACGATCCTGCAGCGCTCGGACATCAAAGCGGCCTGGGAAAAGCAAGGCGCCGCGCCCTTGGTGATGAGCCAGCAGGAATTTCAAACTTTCATGGCCGCGGAAGTGGTGAAATGGGCTAAGGTGATCAACGACAATCACATCGCGACGATCAAATAAAGCATTGTGCGTTTTTTCTTTCCGCGCAGGCATTTTTGGCAGGTGAACGATGAACGACGTGAGCAAAGCTACGGCCGTCAAAAGCCAAGAGCACTGGACCGTCAAGGACGGCAATGTGAAGCTTTTCCTGTTTGAAAAATGTGCCGGCGATCCCAAGAGCAGCGCCGGCACGATCCTGTTCGTGCATGGCTCCTCGATGGCGGCGCAACCGACATTCGACCTGCAGGTCGAAGGACAGGCCGACTCCTCGGTGATGGACTGGTTTGCGCGCCGCGGATTCGATTGCTGGTGCGTCGACATGGAGGGCTACGGCCGCTCGACCAAGGATCGCGACAACAACGCCCCGATTGCGCAAGGCGCGGACGACTGCCTTGCGGCTGCCAACTATATTCAAAAGCTTCACGGCAAGCGGCCGCTTCTGGTTTACGGGATCTCGTCCGGCGCACTGCGCGCGGCCATATTCGCGCAACGCCACCCAGAGCTGGTCTGCAGGCTTGCGCTCGACGCCATGGTGTGGACGGGCGATAGCTCACCCACGCTCGCCGAGCGCAAGAAGAAACTTCCCGAATTCAAGGCCAAGAACCGGCGGCCGATCGACAAGGCTTTCATCCATTCGATCTTCGACCGCGACCATCCCGGCACCGCGGAGGACAAAGTCGTCGATGCTTTCGCCGACGCCGTCACCGCGCTCGACAACTCGGTGCCGACCGGAACTTATGTCGATATGTGCAGCAATCTGCCGGTGGTCGAACCGGAAAAGATCACGGCGCCGACGCTGATCATGCGTGGGCAGTGGGATGGCATCGCGAGCTTCGACGATTTGATCGCGTTCTTCGGGCGGCTGCCCAATCCCGACAAGCATTTCGCCGTGATGCCGGGAATTTCGCACGCGAGCTTCCAACAGAAGAATTACGCCCTTGTCTATCACATTCTCTGGAGCTTCTTCACTCAACCGGCGCCGCTCTATCGGGGCTAAAGCGCAGGCGCCGCGCCGGCGTTGATCGTGCCCGTGAAACTTGCTCGCGCGGCTCGTTGCTCGTATCCAAAAGAATTGGAGGGAGGCGTTTCGTGAGACGAGTTTTTTTCACGTTCGCTATTCTTGGTTTGACCGCCGCTCTAGTTTCCGACGCGGTTGCATCGACAACCAAGCACCGCATTGCCCGTCCGGCCCGCTACCATCGTTCGGCTTCCGCGGCGGCGCGAGCGCCGTCACGCATTGCCTGCACCGTCCTCGGCTGCCAGCCGATTCCCGCAGTGTGCAATCCGGTTCCAGGTAGGACGCCCGGCGGACTGCCGACCGGTTACGACGTCATCGTCTGTCCGCCCGGCGTTTGGCCACTCCGGTAAAGCGGGACGCGCGGAAATTGCGACGGATTGTAAGTTGGATGGGTTCACGCCTTAGTTGCGAAGCATCGGTTCGGAAGCTAGGACTGGTGCATGCGAAGTTTCGGCCTTGCGGTCGTGATCATTTTGTTGGCGGTTGAACCCACCATGGCCGCGGATATCGCGTCACCTCCTCCTCCGCCTGCCCCCGCTCCGCCGCCTATCGCATCGCCCTATTCGTGGAGTGGGCTCTATGGCGGCGTTCGACTCGGCGGTGCCTGGGACGACTCCGAGTGGCGCTTATTCAGTCAATCGGGTTCTGGTTTTCTCTACGGCGGCCAGCTCGGCGTCAATTACCAGATCAGTCAATTCGTGCTTGGCGCCGAAGGCGATTTGAGCGGATCGACTTTGACGGCCGACGGCATTTGCGCGGCAAATGTCGGAACGAATTGTCAGACCCAGATGAATTACCTTGCTTCGGTGCGCGCCAGGGCGGGCATGGCATTCGATCGGTTGCTGCTGGTCTACGGGGACGGCGGCATCGCTTTCGGTGGATTTAAATTCGCGCAGACGGAGGGTCTGCTCCAAAGGTGGGATGCCACGACGCATATCGGCTGGACCGCCGGAACTGGCGTCGAATACGCATTCACCGATTACATCGTCGGCGGGCTTGAGTACAACCACTACGAGTTTCCCACAGTGACCTTGAGCGGGGGGTTAAATCCGGCGACGATCACCTCTCGCCAGTCCGTCAATGCGGTCGCTGCCAAGGCCAGCTACAAGTTCTAAGGGCCATATCCGGGTTACGCCGCAACTTGTTCCGGCAGTAGTAAGCCATTGATTGTATTGATATCTGGCGGGAGCGACGGGACTCGAACCCGCGACCTTCGGCGTGACAGGCCGACGCTCTAACCAACTGAGCTACGCCCCCGCGGGCGCGTCGGGAGTTAAGACCCAGGACGCGCCAAGTCAAGGATTGAGGCTTAAAATCGGGCTTTTCCTGCCGGCTGATGCGTGCCATAGAGGCGAAGCAGAGACCGCGGTGATGCCGAAAACATCGGTGGAATCGGCAAAACAAGCGTGGTCAGCTTGAGCCGAATCGTTTAACTGCTTCGCCGTGAGCGGCGCTTTTCCGAGCCACCGCTTTCATCGAGGAGGAACTGATGAGTAAGACGACTGCGACTACCGTGACATTGAAACACCTCGCCGCAAGCCTCGCGGAGGACAATGAGCTTTCCAAGAAACAGGCCGAAGCGATCCTCGGCGGCCTTGTTGGAAATATCGTCAAGCACCTGAAAAAGGGCGAACGTATCCGCATCGGCGGGCTTGGAATTTTGCAAGTGAGGAAACGCGCCGCGCGCATGGGCCGCAATCCGGCCACCGGCGAACCGATTCAGATTAAAGCCAGCAAGAAGGTTGCCTTCCGCGCCTCCAAGGAACTCAAAGAGGCGATCTGATCACCTCCTGTCGGTGGATCCGCAAGCGCGGATCAGGCGTCGCTCGCTGCCCGCCTGCCATCGCAATCGTTCGGTTGCGATGGCAGCGGGCGTTTTAGTTCCCCAATCACATTTTTTTTTGCACGGCGTCAAACTGGCGCCAGAGCTCGTCATCGCTGGACGCGAGTTCGGCACGAGCATGCACATTGTCACCTATGTCTTAGGTACGTTCTGTCACCCACGCCTCCGGGCCGGACAAAGATTGGTGGTGGTGGGCGGTGAAGGATTCGAACCTCCGACATCCTGCGTGTAAAGCAGACGCTCTACCAACTGAGCTAACCGCCCTTCCCTGCGAGATTTATCTCTCCATTGCGCCGGCGTGCAACACTGTTGCCGCCAAGCCGCAGCGGTGGCCGCTTTTGCGGATAACTCCGCCATAATCCGCAGCCGCGCGCGACAGTGGCGTGAAAGTGTGAGATAAGATTTGCTTCAGTGTATGGGGACGGGCCGGATGCCCGGAAAGGGGGACCATGATCCGGACATCGCTCGTATCGATCGCTCTTGCACTTGGTCTAGGCTCTGCATTCGCTCAACAACTGCCACCGCAACCGCCGCCTGTACAATCTCAGGGAAATGAGCGCGAACGAGCCGCCTGCCACCCGGACGTGTCGCGGTTTTGCCAGACGCAACTGCAAGTCAATCCCAACGACACGCTCGGTATATTGGGTTG
>JBAPZR010001056.1:0-5056 GCA_049285335.1 Xanthobacteraceae bacterium | reverse complement strand
GAAAAGACTTTCGGCGCGTCAATGGGGCCTGAAATTGTCGCACCTTCCGCAAGCCATTGGCGTTGCTGGAAAGTGTCACACCTCTCAGCCCCGCCGACATTACGGGGCCAGAGGAATTCCCCGCAGTATTTGCGGGACTGCGGCTATAGGGTCATTGAAGCCGTAAATGCCGAGGAAGCAATGACCGTTCTCTTACACCAAGACACGGTCGTGCATCTTGTGTTCAGTGACATCGAAATGCCGGGAGCAATCGACGGATTTGGTTTAGCGAAGTGGATACGCGAGCATCGCCCCGGCTTAGGTGTGTTGTTAGCTGGCACCGTGCCTCGCGCTGTCGAGAACGCGAAGGAACTTTGCGAAGAAGGGCCGCTGCCGAAGCCCTACGATGCGTATACTGTTCACGTCCATATTCGACGGTTGCTTGCGGCGCGCAAAAGAATTGGCGCGGCCCCGCAGGAGAAACGTTGACGCAAGATCACGCTACGGGTTGAGCTAAAAGAGCCCTTTGACAGCTTTTTGACTTCTATCACGGCGCATCCTCCGTTACGCTGATCCTTGCGTAAATGGGGAGGGTGACGCAAAGTACTTCCGAGAAAAGTCGGACTTATGCTTTCGATTGGCTGATGGCCTTTCGCTGAACAGTCCGGGCCGATTCAAACTAAGCGAAGATTTCAGGGACGTGCGAAGAAATTGGAAGCACAAGCAACACTGCAACAACAGCAATCCAAATCGTATGAGCCGGAATACCAGGGCGGGGAAGCCAAATGAGCGAGCGTGACACAGAACATGCCGTTGCTCGCATTACCCCCCAACCGCCGCTCGTTTCTAATTATGGATTGGTCCTAGCCGTTTACATTCTGTATCTGGTCGGGTTTCTAACGGGGATAACTGCCCTTGTGGGTGCAATAATCGCTTATCTGCAACGGGACACAATGGATCGGGTGTCTCAATCGCATTTTCAGTTCCAGGTAAGAACGTTTTGGATTGGACTATTATATTTTTTCGGTGGGTTTCTGACTCTTCATATTGGGATCGGCGCAATAATTTTACTCTGGTGGATTATTTGGACGGCGGTTAGGTGCGTGAAAGGACTTCTCGCTTTGAACATGGGCGAGCCGATACAGAATCCGAACTCCTGGTTGTTTGGCGAGACGTAAACAGACGCGCAGCATGCTCTATGGCATACACCGTCACCTGCGATACCCTCGGTCTTGCCATAGGTCCGGTGGCGGAAACAACTAACGACGTGCATGAGGCCCTTAGCAAAGCACGTCAGATGTATGAGACGGGATTGGTAAACGTTTCAATCACAGACCAAGCGGGGCACAAAATCGACGGTGACGAGTTGCTGGCCTGCATAACGGGAAAAAAGACTATCACCGAAGACTTACGGGCAGTTTAGGAAGTTGAGCAACCGTGTCATTAGGCCACCGGGCGAATTGACCGGAAGCTTGATCGCGGTACTAGCGAATCGACCCAATGACCTTTTTGTCCTCCTCAAATCGCGCCCGAAGGGTTCTGTAGACTTCGCCCGATAGCGCTATTCCCGTAATCCAGTTCGGTTTCCAGTATGGATCGCGACTTGCAACGGATTCGACCCGCACCCATATATACGCAAGGACGAATTGCGCCGGTTTCACCCGAACCGAGACAGGCCTTCGACCTTCCCATCATCAACCAGTTTTGCGCCAACACGCGCAAACGTTTTTCTTTTGACTAAAGTTAGAAAGGAACCAATGAGCATCCGTGAAGTCACCTTTGAAGAATTGTTGGCGATCTTGCGAACAACACCGACTAAGCGAGCCAAATAACTACGGCCTACCGATCAGCTTACGTGTGGTCCTCGAATAACTTTCAGTGCTGCTTTAATGCGTCTCCAAGTTTCGGCTTCCTCTGTCTGGCCTTTCTCCTCGTAGCTGTAAGCCTTCTGAGCGGCCTCTACGACCAACCTACTGCCATGAGCTTCAAGAAGTTGTCGGGTATAGTCGTTGATTTCAAGTTCTCCCATCCGCATGGCTCTTTTTCCCGAAACCAACTTGATTCAAATTCGCACCGCAGCAAATTAGGGGGACGAAGGGACATTGAAGAATTTCCCTTACATCGAGTTTAACGGCTGCCGTGGACCATTGGCGGCGGTGGTGGTCGTGGTGGCCGTGGCGTTGGCGGCTTAGGCTCATTGGGTTTTGGACATTGAGCGTTCTTGACCGTTTGCTTGTACATAGCGCCCTCCAACGACAAGACGCACGATCCAGCTAAAATACGCTTCTGCAAATAAATCCAGTCACCCAAATAACAGCGGCGATCATGAAAGCGTGGAAGTTGAGAACAAGGAAACCTTGGCTCATTCCATAAAGAAAATCCCATGTGACCCACAGTATGATTATTGCCGTAATAGCTGATGCCATCCAAAAGATCGTGTTTCCTACTTTCATGTGCGATGCAGCATCCAGATTTTTGCACAGCTTGTTCACATTCCTTGCCCCAGTCTGTCGCAGAAATCGCAATTTCACTCGCCATAATTGGAAGTCGGCGTATCATTTCATCTACGGCCCGGAGAAGGGGGAGTTTTCGTGACCTCACTTGACACTGTGACATCACTTGAATTGGAGCGCAGCGTTTTCGACTCCGACGAAACGCGGATTCTTAGCGCCGCTTTTGAAAAGGCTTGGACTTACGTGCAATTTGATCCGATGTTGGGCGTCTTAGAAGCGTGGGAGCGGCAATCTGAGTTAGCGCGATGTCTTATGGTGCTCCTTAAGCTTGGCGATAACAATCCGGTGTCCCTCGCAAATTCTGGGATAGGGTTGCTGCATAAAAGTCAAAAAAGTACATAAAAGGCAGGGCTGACAACGTGTTTCCTGGCCCGCAAACCGATTGACGCGCATCGAACCTAAGCCCAATCTTATTCATCGAATCGCCTCTACCCTCATCGAGGGAGGCTATCGTGCAACCCATCCAACACAACGCCGTTTCGCGCGAGAGTCGTAATCTTTTCACCGCGACCGAAGTAGCTGCAGCAATAGGCGCTGACCTCGAAACAATCAATGAGTGGCTGGAGGTTGGCGCAATAGATCGGACGGTTTTCGGTGGTGGTCAGTTTTCAAAATACGAACTACAGAGAGCGGCTCTCACATTTCAACTGGTGAAACTTGGATTTCCTCCGTCCTCTGCAAGAAACGTGGTTTGGGATATGGAAGATGACCTGCAACAGATTTGGGGAGGCGCTATTTCGAGTAGGTACAAAGCGTACGCAATAGTAATTCCAAACAAGCAAAAGGAAAGATTGGTCTTTTGGTGTTGGAAAGCGTCAGTGGAAAAAATAGACCCCTCGGCGCAAGATCATATTATTCTGCCGGTATCCGACATCTTGGCTCGCGTTGCAGATCAAGCGAAACAAAGGCCGCAACATTGAAACGTCTGGCTTGCGGCGCGTAAAGGAATTGGCGCGGCCCCGCAGAAGAAACGTTGACGCTTTCGATTAGCCGAGGGCCTATCGTTGAATAGTCCAGGCCGATACATGCTGGGTGAAGGAATGAGCCAGTTCTATGCCAAGGTTGAGGATGAAGAGAGGTTTTTGCAATCTTCGATAACCCGACGGCCAATCATGGTGCAGGGTCTGACGACCGAGGGGAAGCTCCGCCCATTCTCTGGAACTGTTCAGGCGGTTGAGAAGGGTCACACGCAATACCCCGCCTATCCGCTTCGGATCACGATGAAATAGACCCCAACGCCCCTTGCAACTAACTTTGCTGCTCGCTATCGACTCCGAACTTCTCGGTAAGATCGGCCATACTCAACCAAGCCTTGGCCATATTGAGCAGTACGAGTTTGCTTTCGGGTTTGAGAAATTCCTTGGCCATTTCTACGCAGTTGGCAGCGTTTTGCCGATACGCTGCTACTGATTCGTTGCCAGCCATTGGGATACCCCCGGTCAGCGTTAAACCACATCGCCGAAAAAGGTTCCCCAAAGGGAACAAAAATTTCTGAGGTTAGTCCTCAGATTTCGTCCGCATTGATCCCGCCATTCTTATTGCCATCGGTATGCGGGGTGCCGATCCGCACTTCGACCGTATCACCCCCTGCTAGCGGCACTTTAAGCTCGGTGCCGTAAGATGGTGGCCAACCTTCGTAGAGCTTCCGGCTAATCGCCGTTTCGCCGCTCTTCAGTCTCACGTAGATGCGGTACGTCATGGCCCGTCCCCCGACAGCCCATTAAATCATCTTCAAGGTAGCTCAAAACGAAAGGGTAGCTCAAAACAAAAGGGTAGCTCAAAACGAAAGTGAAAACTAGTCACCCCCGTGAAAGAGAACAACATTTTTAACCGCGTCGATTTCGCTGGGGCAGTTTCCTAGCCCCTTGGGGGAATGTCACAGGCAGGTTTGTAGGAGAAGTCAGGGGCCACTCCGTAGTTGAAACGGAACAGCCGAAGTAGTTGAAGTTCCAAATAGCGTCTGTGGCGGCGCGATGAATTTTGTAGTTGTGGACCGACACCCTGAAACTCTCCGCTGATCCAAATGATGCGAGTACGGCTGGGCTTTTCAAATATCTATCGTCGAGACTTCCTGTACTTTGTATAGCTCGCTGTCATTTCGGGGGTCGGTGAAACAATCGCTCGTATCCTACGTTTCGTAGTCGGGGGCGTATCAACGGTCCCTGGAATCCCGCAGATAGAACTCTGGCCACCCCGATTAGCTTACGTGCGGTCCTCGCGTAAGTTAGCGCTGCTTCAATGCCTCTCCAAGTTTCGGCTTCCTCTGTCTGCCTTTCTCCTTGAAGCTGTAAACTGCCCCGCCGCTACCGATATCGCTGATCCGACGCTCCCAAAAATTTATTTGATCCTGAAAGGAACTTTTCATGAGACTTGAGATTTAAGGGGCCGGAGGTACCCTATGCACACGTCTGATCGCTTGCTGAAATTTGCCGCTGAGTGCGAAGCTATGGCCAAAATCGCGCGTGACAGAGAGAACAAGATAGTGTGGAGCGGTTTGGCACAACGATGGCTTCGCTGTGCAGATTTAACAAACCAACTTGATTCAAATTCGCACCGCAGCAAAT
>JBAPZR010001055.1:0-38071 GCA_049285335.1 Xanthobacteraceae bacterium | reverse complement strand
GCCTGCGGCGGCAAAATCCGCTCGGGAAGATTCCGGCGCTGATCGACGATGACGGAACCGCCTATTACGATTCGCGCGTGATCCTCGAATTTCTCGACGAACGCGCCGGCGGCGGCAAGATCGTCCCGCGCGAGCCGCGGCGGCGACTCGCCGCCTTGCGGCTGCAGGCGTTGTGCGACGGCATTCTCGATGCGTCGATTTTGATCGTCTACGAAGCACGTTGGCGCGCGAGCGAACATCACGAACAAAAATGGCTCGATCATCAGGCCGGCAAGGTCGCCCGTGGGCTCGCTGTTCTTGAGTCCGTGCCGCCCGCCCTCGATGCGGCGCAGGCTTTGCCCAATGTCGGACACATCGCGCTTGCCTGCGTGCTCGGCTACCGCGATTTCCGTTTTGGCGGAAGCTGGCGCACCGAGCACCCGCGTCTTGTGGCCTGGCTCGATCAATTCGCGGCGCGCGTGCCGGCCTTCGACGCGACGCGGCCGACCGGCTAGCGCTTAGAACCTGTAGTTCACGCCGGCGCGCAGGATGTTGGTGTGCAGGGACACGTTGTCGGTGGCGAGACCGTCGCCGCAATTCGAGCCGCAATTGAAGCTGCCGAGATTGACATAAAGGTACTCGACCTTGGCGGTCCAATGCGGGGCCAGTGCGGTTTCGAGTCCGGCGCCCACGGTCCAGCCGGCATTTTCGGTGCTGGTGAGAGCCATGCCCGGCGCTTGCGCGCGGATATTGCCGAACGCGGCGCCGCCGGTGATGTAGGGCATGAAACGGTCGGCGGCATAACCCAGCCGGCCACGCACCGTTGCGAGCCAGCTATTGCTGGTTTCGCAGCCGCCCGGGCAGGAATCCGTCGTCGAGCCGTTGATGTTGGTCCAATCGATATCACCTTCGACGCCAAGCACCGCTTGGCCCCATTGATAGTTGTAACCGGCCGTGGCGCCGGCGAGCCAGCCGCTCACGTCGCGGCCGCCGGTCGAATCCCAGTTCGAATTGCCGAAGCCACCGCCGCCGTTGACGCCGATGTAAAACCCCGTCCAGTTGTAGAACGCGGCATAGACGGGCGCCGGCGGCGGGTAATAGCCGGGTACCGCCATGTCGGCGGCCGCGGCCGTTCCAGTCAGCGCCGTGAGTGCGGCGAACCCAAAACACATGTACTTCATCTTGCGCTTCATCTTCGACCTCCAACGCCACTACGCCGACGAGTGATCACCGCAGCCGTGGTTTTTCTCGAGCAACCGTTGGCCCGCGCTGGGACAAGCGCAGGCTCAAAAAGTTTGAGCAAATTGCGTGGCTAAATATAATTTAGTTCGGCAACGTTATATTTATAAAATTTTTAATTCAGATTTTTACGGAAATGAATTCTAAAAGACGACAACGCTCGCGTTGCATTGCATTTTTTCAGAAGTGATAGTTGAGACCGAGCCGCACCAGGTTCGCGGCCAGGCCGTTATTGGCGCCGGTGACCGAAAAATCCCGATCGGCGAGATCGAGATAAAGCCACTCGGCCTTCGCCGACCAATGCGGCGTGAAACTGAATTCGGCGCCGAGGCCGGTAACCCAGCCGAAGCTGGTGTGCTCTCCGACAAACTGCCGAAAGTTTCCGCGGTGAGTTCGCCATAGCCGAGGCCGGCGGTGCCGAATATCAGCACATTGTCGAAGGCGAAGCCGGCGCGACCGCGCACCGTGCCGAACCAGGGATTGGAAAACTGATAGGGGGCAAAAGTGTCTTTTGCGCCGGAGACGTTAAACTCCGTCTCCCCGCCATAGACGAAACCTCCGTTCTGCCAGTTCCAGCCGGCTTCGACGCCGCCGGCGAACCCTGACGGATGCGTCGCGCTATTGTCGACGCTGCCCCATTCATAGCCCGCCGTGCCGCCGATATAGGAACCGGCCCAGCTGAAGGCGTAATAGGGCACAGGCGCGGCGTAGTAGTTCGGCGCCAAATCGGCGGCTGCCGCCGGCGCTGGCAACGCGAACGCCACGGCCGCGCCAAAAGCAACCGCGCCAAGAAGCGCGCCAAGGAGCGTGCTAAGGAGCGTGCCCGAAGCTATTCTCAAAGCCGGCCTCCTAACCGGAGCAAGGCGGGATCGATGGCGCCGCGGGTGCAAAGCTCTGCGGCTTCAAAAAGACGTTCCAAGTACGTCGATCCAATCGCTAAATTTATCGCGACGTCTAAGTTAAGCAGTTCTGAATCGATAAGCTTTCCAAGTTGATATCGTTAAAAGAATCTATATCTCCAATCCGTCCCGAAGGGCGGTGACGAAGCCCCGACATGCAAAGGCATGAGCAGCACTCCGAAGCCAGAAATCGCGCCTGAAGCGGAAGCCGCCGAAGAAGACGAAGAACAATCGCTGCCGTTGGCCGACGAAGAAGAACCCGCAAAGCTTCGTTTCGACGAAGAAGGGGGCCCGCTCGCCGCCGGCCGCGCCGCCGTCGTTCACTATGCCAAGCTTGCGCCGTCGCGGCCCGGCGTCTACCGCATGATCGACGCGCGCGGTGACGTGCTTTACGTCGGCAAGGCGAAGAACGTCAAAAAGCGCATCCAGGCTTATACGCGCCCGACCGGCCTCGATACGCGCATCGAGCGGATGATCGCGGCCACCCGCACGCTCGAATTCGTCGTCACCCGCACCGAAACCGAAGCGCTGCTGCTCGAAGCCAATCTGATCAAACGGCTGCGTCCGCGTTTTAACGTCGTGCTGCGCGACGACAAATCGTTTCCCTACATTCTGATCACGTCCGATCATTGGGCGCCGCAAATACTCAAGCATCGCGGCGCGCGCACAAGGCCGGGACATTATTACGGTCCGTTCGCGTCGGTCTGGGCGGTCAACCGCACGGTCAACGCATTGCAGCGTGCGTTCCTGTTGCGATCATGCAGCGACCCGTTCTTCGAAAGTCGGACGCGGCCTTGTCTGCTCTATCAAATCAAGCGTTGCTCGGCGCCGTGCACGAAAGAGATCGATTTTCACGAATATTCGGCGCTGGTGCGCAAAGCCAACGAGTTCTTGTCCGGGCGCAGCAAAAAGGTCAAAGACGAGCTTGCCGCGGAAATGGAAAATGCATCCACCGAGCTTGATTTCGAGCGCGCGGCGATCTATCGCGACCGCCTTGCCGCGCTGTCCGCCATTCAATCGCATCAGGGGGTCAATCCGCGCGGCGTCGAGGACGCCGATGTCTTTGCCGCGCATCAGCAAGGCGGATTTTCCTGCGTCGAGGTGTTTTTCTTTCGCACCGGCCAGAACTGGGGCAATCGCGCTTATTTTCCGAAGGCCGACCGATCGCTTGCGGCAGGCGAGGTTCTCTCAGCCTTCCTTGCGCAGTTCTACGACGACAAGCCGCCGCCGCGCCTGATCCTGATTTCGCACGACATCGCCGATCGTGAACTTTTGGCGGAAGCCTTGTGCACCAAGGTCGGTCACAAGATCGAGATTTCCGTTCCGCAGCGCGGGGAGAAAAAGGATTTGGTGGAGCACGCGCTGGCCAATGCCCGCGAAGCGCTCGGGCGCAAGCTTGCCGAGACCAGCTCGCAGGAAAAATTGTTGCGTCAGCTCGCCGAAACGTTCGTTCTGCCGCGCGTGCCGCGCCGCATCGAGGTTTATGACAATAGCCACATCCAGGGCTCGAACGCGGTGGGCGCCATGATCGTCGCCGGAGCCGACGGCTTTCGCAAAAGCCAATACCGCAAATTCAACATCCGCTCCGCCGATCTGACGCCGGGCGACGATTTCGCCATGATGCGCGAAATCCTGACGCGGCGTTTCAAGCGGCTTCTCGCCGAGGCGCCGCTGGCGCAGGGACAGGGGACGATCGATTCCATCCCGCATGAAATGGCCGCGGTGGATCGCCAAGCCGTGTCGGACGGAGAGCCGATGGGGACCGACGCGATCCTTCCAGGCGGGAGCGATGTCGCAGAGGGCGCCGACGCTGACGAGACGCCCTGGCCGGACCTGCTCCTGATTGACGGCGGTCAGGGTCAACTCACCGCTGCCCTCGACGTGCTCGGCGGCTTTGGCGTGAAAGTTCCTATCGTTGCCATCGCCAAGGGACCCGACCGCGACGCCGGCCGCGAAACCTTCTTTGTTCCGGGCCGCGAATCGTTCAAGCTGCTGCCGCGCGATCCGGTCCTGTATTTTGTCGAGCGGCTGCGCGACGAGGCGCATCGCTTCGCTGTCGGCTCTCACCGGGCGCGCCGCAAGCGCGACCTGCGCGAAGCTGGTCTGCAGGAAATCGAGGGTATCGGACCGACCCGCAAGCGCGCCTTGCTTCTGCACTTCGGAACGCTCAAGGCGATTGAGCGCGCCTCACTGATGGATTTGATGCAGGTTGATGGAATAAGCGCCGAAACCGCGCGGCGTGTCTATGCTTTCTTCCATGAGGGGGCGGCTTGAAAAGGGTCCCGAGAAGTCATCCCCAGCTCCGGGAAAAGTGACGCCGGGTGGCCTGTCGGTTATCGCGCTGCGGCGCTATGGTGTGGCCATGAATTCGACGACGACGAGCACACCGGATCGGAGTGCGGGACACACGCCGGTGCGATTGCGCGCTAACCCGCTGGCGCTGCCCAATATCCTGACCTATGGCCGCATTGTGGCGGTGCCGCTCGTTGTCGGTTGCCTGTTCTGGCAGAACATCCTGCACGGCGGATTGTGGCTTCGCTGGCTTGCGCTCGCCATCTTTATCGCCGCCGGAGTTTCGGACTTTCTCGATGGTTACCTCGCGCGGATGTGGGCGCAGCAGTCCTCGCTCGGCCGCATGCTCGATCCGATCGCGGACAAGCTTCTGGTCGCCTCCTGCCTGTTGATGCTGGGGGCCGAAAAGACCATCCACGGCTGGTCCCTGCTGGCGGCGATCGTCATTCTCTGCCGTGAAATTCTGGTTTCCGGCTTGCGCGAATATCTCGCCGAGTTGCGAGTCAGCGTGCCGGTGACGCGGCTCGCCAAATGGAAGACCACGCTGCAACTCATCGCCGTCGGCTTTTTGATCTGCGGCGAGGCCGGCGACAAGATCGTGCCTGGCGTCACCGAGACCGGTATCGCGCTGTTGTGGTTTTCGGCCTTGCTGACGCTTTACACCGGTTGGGACTATTTGCATGCGGGGCTGCATCATCTGACCCGGGAGGACGTGTGAAGGTTCGTTATTTCGCCTGGGTGCGTGAGCGCGTCGGTAAAGCGGAAGAAGAGATCGATCCTCCCCCCGATATCGCGACGGTCGGCGAACTCCTAGCTTGGTTGGCGCAACGCGGTGAGGGCTACGCCTATGCCTTCGAGAATCCGAAAGTGGTTAGGAGCGCCATCGATAAAATACACGTGCAAACGAACGCACCCATCAAAGGCGCGAGCGAGATCGCTTTTTTCCCGCCGATGACCGGTGGCTAACCGAGATGACCGCGACCGTCCGACTGCAGCGCGAACATTTTGACGTCGCCGATGAGATAGCGGCCCTGACCGGCGGCCGCACCGATATCGGCGCCGTCGCGACTTTCACCGGCATCTGCCGCGCCGATGAAGGCGGCGAGCCGATCGCGGCGCTTAATCTCGAACATTATCCGGAAATGGCCGAGGCCGAGATCGGCCGCCATGTCGATGTGGCGCGCTCGCGCTGGCCGCTTCTTGGCGCAACCGTCATCCATCGCTATGGCCGCATCGCGCCGGGTGAGGACATCGTGCTGGTGGTGACGGCGTCGAGCCATCGCGAAGCGGCCTTCGCGGCCGCCGAATTTTTGATGGACTATTTGAAGACCCGCGCGCCGTTTTGGAAACAGGTGGAGAAGCAAAGCGGCAAATCTGGGGGCGGAAAGTCTGGGGTCGAGAAGTGCTGGGTTGAGGCCAAAGCGGCCGACGACAAAGCCGCCGACCGCTGGACATCTCGTGAGGACAGGGGTTCGTGAGGATAAGCGCGAATGGCAATCAAGGGGCTGATCTTCGACGCCTATGGCACGCTCTACGACGTCCACTCGGTTTACGCACGAACTGAAGAGCTTTGCCACGGCAAAGGCGATCTCATCACCCAAATCTGGCGTCTCAAGCAGCTCGAATATACCTGGCTGCAGACGTCATTGGGCGAATATCGGGATTTCGAACTGATCACGCGGGCTTCGCTCATTTTTGCGCTGCGCGCCGCCGGCGTCGAGCCGAGCGAACGCATTACCAAACCGCTGTTCGACAAGTATCTCGATCTCGATCCGTTTCCCGACGCGAAAGCGGCCCTCGACACTCTCAAGCGCCGTGGCGGCTACAAGCTCGCCATCCTCTCAAACGGCAGCACGAACATGCTGGCGTCGTTGGTGAAAAATTCCGGCATCGATTCTTTCCTCGATGCGACCATCAGCGTGGACGGCGCCGGAAAGTTCAAGCCGCATCCGGATTGCTATGGGCTTATCGAAAAGACGCTCGGGCTCAAGAAGGACGAAGTAATGTTCGTCTCATCGAACGGCTTCGACGTCGCCGGTGCCAAGCATTTCGGCTTCACGGTGGTTTGGATCCGCCGCGGCGTCGCGCCGCCGCCGAGCGGTCCGGTTCTGCCGGCGCAAATGTACCGTTTGCTGCGCGGGGGCGCTGAAACGCTCGGCTATTCGCAGGACTACACGGTGTCCGCTTTAACCGATCTGATCGGCCTCTTATGATCCGGCACCGCTACGCTGCCGCGGCCTTCGGCTGCACTTCGGCAGTGTAGTCGTTCATCAAGGCTTGCGTGATGCGGCCGGGCGTGAACTTCCAGTTGGCGATCTCGGCGACGGCGGTCACTTCGGCGGCGGTGCCGGTGATGAAGCATTCCGAGAAGCTGGAAAGCTCCTCCGGCATGATGCGCCGCTCGATCACTTCGATATTGCGCCGGCGGGCAAGTTGCATCGCGGTTGCGCGCGTGATGCCGGCGAGGAAGCAATCGGCGATCGGAGTGTGGATTTTGCCGTCCTTGACGAAGAAGATGTTGGCGCCGGTGCATTCGGCGACGCGGCCCTGCCAGTCCAACATCATCGCATCGGCGTAGCCGCGCTGCTCGGCGCGGTGCTTGGAGATCGTACAGATCATGTAGAGGCCCGCCGCCTTGGCAAGGCAAGGCGCGGTTTTCGGATCGGGCCGGCGATATTCGGCAAGATCGAGTCGCAGCCCCTTGAGGCGCTGCTCGGGATGGAAATAGCTCGGCCATTCCCAGGTGGCGATGGCAAGGTGAATTTTGTTGTTCTGCGCCGAAACGCCCAGCGCCTCGGAACCGCGCCAGGCGACCGGACGCACATAGGCATCCTTCTGCTTGTTCTTGTCGAGGACAAGATCTTTGGCGGCGTCGATCTCGGCGACAGAGTAGGGGATTTCGAAATCGAGCACGCGCGCGGAATTCTTCAGCCGCTCGGTATGCTCGGTGCTCTTGAAGATTTTGCCGCCATAGGCTCGCTCGCCCTCGAACACGCAGCTCGCGTAGTGCAGGCCGTGCGCGAGCACGCTGATCTTGCTTTCGGCGGTCGCAATAAGCTTGCCGTCGAACCAGATTACATCGGGACGTTGGTCGAAGGGCACTGCCATCGCATTGCCTCCCTGGCGTTATTCCACCCATTTCGCGTTGTCATCGCGGCTTTGGGTTTTGCACCGAAACCGTAGACCCGCTAAGGTCGCCACCACTCCGCAAGAAGGCTCTGGCGCCCGCGCAGTGTCCGAAATAGCAACTGCCCCGGAGCGGACCGGTTTCGCAAACGATATAGCGGTTGCAACTTAACAACCAAGTCGAATTATGTCAACATAGCTGACCTAATGGCGAATATCAGCATAGTCGCGAAATCGCGCACCGCCGCCGCGCCGGTCGAAGACGCATCGCCCGCGCACGAGCCGTACTTCGACCTCATCGAACTTTTGTTCTTCGCCTATCGCGATTTTGTCGGCGATCCGGACGAGGTTCTGGCGAGACTTGGATTCGGGCGCGCGCATCATCGCGTCTTACATTTCGTCAATCGCAATCCCGGAATGAAGGTTGCCGAACTGCTCGATGTCTTGAAGATCACCAAGCAGTCGCTCGGCCGCGTGCTCAAGCAACTCGTCGACGAAGACTATATCGTGCAAAAAGAGGGTGCCAACGATCGCCGCCAACGGCTTCTCTATGTGAGTCCCTCCGGCGAGGCGCTCGCCTTCAAACTTGCGGGATTGCAGACCGAGCGTATCGCGCGGGTGCTCGCCGAACTCGGCCCCGGCGCGCGCGACGCCGCGCGCCGCTTTCTTGCCGGCATGATCGACGCCGAGGATCGCGAGCATGTGTTGCGCTTGATCGCGCGCTCCGATGCCCTTGCCGACGGCGCGCAGACGCGAAACGGCGGCTCGAAACGCGCCCCCTGACACGGCAAAACCAATCACGCTGCCATGGTGCCGCCATGACGCTGCCCGCCGATCCGCCGCAAGACGCTTCGCACCATCCGTTGCCGGATGTCGCGAGAAATCCCGCCGACGACGCGCCGCATCTTCTGGTGGTCGACGACGACCGCCGGATCCGCGCGCTGTTGTCGCGCTTCTTGCTGGCCGAAGGCTATCGCGTCTCGACCGCCGAGACCGCGCAGGAAGCGCGCGCCAAGCTCGAAGGTCTCAAATTCGACCTCCTTATTCTCGACGTGATGATGCCCGGCGAGAACGGCTTCGATTTGGCCCGCACTATCCGCGCCGGCTCCGCTGTACCGATTTTAATGCTCACCGCGCGCGACGAGAAGGAAAGCCGGATCATGGGGCTCGAAATCGGCGCCGACGATTATCTGGCCAAGCCTTTCGAGCCGCGCGAACTGGCACTACGCATCGGCAATATTCTCAAGCGCGTGAGGCCGCCAAGCGCCGCGCCCGCGGAATCGGTGCGTTTCGGCCCGTTCGTATTTCATCTCACGCGCGGCGAATTGCGGCGCGGCGAAGAGGTGATCCGGCTCACCGACCGCGAGCGCGAAATGCTGCGGATTTTGACGACGAGCGCCGGCGAAACCGTGCCGCGGCACGCGCTTGCCGGCAACGGCGGCGCGGTGAGCGAGCGCACCGTCGATGTTCAGGTCAATCGGCTGCGCCGCAAGATCGAGCGCGATCCGGGTAATCCGCTGATCGTGCAGACCGTGCGCGGCGTCGGCTACCGTCTGGTGGCGGTGACGTGAGCAGAGCATGACCAGCCTCGACGATGGCATCGGACGGTTGCGCAATGCCGCCGGGCAACTGGTCGCCGCCGCAAATACGGTGACCGGCGTCGCCGCGACGCTTGCGGCCCCTATCACCGGGCCCTGGGATCGGCTTAGCCGTTGGATGAAATCGGTGATGCCGAAGGGGCTTTATGCCCGTTCGCTCCTGATCATCATCGTGCCGATGGTCGTGCTGCAATCGGTCGTCGCGCTCCTTTTCCTGGAGCGGCACTGGAATCTGGTCACGACGTATTTGTCTTCGGCGGTGACGCAGGAAATCGCCACCCTCATCGACGTCTATAAAACCTTTCCGCAGGACCCCGACCATGCGCAGCTGCGGCGCATTGCGCGGGACAGGCTTGGGCTCGTGGTCGACTTTCTGCCGGGAAGCCAACTGCCGCCGCCCGGGCCGAAGCCGTTCTTCTCGCAGCTCGATGGCGCGCTATCGGACCAGATCCGCAAGCAGATCGGCCTGCCGTTCTGGATCGATACCGTCGGCCGCTCCAACATCGTGGAAATCCGCGTCAAGCTTGACGACACGGTGATGCGCGTGTTCGCTCGCCGCGCCGATGTCTACGATCCGAATTCGTGGATCTTTTTGCTTTGGATGGTCGCGACCTCGCTGGTCGTGCTCGCCATCGCGATTGCATTCCTGCGCAATCAAATTCGCCCGATCGTTCGCTTGGCCGATGCCGCCGAGGCCTTCGGCAAAGGCCGCGAGGCGGCGAACTTCCGGCCCCGCGGCGCCCGCGAAGTTCGCCGGGCCGCCGCCGCTTTTCTGGAAATGAAAACGCGCATCGAGCGCGCCATCGAGCAGCGCACCACGATGCTCGCCGGCGTGTCGCACGATCTGCGCACGATCTTGACGCGTTTTAAGCTTGAACTCGCCTTGCTCGGCGATAGCGCCGAAATCGACGCCATCAAGAAAGACATCGACGAGATGGCGGGGATGCTCGAGGCGTATCTCGCCTTTGCTCGCGGCGATATGGGCGAACAATCGTCGCCGACCGACATCGCCGCGCTTTTGGACGATCTTAAAACCGACACCGAACGCCACGGTCATCCGGCGAGCGTGAATTTCCACGGCCGACCAAGCGTCACGGTTCGCCCGGCCGCGTTCAAGCGCTGCCTCGCCAATCTCGTCGGCAATGCCTCGCGTTTTGCTTCGACGGTCGCGATCACCGGTCATCGCGATCATCGCTGGCTGACGGTGACCGTGGACGACGACGGACCCGGTATCCCGTCGCAATTGCGTGAGGACGTGTTCAAGCCGTTTTTGCGGCTTGACGACGCCCGCAACCAGGATGAAGGCGGTACCGGGCTCGGCCTTGCGATCGCGCGCGACATCGCACGCTCGCACGGCGGCGAAATCACGCTCGGCGACAGTCCGCTCGGCGGCTTACGGGCGACCGTGCGCGTGCCCGTTTAGTGGCAAAATTCATGGCCGTGTGATCGGTTCGCGCCGTTCGATCGCGACGGCTACTGTCGCTTCTGTGCAAATCGGGGCGTCAAGGGCAAGCCGCTCCGCGGCGCCGAAGGCGCCCTTGACGCCTGATTTGTTCGGAAAATGGGGTGGCCGTTGCGATCAACGGCTTTTCCTGAACGCTTTTATGATTTTGACCCTAGAAGTTACGCCCGCTACCAGCGCATATTGATGTTCTTGATTTGCGTGTAGCTGAGCATTTCGTCGAAACATTCCTCTTCGCCGATGCCGCTCTGCTTCCAGCCGCCATAGGGCGCTCCGATATAGCGGCCGCTGGAATTGATCCACACATAGCCGGCTTCGACGCGCTCGGCGGTTTCCATGGCCTTGGCGAGATCGTTGGTGACGATGGCCGCGGTCAGTCCGTATTCCACGCCGTTCACTTTAGCGAGCATGTCCTCGTAGTCGTCCCAAGGCATCACCGACATGACCGGCCCGAAAATCTCTTCACGGCCGATGCGCATGGCCGGCGTGACTTCGTCGAAGACGGTCGGCGCGATGAACAATCCGGCGGCGAGCGATGAATCGGCGGGCTTGCCGCCGCCCGTGAGCAGTTGTGCGCCTTCGGCTTTGGCGGATTCGATAAAGCCCATGACGCGATCGAACTGGCGTTGCGATACGATCGGTCCGACGTCATTCTGCTTGAGCCAAGGCACACCGACCGGCAACGCCCGCGCCAGCGCAACCAGTTCCGCGACGACGTCTTTGTGCAGCGACGCGTGAACGAAGACGCGCGAGGTCGAGCTGCACGACTGACCCTGCCGGTTCATATTCATGCCACGGATGGCGGCGCCAGCGGCCTCCTTGGGATCGGCGTCGGGGAAAATGACAATCGGATTCTTACCGCCGAGCTCGAGGCTGACGCGCTTGAGATCATCAGCCGCCTCTTTGGCGATGGCCCGCCCCGTCGGTACCGAGCCGACAAAGCCGATGCGCCGCACATCCGGGTGGCGCACCAGAGCCGAACCGACCTTGCCGTCGCCGGCCAGAATATTGACGACGCCGGAAGGGAAAATGCCGTCGCACAATTCGCCGAGCCGCAGGCTCGACAGCGGAGCTTGCTCCGATCCCTTGATGACAACGGTATTGCCGGCGGCAAGCGGTGCCGCGGCTTTTTCGGCGCAAAATCGGAACGGATGGTTGAACGGATTGATCTTGGCGACGACGCCGAATGGCTGCCGGCGCGTCAGATTGAGATGCCGGTCGCCCTGCGAAAAGGTCTCGCCCTTGATTTCGGTCACGAGCCCGGCGCAATAGCGCAGCCAATCGGCTGTCCAAATCATGTCGCCACGCATGCCGACGATCGCGTTGCCGGAATCGACGGCGTCCATCAGCGCCAGGGCGTCGGCGTTTTGCTCGACGCGGTCGGCAAGGAGCTCCAGGCACCGGGCGCGCTCCTTGATCGGCACGCGCGACCATTCCTTGAAAGCCGCTTTGGCGGCTTTGACCGCCCTGTCGACATCCGCTTCGCCCGCGGACGGAACGGACGCAAGCTTTTCCATGTTCGACGGATTGATCGTAGCAAACGAAGCGTCGTCGGCCGGCGCAACCCATTGACCGCCGATATAGAGCCCGCGCGGCGTGAAATTTAATACAGGTGATTGCATGCTCTGTCCTGCCGGCTGAAGCGAAATGATTTTAGGTCGAATCGGTATTTGGTTTAGCTTTAGCTTTTTGTTTGCGCATGATCTTCTCCGAAAACCGGCACCCGCTTTTCGGGATCATGCTTTAAGGAACGATGGCGGCGCGAAGCACCGTGCGCTCCGACGCCTTCTTGAATGCCGCATCCAGGTCTTTGAGCGCGAATTTCGCGTCGACGATGTCCTTAAACGGAAATCGTTCGCGGTTCGCCATGACGAAATCGAGCGCCTGGATCAAGTGGCGCGGATGATAGTTGTGAATGCCGCGCATGGTGATCCAGCGCTTGAGCAGCACATTGGCGTCGATAGTCACATTGGCGTCGGGATTGACCAAGCCGCCAAGCACGTAACGGCCGCCGACCCTCAGCATCCGCAAGCCCTGCGGGATGACGTCCGGGATGCCGCAAACCTCGATTACCACGTCGGCGCCGTCGGGCGGGCACAGCGCCCTGACCTGATCGACGATCGATTTTGGCGAGGCGCGCGAAACATCGATGACGTGATCGGCGCCGAACTTTCTGGCGATGGCAAGCCGGCTGTCGACGGCATCGAGACCAATCACGCATCGCGCGCCGCGCGCTTTGGCCATGGCTGCGCCGTAGAGACCGAGAAGGCCGAGGCCTTGGATGACGACGGCATCACCCAACGCAATTTCGGCGGCTTCCGTCACCGACGCCATGGTGGCGACGCCGCAATTCAATGGCGTCGCCTCCTCGTCGGTCAGATCCGGCGGCAGCTTGAGAATCCAGGTTCCGGGAAGGATGTAGCAATATTCGGCAAACCCGCCGAGGAAATGCGGATCCTCCGTCGCGAGGTCGTGGCCGTATTTGCGCACGCCTTGGCACTTCTGCGGCATGTCGAGCACTTCGCGGTAATAGCATTGGCCGTCGAAGAAATATTCGCTCCAGGTGATGCGGTCGCCGATCTTGAGCGGATCGCCGCGCATGTCGGCGTCGATGCCGTCGCCGATCTCCTCGATGCGGCCGATGATCTCATGGCCGAGAATGCCCGGGCATGGATTCGGCCGGCGGCCTTCGTAGGAGTGAATATCCGAGCGGCAGATCGTTGACATCGTCACCCGCACCAGCACTTCGCCGCGTTTGACGGGACGCAGCGGAAATTGCCTCAGCAAAAATGGTGTATTCGGCGCGTCGTAAACGGCGGCAATCGCGGTGCGTGGCTTGGTCATAGGTATGTCAGTTGGGCATGTCAGCGGCGTATTTAGCAGTGGCTTGCGCTACGCGGTGCCGTTGAGCGCAAAATCGAAGATGTCGTAGTTATGAATTCGCGAGGCCCTCGTTCGTTCGCGATACTCGGCGTTGAGCGGACGCGACAACAAAAACGGCACCTTCTGCTCGGCGAGGCCGCCGTGCGACCGCAGGCGATGCCCCGCCAATTGACTCAAATCGTGGTCCTCCCGCCGGCCGCCGACCACCGTGTCGCGCGCGCTGAAAACCGCGAAATCTCCTTCGCGATCGAGCGGCAAATCGAATTGTTTGCACACCTGCAGTTTGTCGAGGACCAATTCGATGCCCGGCAGCGTGCGCGTGAATGCCATCATGGCAGGAATATCCGCGGGCTTGCGCAAGTGGACCCGCACGAATGAGCCGAGCGCGCCGTGATGCCGCACGAACGGGTCCGCGATCGGGCACATGACGCGGACCGATCCGGCGCCGAAACGGGAATTAAGCTCGTCCTCGAGGTAGACGACCTTCGCCGTGCCGTCCGCCGTCGATTTGTCGTTCATGCCGTGATCGGCCGTAATGGCGACCGTGGCGCCGAGACCGACAAGTTCGCCGACGATCGAGTCGACCGCCTGATGATAGGCGTCGGCCTCGGCCTCGCCGGGGGCGTGCTTGTGTTGCACGTAATCGGACGTCGAAAGATACATGAGGTCGGGCCGGACGGACGACAGGATTTTCACCCCGGCATCCAAAACGAACAGTGAAAGGTCCGCCGAATATTGATCGGGCTGCGGGCGGCCGACCAGCTCCTCGACATGTTCGATATTGTTGTCCTTCAAATTGGCTTTGTGGGCATATTCGGAGGAGAATTGAATACCCGCCATTTTGTAAGCGAGAACTTTAAGGAGCTTGTCCTTCGCCGTAACGACGGCCGTTTTTACGCCGGCGTCGCTCATCGTGCCGAGGATAGTGCCGCAACGCAGCCGGCTTGCATCGGTGATCATGATTTCTTTGCCGGTTTCTGAATCGAGATAGTAATTGCCGTTAATGCCATGCACCGCCGGCGGCACGCCGGTCACGATCGAGGTATTGTTGGTATTGGTCGTGCTCGGCATCGAGCAATCGGCAACGCCGACAAAACCGTGCGTTATGAACGATTTCATCCGCGGCAATGCCCCGTTGGCGAAGCCGTGTTCCAGATAGGCCGGATCGAAACCATCGACCACGATGATTACGGTCGGCCGGCTTGGTAGCCGATAGCTTCGTCCATTGACTTCGACCGTCGTCACGGCGGTGCGGCGAACGCTTTCGGCAGGCATGGTCACGATAGTACTCCACACTTAAGATAGGACTGCGCAAATGGGACAATAAGCATCGGCGCGCCGCTGAAAAGGGTACCTTGCGATCAAGGACGAGACCTGTCGCGGTTTGCATGACGTTTTTGCGAATGAGACAAAGTGACGTTCCGTGCGCGGCGGCGCATTCATGTAACTGTCATAAGCTTGCCCTAGCCTCAATTCGTTCCTTGGGGACGAGGTACTTGGTTCGCCCGCTGTTGCGCCAAACGTGGGTGATGTGTCGCGTCTGAGCCAAGGCTTTGAGCCCCTTGCTTTGAGTCCCTTGCAGCATTGGAACCATCCCTTGGTGCTACCGACACGCGTTCGGTGGCAAGACGCCAATCACAAAGACGCCAATCGCGCCGATAACGGGAGCGACAAATGAAAAGACTTCACTGGGCTGCTAGCGCGACTGCCATTGCCGCGTCCGTTGCAACCATCGCGTTCGCAGCACTGACAACATCGCCCCAGCCGGCGGTCGCGGACGACTGCCCGAATGGCGGCACGGTGCGGTTCGGCATCGAACCCTACGATACCGCGGCGCGCCTGACGCCGATTTATGAGAAGGTCGGCAAGTTGATCAGCGACAAGATCGGCTGCAAGGTCGAGATCTATGTCGCGACGGGCTACAACGCCGAGATCGAGGCGATGCGCAACGGTAAGCTCGAAATCGGCGAGTTCGGGCCGCTCGGCTATGTGCTGGCGCACCAGGTGGCAAAGGCCGAAGCGGTCGCCGCGTTCGGCGGCGCGGACGGCAAGCCGGTGACGTATTGGGCGAGCGTCGTGACCTATCCGACGTCCGGCATCAAGACGATCGCGGACCTTCGCGGGCACTCATTTGCATTTTCCGACGCGGCGTCGACGTCCGGGCATCTGTTTCCAGCTTACGGGCTGCGCAAGGGAGGCCTCGATCCCGACAAAGACGTGAAGGCGATCTATGCCGGCAGCCATACGGCCTCGTTCGAAGCCATCTACAATCACAAGGTCGACGCCGGTGAACTCAACAGCGAGCAGCTCGAATCGGCGACGCAGCGCGGCCACTACAAAGACGGCGATCTGGTCTTCCTGTGGAAATCCGATCCGATCCCGACCGATCCGGTCGCGATCCGCGGCAATCTGCAGGGGCCGTTCAAGAAGAAACTCGCGGATGCGCTCCAGCACCTCGACCTCACGAGTCTCGATCCCGTCGATCGCAAGATCATGGTCGGCGCCGGCATTACGCAGCTCGTGCCGCAGCCCGATCAAGCCTATGACGGCATTCGCGATCTGGTGAAGACCTTGAACATCGATCTGCAGAAGTTGAGCTGACGCTGCACAGGGCGATTCGATGCTGGGCGTGCGCGAGCTTTCGCTGCGGTATCCCAACGGCAAGCTGGCGCTAAGCGATTTCGATTTGAGCGTTGCCGGCGGAGAATTCGTCGTCGTCCTCGGCGGTAACGGCAGCGGCAAGACCACGCTGCTGCGATCGATCACGCGCACGGTGAAACCTTCGGCGGGCGAGGTTTGGCTCGACGGCATCGATCTTTGCACGCTGGAAGGCGAAAGACTGCGGCGCGCGCGTTTGGCGCTGGCGATGGTCTGGCAGCACGCGAGCCTGGTGAAGCGCAGGAGCGTGCTGGCCAATGTCGCGACCGGCACGCTCGGCCGGCACTACACGCTGCGCACGGTGTTCGGCGGTTTGCCGGCTTCCGAGCTTGAGGCGGCGCGCGGCCACCTCGCCGAGGTCGGTCTTGCGCATTTGGCCGAACAACGCGCCGGCACGCTTTCTGGCGGTCAAGCGCAGCGGGTGGCGATTGCGCGCGCGCTCGCGCAGCGACCCCGCGTACTCTTGGCCGACGAACCGGTGGCAAGCCTCGATCCAGAAGCAGCGCAGGAAATCATGCGGCTTCTGCAACGGCTCGCGCGATCGGAGAACATCGCCATCATCTGCGTGCTGCATCAGGTCGAGCTTGCCTTCTCCTATGCCGATCGCGTGGTTGGAATCCGCGACGGCCGTGTCGTTTTCGATCTGCCGTGCGACCAGGTTCCGCGCGATGCAGTGCACCGGCTCTATCTTCCGGAGGCGGCATGAGTCTCGACATTGCGGGGACCCGGGCGGATCGCGCCCTCGGCACGACGACATGGGGACGCGCGCTCGTAAAGGCGACCCATTTCGCTCTCGCTTTGCTGGGGCTCGCTATCGTCATTCAGGCGTTCATTGTGGTTCAGGCGCGCCCGCAGGATCTCGTGACTGGCGTCTTCGGCATGGCCGACCTCATTCGGCGCGCCATGCCGCCGAATTTCTCGCAATTGCCGTCGACGATCTGGCCGACGCTGCAAACGCTCGACATCGCTCTGTTCGGGACATTGGCCGGCGTCATCATCGCGCTTCCGCTGGCGCTCCTTGCCGCCGCCAATATGACGCCGTCGCGTTTGGCCTATTACGCCGCGCGCGGAATTATCGGCTTCACGCGCGCCGTGCCCGATCTCGTTTGGGCGCTATTGTTCGTGACGGCGGTGGGTCTCGGACCGTTTCCGGGCGCGCTCGCGCTCGGCGTACATTCGGTCGGAATGCTCGGCCGGCTGTTTGCGGAAACGATCGAGCAGATGGACATGGCGCCCATTCATGCGCTGGAGCTGACCGGCGCACGGCGGCTGCAGGTCTTCAGCCAGGGCATTATCCCGAGCATCCTGCCGTCGCTCTTGGGCGTCTGCCTTTATCGGCTCGACGAAAACATTCGCTCCTCGCTCGTACTCGGATTCGTCGGCGCCGGCGGCATCGGATTCCAAATACTCACCGCGATGAATCTCTTTCAGTACCAAGACGTCTCGTTGCTGCTCATCATCATATTTATCATCGTCCTTTCCGCGGAGCGCATATCGGCCGCGTTGCGCGAGCGCTTGGCCTAAAGCGAGATGAATTTTGGTGGAGTTAATATCGCGCCCTAGTTTTTTGGTTGAGCATGATCTTTTCCGAAAACCGGTTCCCACTCTTCGGGATCATGCTCGGGGGCCAAATTTCCGTGGTCGGATGGTGTGCAAGGCCGCACCGGACCCTTGAATCGCCGGCGCCGTCACGCCATCTCGAAACCGTCAGATCCGCCGGGGGAAAAGACCGTGGCCACTATCGAATCGCCCGACGCCCAACACGGTGAAAGCCGTCCATTCGAAGCGGACGTCGCAAAGCTTCTGCACCTGATGGTGCATTCGGTCTATTCCGATAAGTCGATTTTTCTGCGCGAACTGATCGCCAATGCCGCCGACGCCTGCGAGCGGTTGCGCTTCGAAGCGATCGCGACCCCGTCGCTCCTGGACGACGACGCAAAGCCGCGCATCACGATTGCGCTCGATTCTGGGACGCCGAGCCTGACCGTCGAAGACAACGGCATCGGCATGAGCCGCGACGAGATGATCGAGGCGCTCGGGACCATTGCGCGCTCCGGCACCAAAGCCTTTCTGGAGCGCATCGAGGCCGGGCAGGGCGGCGATAGCAGCGAAAGCCATGCGCTCATCGGCCGGTTCGGCGTCGGCTTTTATTCGGCGTTCATGGTGGCGGACCGCGTCGAGGTCGTTTCGCGCCGCGCCGGTTCGGACGCGGCGTGGCTTTGGGCGTCGGACGGCAAGGGCGATTTTTCGATTTCACCGGCCGCCGGCGCGGTGGCGCCGAGTCGCGGGACGCGCGTCGTCCTTCATTTGATGGAAGATGCCAAGCGCTACGCCGAGCGATCGACTGTCGAGCCATTGGTCAAGGCGCAATCCGGTCACGTGCCGGTGCCGATCGCGATCGTCGAAAAGCCGGGCGCGCAACCGGCGGAACTCACCGACGGCGCCGCGCTGTGGACCAAGTCCAAATCCGAAATCACCGCGGCGGAGTACACCGACTTTTACCGAAGCGTCGCCGGCGCCTTCGATGAGCCGGCGTTGACGATTCATTTTCGCGCCGAGGGCCGGCAGGATTACACGGCGCTTCTGTTCGTTCCGAACACGCGTCCGTTCGACCTGTTCGATCCCGACCGCGCCGGCCGCATCAAGCTTTACGTCAAGCGCGTCTTTATCACCGACGATGCGGAAATATTGCCGCGCTATCTGCGCTTCGTGCGCGGTCTTGTCGATAGCGCCGACCTGCCGCTCAATGTGTCGCGCGAAAAGATCCAGGAAAGTCCGCTTCTGGCTGCAATCAGAAAGGGCGTAGCGAGCCGCGTATTCTCCGAACTGGAGCGGCTCGCCGACAAGGAGCCGGCAACCTACGCCAAGATCTGGGATGTTTTCGGCGCGGTGTTCAAGGAAGGCATCTATGAGGATTTCGAGCGCCGCGATGCACTTCTCAAGCTTGCGCGCTTTAAGACCACGGCGTCCGACGAGTGGCGAAGCCTAAATGATTACGTCGCCGCCCTGCGGCCCAATCAAACCGCGATTTATTATCTCGCCGGCGACGATGCCGCGCGGCTTAGATCCTCTCCGCATCTCGAGGGCTTTCGCGCCCGCGGCATCGAGGTGCTGTTGCTGTCCGACCCGGTCGACACCTTCTGGGTCGTGCCGAGCGTCGGCTTCGACGGCAAGCCGTTCAAATCGGTCACGCAAGGTGCGGCGGACCTCGCGCTCATTGCGCGCCTCGATGCGGCGCAGGCGGCGCCGCCAGATGTCGCCGCGTCGGTGCAAGACTTCCTCGCGTTTTTGAAAACGACCCTAGGCGACGCCGTGGCAGACGTGCGCGCCTCGGAGCGGCTGACCGACAGCGCAGTGTGCCTCGTTGCTTCGGATTTCGGTCCCGACCGCGCGCTGGAGCGGATTCTCGCCGGCGCCGGGCGGCTCGCCTCAGCCTCGAAACCGGTGCTCGAAGTCAATCCGCAGCACGAGCTGATTGTAAAGCTTGCGGCGCTCGGCGAAGCCGAACGCGGTTTCAAGGAAGATGCGGCGCACCTCTTGTATGACGAGGCGCGGTTGCTCGATGGCGATAAGCCGGCCGATGCGCGATCGTTTTCCGATCGCCTCGGCCGCGTGCTCGAACGCGGATTGAGGTAGCAAGACTTCTAAGCGCGCGAGTCCCGGCCCTAGCTATTCCGCGGGCGTGGCCGAAACGCGCTGGCGCGCAAGCTCGGTCGGCACGTGCGCGCCGACCGCGTTTTCGTCGGCCGGCTCCAAGTCCGCCTTGGCGCCGCGCAGCCGGAGGTAAATCTGCGATCCAATGAGGAGAACGCAGAGCGCGATGAAGACCGCGCTGATCGGCCGCTCGATGAATACCAAGATATCGCCGCGCGAAATCAACATGGCGCGCCGGAAATTCTCTTCGAAGCGCGGCCCCAGCACGAAGCCCAGCAAAATGGGCGCGGGATGAAAGCCAAGCCGAAGCAGGATGTAGCCGAACAGGCCGATTACCACGACTTCGCCGACTTGGAAGAAGTCGTTGTTGGCGGCGTAGACGCCGATGCACACGAAAAACAGCGCGCTTGGATAGAGGAAGCGATAGGGGATCGCCAGCATCTTCACCCAGATGCCAATCAGCGGCACGTTCAAGAGCACCAGCATGATGTTGCCGATCCAGAAGCTGGCAACCAGCCCCCAGAAAATATCCGGATGCTGCGAGATCAGCTGCGGACCGGGTACGATGCCCTGGATCATCAGCGCGCCGAGCAGGAGCGCCATCACGGCATCGCCAGGAATGCCCAGACTCATGGTCGGAATAAAGTCGCCCTGGACCGAAGAGTGAGTGGCGGCCTCCGGGCACACGACGCCCTCGATCAGACCGGTGCCGAATTTGTCCGGGTGCTTGGAGATTTTCTTTTCCGTGGCATAGGCCACAAAGGAAGCGATGGTCGGGCCGGTTCCCGGAATGAGCGAACAGAGGCTGCCGACGATCGTGCCGCGCCACATCGGGAAGAAGGCCTGTTTCATCTCCGCCAGGCTCGGCCGCATGTCCTTGAGGCCGACATTGGTATATTTGGTGTTGATCGGCGCGACCTGGTTGACGCTGTTCATGAACTCGGCGATCCCGAACAAGCCGAGCGCCAGCGCGATGAGCTCGATGCCGTCATCGAGCTCGGTCATGCCGAACGTGAAGCGCTCCGAACCGGTTTCGAGGTCGGTGCCGACCGAGCCGAGGAAAAGGCCGAGCACGGTCATGGCGACGCCCTTGATCGGTGAGCCGCGCGCCAGCGTGGAGCCGGCGAGCAAGCCCAGCAGCATCAGCGAACAGACCTCGGCTGGGCCGAATTGCAACGCCGCCCTAACAAGAAGCGGCGACAGGAAGATCATTTCGGTGATGCCCCAGGACGCGCCGACGAACGAAGCGAACACCGTCAATCCCAAGGCTACACCCCCGCGACCTTGCTTGGTCATCGGGAAGCCGTCGAGACAGGTCACCGCATGCGGTGGATGGCAGGGAAGGTTAAGGAGAATGGAGCAGATCGCCCCGCCATATTGCGCGCCGTACATGACGCCGCCCAGCATCAGAATGGCGGCGACCGGCTTCATGCCGAACGTCAACGGCAGCAGGATCGAAATCGTGGCCAGTGGTCCCATGCCCGGCAGCACGCCGACCATGTTGCCGACCAACACGCCGATGAAGCAGAACACCAGATTGTGCGGCTCAAATGCGACGCCGAATCCATACCAAAGATCCGTCAGTGCGGTGCCAATCACAGTTCGCCCCTCCACGTCAGTATCGGCATCGGTACCTGAAGGAAGTAAGAAAAGAGCGCCACGCCGAATATCGTCACGACAGTGGCGAGGATGATGGTTCCCTTCCACGTGGCCGTTTTATCGCCCAGTGCGGCAATGAAGACGCAGGCGAAGGTGCCCGGGATCATGCCGAAGTAGCGGCCAAAAAAGATGAACGCCACCGGGCTCATGAGGATGCAAAACCATGCCCACCATTGCGGATTTTCGGGCAAAAGACTTTGGTCCTCGCCGTGATCGCCGCCGGCGGACGAAAAAGCCGTCGCCGCAATGACGATGCCAAGCAGCACCAGGAGGACCCCGAGGGCGGTCGGTAAAAAGCCCGGCCCCATATGCATGAGCGTGCCGGCGCGATAGGTCGTGCCCTTCAGCGTGATGCCGAGGCCAATCAAGACCATCAGGCCGCCAGCGTAGAAGTCACGCTTGCCCATCAGCTCGCGGAAAGGGCTGGTGGAAAGGCGCACTATTTCCTCCCGGCCTTCTTCAAGGGCGTCTTTGCGTCCCAAAAAGGTTCGAAACGAGCAACTACATTAAATGCAGAGATGTTCCGCAGCGACCCGGTGTCGCGGGGCTCTCCGTGGTCTCCCTTCGCTGCTAACCCCAAGCGCTGGGAACACCCGTCATGGTCGAGTTCCGACGATATAGATGGCTGCGCACCGGTGCAACTGTCGTATGTGAAGCCATTATGACGCAAATCATGCTCGAAAACCGCCTTTGTCTGGGCATGATCCGGAACGGTGGAGACCCGATCTTCCGAAAAAGCATGCCCCGGAGGTAATCCGGAGATCGTGCCTCATCAAATATCTAGAGCTGCAATCCATCCATTTTAGTTGGACGATTGCCGCTCTGGGCAAGCGGTTTCTTGGCGCGCCACCACCAATTCCGAAACGGTCAAGGCCGCCAGCGATCTACAGGCACTGCGCGCCGCGCTGATTCGGCGCCGATGGATCCAGCGGCGCGCCGGATTTCTAATGTTAGCCGCGGTTGACCCAGGTGACGTGCATCCGCCGCCATCCGCGGCGGATTTCGCGCTGGCGCCAGCTGGCCACAAACGACAGATTTGTGGAACGGCTTCGCAAAGGCATGCGCAAGTTTCTTGGGTGCCTCAAGCTACTTGACGACGCGCATGGAGGTGACTCGGTCTGGCGATGAAAACGGCATTGCGACACAAAATATTTACGACGCCGACGCCACGCCGGCCAAAGACTGATCCATCCAGAATTGCAATACTGCTCACGCTCAAGTGAACAGGCGCTGCCGCTCGTGCAATCGACATATGCTGCAATGTCGGATCAAAATTGCCACCATGACTATTACGCGACGTGCCGTCACCATCGGAGGCATTTTGTTCCTGATGCCGTCCAGTTCGGTTTTCGCGCAGACTTCAACGCCACTCACAGATAAGGAATTGGACGCGCCATTTGTTCGACGGCGCGCGGTGGACGCTGCCGTTTGGGCAATACCGATCCTAAACTTCGACGCCATGCGACAGGCGTATTTCCGTGATGGCGGGGCTAAGTACAACGACATCATTTGGTGGCCCAAGGCGTCTACCTGGAAAAACCAGTCACTGACCGTCAACACAAGCGTTCGCTACATGTACACTTTTTCCAACACACGCGAGGATGGTCCTGTCGTTATCGATTTGCCCCCTGCGGTTGGCGGGGCGAGTTTCTATGGCACTATTGAAAACGCTTGGTTTGTTCCGCTCGTTGACATCGGCCTCGAGGGAAAGGGCGGCAAGTACCTGATCCTGCCACCTGACTATAACGCCGAGGTGCCACCCGGCTACATCTCTGTACGTCCCAAAACCTACAACACGGGGACGCTTGTACGTTCGATCTTGGCGTCTAACTCTGAGGAGGATGTACGTAAGGGCGACGAATTAGTGCAGCAGGTCAAGATTTATGCACTGAACAAAGCAAACAACCCGCCGACGCAAAAATTCGTGGACATGACTGACATCGTTTATGACGGCCTAATCCGTTATGACGAAAGCCTCTACACAAGCCTTGCGCGTATGGTCGACGAGGAGCCGGTGCAACCTCGTGACCTCGAAATGATGGGAATGATCCTGCCGCTCGGCATTGAGAAGGGCAAAGAGTTTAAGCCGGACAATGCTACGGCAACTCAATTGAGAGGTGCCGCAGGTGAAGCGAAAGCGTGGCTTCGCGACAAGCTTGTCAGCGACGTCACTGAGTGGTGGCCCGGAAGCCAGTGGAAAGTACCCGCGCCACCCATCGCCCCTGCGACGGAGTTCCATTGGGAGGTCCCGAACTATTTCGACGTAGACTCGCGGGCCATCGCGCTATCCTCGTTCTTCGCGCCAACGGCGAAGCTCGGCTCGAGTAGCTTTTACTTAGGGACCTATCACGACGGCAGCGGCAACAGATTACGTGGCGAGAATACATATCGGCTGCGTGTGCCCGCAAATGTTCCAGTGCGAGAATTTTGGGCTCTGACCGCCTATGACCTGGAAACAGCTGCCCTGTTCCGCAACTCTGACCGCCCCACGCTCGACTCGCTCGACGAGAAGATGCGCAAGAACGCAGACGGCTCTGTGGACCTCTACATCGGACCGAAGGCTCCCGCCGGACAGGACTCGAATTGGATTTACACTCCTCCAGCGAAAATGTGGTTCCCTTGGTTCCGATTGTATGGTCCGGAGAAAGCTGTGCTGGATAAGACTTGGAAATTGCCGGACATTGAACAGGTGAGCTGACGCATGCCAGCTTTTGCCCGATGGCGTCCTTCACGACGCCGACATCCTCGATCTCCGCGAGAAAATTCCTGAACTGATCAATGAATTAAGGCGCTTCCAGACCATCGGAAATGATGTGATTCACGGGTCGGATGGCGCCATTGTCTTTCGTCAGGTGTGCAGGCTTGGTTGCGAAGGCATCGTCTCGAAGCGGCGCGCTCGCTTTGCCGCTCGGGCCGATCGCCGCATTTTCCGGCTTCCATAATCCGAGGTTAATTGGCATTTTTCAGTGCATAGCCCATCGGTGGCGCAAACAAATCCGGACTGTCGTTTCTCACATCGCCGAGCCGCCGATCGACCGGCCAGAACGTCATGGCGTCGCTGGGATAGGGCTTGAGCATGGCTTTGAGCGCCGGTTCCGGCACCGCGCTTTCTCCCAGCCAGTCGGCCCAACGGTCCGGAGCGACAACGACCGGCATTCGATCGTGCAATGGCGCAAGAAGGTCATTGGCGGTAGTTGTGATGACGGTGAAGGATCGCAGCATGTCGCCGCTCGGCGCGTGCCAGCAATCCCACAGGCCCGCGAAGGTCATCGGTCCGCGATTGCCGAGCGCGACGGCGAAGGGCTGTTTGTCGCGGTCGCGCCACTCGTAGTAGCCATCGGCGACAACGAGGCAGCGGCGTTTCGCAACCCATGCGCCGCGGAAGGCGTTCCGGGTGTCGATAGTTTCGGCGCGGGCATTGAACGTCGAATAGCCGATCTTGAGGTCCGTCGCCCATGACGGGACAAGCCCCCAACGCATCAAAGTGAGAATGCGCCGCCGGTTCCGGGAGATGACGACCGGAAGCTTGGAAGTCGGCGCCGCATTCCAGCGCGGCCGATAGTCGCCGATCTCGTCGAAATCGATTTTCAGATCGAGTTTGATTTCCGAAACATCGTCTGGAAGTTTGGCGCGACCACACATGATGACTCTCCTTCTGGCAAGACGAATCCGGTGCGATCATCATTCGCTCAATGAAAGTCGCGGCTGCGAACGGGCAGCGCATCGGTTGGCGGAAGTGGATCGCTGGAAGGGTTTTGAGAGAAGAGATCGCCGTCGCGCAGCCGCGGCAATTCGTCGGAAAGATCGATGAAACTTTCCGCAACCACATGGATGACGAGGCCGGCGCGTTGCAAACGTCCGCGCACGGCGAGAAAACGCGACGTCATCACTGTGCAGCGATTGCCGTCAAAGACCTTGGGCCAGACGATGATATTGGCGATGTCGGTCTCGTCTTCGAGCGTCATGAACACGACGCCTTTCGAGGTGCCCGGCCGCTGCCGCACCAGGACCAGGCCAGCCACGGTAACCGTTGAATCTTGAACGAGGTCTTCGCCGCGAAGCTGCGCGTTGCGCAGCATGCCGAGCGCGCTTAGGCGCTCACGGAAGAAGCGCACCGGATGTTCTTTCAGCGAAAGCCCGGTCGCTACGTAATCCTCGACGACATGTTCGCACAGCGGCATGGCGGGGAGCACGACATTCGGCTCGGGAAAAAGCTCGTTGCCAAGATGCGGCGTCAATAACGGCAGCGCTTCGTCGGTTTTGACGCCGCCGCGTGGGCGGCGAATGCCGATCGTATCGAGCCGCCGCGCCGCCCATAACGCGGCGCGCCGGTCATGCCCAATCGAGCGGAAGGCGTCCGCCTCGGCCAGACGCTCGATCGTGAAACGCGAAACGCCGGCGATCGCGGCGAGCCGCTCGATGGAGGAAAAACCGTTGCCGCGCGCCGCGATCAGTTTTTTCATTTCCTCTTCGCCAAGCCCGCGAATGAGGCGGAAGCCCAATCGCACCGCATAACTTCTTTTGTTGCCTTGTTCGCTTGCGGGGGAGGAAAGGGCGGCAGCGGCGGGTTCCAGCGTGCAATCCCAGGCGCTGAAATTGACGTCGACCTCGCGGATTTCCACTCCGTGGTGGCGCGCATCGCGCACCAGCTGGGCCGGTTGATAGAAGCCCATCGGCTGGCTGTTGAGGATGGCGGCACAGAACACGTCCGGATAACGGCATTTGATGAACGACGAGGCATAAACGAGGAGCGCAAAGCTTGCCGCGTGACTTTCGGGAAAACCGTATTCGCCGAAACCTTCGATCTGGCCGAAGCAGTGTTCGGCGAAATCGCGGTCGTAGCCGCGCACCGCCATGCCATTGATGAATTTGTCGCGAAACAAATGAACGTTCCCGGTATGGCGGAACGTGGCCATGGCGCGGCGCAGTCCGTCAGCCTCGTCGGGCGTGAATTTCGCCGCGGTGATGGCGATCTGCATCGCCTGTTCCTGAAACAGCGGCACCCCGAGCGTGCGCTTGAGAACGTCTTTCAATTCGTCCCGCAGTCCATGGGCGGGAGCGGGCGAGGGGTAGTGTTCTTTCTCGATGCCGTCGCGGCGCCGCAAATAAGGATGCACCATGTCGCCCTGGATCGGTCCCGGCCGCACGATCGCGACCTCGATGACGAGGTCGTAAAAACATTTCGGCTTCAGCCGCGGCAACATGGACATTTGCGCGCGGCTTTCGACCTGGAACACGCCGATCGAGTCGGCGCGCGACAGCATCTGATAGACCGCATCGTCCTCCTGCGGCAGCGTGGCGAGCGAATAGCCGGCGCCGTAATGATCCTTGAGAAGATCGAGCCCGCGCCGCAGGCAGCTGAGCATGCCGAGTGCAAGCACATCGACTTTCATCAGCCCGAGCGTGTCGATGTCGTCCTTGTCCCATTCGATGAAGGTGCGATCGTCCATAGCGGCATTGCCGATGGGGACGGTCTCATCGAGCGGCGCGCGCGTGAGCACGAATCCGCCGACATGCTGGGAGAGATGGCGCGGAAAGCCGATCAGATCGTCGGCGAGCGCGACGGCCTGGCGGATCGCCGGATTTGCCGGGTCGAGGCCGGCCTGGCGGATTTGATCGTCGGGCAATCCGTCGCCATAACCCCACACCGTCTTTGCCAGCGCGGCCGTGACGTCTTCGGTCAAACCCAAGGCTTTGCCGGTTTCGCGGATGGCGCGGCGAGAGCGATAATGCACCACGGTGGCGCAGATCGCCGCGCGCTGACGGCCGTAACGCCGATAGATATATTGAATCACCTCCTCGCGCCGCTCGTGCTCGAAATCGACGTCGATGTCGGGCGGCTCGCCGCGGTTTTCGGAAATAAAGCGGGCGAACAGGAGATTGCTTTTGTCGGGATTGACCGAGGTGATGCCGAGGCAAAAGCAGACCGCGCTGTTGGCCGCGGAGCCGCGGCCCTGGCAGAGTATTTCCTTCTCCTGCCGGCGCGCGAAAGAAACGACATCGTGCACGGTGAGAAAGTAGCGGGCGTAACCGAGCTTGGCGATCACGGCGAACTCGCTGGTAAGCTGCTTGCTGACGTCGTCGGGAATGCCGTGCGGATATCTGTCTTTTGGGTAGCGCTCCTGCGCTCCCGCCCAGGTGAGATCTTCCAGATGTTGCTGGGCGGTCTTGCCCGGCGGCACCGGCTCGTCGGGATATTCGTATTTGAGCTCGGCAAGCGAGAAGCGGCAGGATTCGGCGATGCTGGCAGTGCGGGCGATGGCGTCGGGAAAATGGGCGAAAAGCCTTGTCATTTCCGCTGGCGTTTTCAGATGCCGTTCCGCATTGACCGAAAGTCTCAAGCCGGCTTCGGTGATGGTGCATTTTTCCCGAATGCAGGTGAGCACATCGGCAAGCGGCCGGCGCTCCGGCGCGTGATAGAAAACGTCATTGACGGCGACGAGCGGTGCATGGAATTGGTCGCCGAGTTCGGCCAACAGGCCGAGCCGGCGCGGCTCGTCGCCGCGATGATAATGCACGCCGGCAAGGAAGGTGCGGCCGGGAGCCGCAGCGGCCAAAGTTGATAAGCATTTGGTGAAATCTTCAGACCCTTCCCTGGAGGGGGAGGTGATTTTTCGGACAATGTTTGCGCTGAAATGATCTGAAAACAGCGCCAGCGGCGGCAGCGCGATAAAAATCTGTCCTGCGCTCGCACCGAGAATGTCTTCAAAGGCCAGATGGCATTCGCCCTTTTTGGCCTTGAGATTGCCGGCCGTGATCAAGCGGCAGAGCCGTCCATAGGCGGCGCGGTCGGTCGGATAGGCCAGCGCTTCGAAACCGTAGGCTGTCACCAGGCGAGCGCCGACCAGGAGTTTTATTTTTTGCTTTCTGGCTTCGTCATAAGCGCGCACCACACCGGCAAAGCTGTTGCGGTCGGCAATGCCGATGGCGGTGAGACCAAGCTCATCGGCGCGCGACACCATTTCCTGCGGATGCGAAGCGCCGCGGAGGAAAGAAAAATTAGTGGTTACAGCGAGCTCGGCATAGGCGCTCATTTATGGTCTCATTCACGCGAACAGGCCATGCACGAACCAGCGCGCCGCCGCCGTTTCGCGGCCGTAAAGGCCTTCGCGATAGAGCCAGAAGCGACGGCCTTCGCCGTCTTCGACGAGATAGTAGTCGCGGGTAGGCGCAAGATTGGAGTGCGGCCTGTGGTTAAGCCACCACTCGGCGGCGATGCGTTCCGGGCCTTGCGCGCCGGCGATATCGTAAGTCACCCCGCGCCAGGAAAAACGCCGCGGCGGTCCGTCAGGAACGAGCGCTGTGACCTCGGTCGGCTCGGCATGAGGCAAAAGAAAAAGCGGCCGCGCCTGATCCGGTTGCGGCCACGCCATCGCCGCCATGCCCTCGATCGGCGGCAGCATTTCGGTGCGTTCAGGATTATGGCTGGGGACGGTTTTGAATTGCCGCACGCGATGTGGACCGAGCCGTTGCTGCAATGAATCGATCATGGCCGCGCAACATTCGATTTCGACGTCATCCTCAGCGGTTCGCGAAGGATGTAGTTCCGTTTGCCGCCCCGACATCGGCTCGGCGCGCGTCACCGCAAGGCCGATGGCTTCGAAACCGAAGCCGGTATCTTGCATGGCCGCGAGCGCGTCGAGCTTAAGATCGATCAACCGCGCCACATGGGAAACGTTGCGCGTCGGCGATGTCAGCCCGATATCGAGAGTTTTGACGGCGCCATCGACGCGATACAGGCTTAATTTCAGCGCGCGCGCTCCGATACCGTCGCGCACGAGCACATGCGTCAGGGTCTGCATGAGACGGCAGGCGCGGGCGATGATCGCCTGCTGGGTGACGATCGGCTCGAGCGCATAATGCATGCTGTGATAGACCGGCGACGCGACGATAGGAACGAGTGGTTCCTCGACATGGCCGAGCGCTTGATCGAGACGCTTGAGCAATTCCGCGGCAAAGCGTGCGGCCAGCGGCGCACGCGGTGTGTCCATCAGCGCACCGACGGATTTGAAACCGAGCCGGCGCAGCACCGTGCGGGTTTCCGGCGACAGCCGCAATGCTGCGATGGGCATTCTTGCCAGCGCGGCGGCTTCGCAACCCGAAGGCAAGATGAAATGAGGTTCGGCATGAAAGCGCGACAGCGCCCAGGCCATGCCGGGCGTATCGGCGACGGCAAGCCGCATCGGTAATTCGAAACGATTGAGCCGGCCGGCAAGATCCGCCAGCAGGCTTTCCTCGCCGCCGAACAAATGCGCGGCGCCTTCGATGTCGAGGAAAAAACCATCACCGCCGTTCTTTTCGTTCCAGGGCGAGGCGGTCGGCGTATAGCGCGTCGCCCATAAAGCGAGACGGCGCAGCGCGGCATCGTCGGCGCCGTTGTCCTCGGCATGCACTTGCAGCATGCCCGCTTTCGCTCGTGCATCGGCCAGTGAATCGCCGATCGCAAGTCCGGCATTCTCCGCCGCTTGATTCATGGCGGCGATGCGCAGGCCTCCGGTCCCGGCAACGGTCAGAACCAATGGCCGATCAGGATCGAGCGGCTTGCTTGCGAGCGGCTTGCTTGTGGGATTGAGCGCCTGCGCCGCAAGAAAGCGAATGATCGGCCAGCGCGGCAACCAGACTGAAACGATGCGTGACATGATCGTACTCCACTACCCATTCGCCCGGCCGTCCGTTGCGACAGCGTTCAAGTTGCAGCCGCCATCTTGGGCGCGCGTAAAGACCGAAGCGGTCGCGCGCGGCCGGCGCCGTGCCGACGCGCCAGCGCGTCGCCGCCGCACTTGATTCCAGCGTTTGCGAAGGACGCAGCAGCAATAACGGGCGGCCGGCATCCATGGCTGCGAGGTGCAGTTTTTGACTGGTTTTCAGATCAAGCCGATCGATCGCCCCGGCGACGGCGCAGGGCGCGCCCGAGCGCAACGCTTCGACGAGAGCCCACAAAGTTTCTTTGCGATGCGCCGTCTCCACCAAGATCGCGCGGCTTGGATCGAGACCAAGGTAATTGAGGCCATGTCCCGATATGCGTCCGGGCAGATGGCCGCATCGGCTTCGTCCATAAGCCGGCACGATGAAGAGGACGGGTTTTCTGTGAGCGCCGCCGCTCGCTTCTGATTTTCCGAATGCTGCAGCAGAAGGGGAGGAGCGGTGCGCCAAAATCGCTAGGAGAAAACCGAAAGCGGCCGGGAGTGCCGCTTGTGTTGCCGGGACGATCTCATGCAGGGCACCGCAAGCGAGGCCGCCTTCCGGGAGGTGAGAGTCCAATGCGGCAAGCCCGAAGGACAACGGGCTCTCGCGCCAATTGTGATGCAAGCCGTTCTGCCCCGGCAGCAACCGGCGCAGTTCGGCCATGACGGCCGCCCGGTTACGGATGGAAAGGCAGGCAGGAAATGCTGTAGGAATAACCATTTACGCGGCTTTCGGACGTATCGCCAAGCATACGGTGTATTCTAGAACAAAACAAGAACATTGCCAAGGATGGAATCACCAAGGAAAAGCAACGCTCGCAGAAATCGCGGCGCTTCCACGCTTTTTCGTGCGGCGATTTTTTCTGCTTTGCCGCTTTTTCGCGAGCCTTGCAGAACGTTGCTTTTCGAACGCGACTCCCTAAACTGCCGCGCGTGAAAATCTTCCTGCTCAAATTGACGTTTGCGGCCGCGGTTTTAACCGTCGCGCTGTGCCTCGATATGCGCGCCAGCTATGCCAACCTTTACGGCGATTCCCCATGGTGTGCCGTCACCGACGACGGCGGCCGCGTCGTCTGGGAATGCGAATATGAAACGGTCGCCGCCTGTAGGCCGGCCGTCCTCGCCGGCAACCGTGGTTTCTGCGCACTCAATCCTTATTACCGCCCCTATCCGACGCCGTACGGCCGCTAACGCCGCGAAACAACGCTCAACGCATCATGCATCGGTAACGCCATGCCCGAAGCCGACAAAGAAGGCGAACGCTACTCCCCCAATCAGCCCCAGCAGACGCCGGGCTTTTACTTGAAAGGCTCGCATCAGCTTGACTGGGGCATGAAGAACCGCATGGCGCGTGTGTTCGATCCCGCTTCGGGCCGCACCGTGATGCTTGCGATCGATCACGGCTATTTCCAAGGCCCGACCACCGGTCTCGAGCGCATCGATCTTTCCATCGTGCCGCTGTTGCCGTCCTGCGATGCGTTGTTCTGCACGCGCGGTATCTTGCGCTCGGTCATTCCGGCGCAATGTCAAAAGCCGATGGTGCTGCGCGCGAGCGGCGGACCGAGCATTCTTCGCGAGGAGCTCTCTGACGAACAGATCGCCATGGACATGGACGACGCGGTGCGGTTGAACGCCGCCGGCGTCGGCATCCAGATCTTCATCGGCGGCGAGTATGAAACGCGCTCGGTACATAACATGACGAGGCTCGTCGATGCCGGGCTGCGCGCCGGCGTTCCGGTCATGGGGATCACCGCCGTCGGCAAGACCATGGTGCGTGACGCCAAATATTTCCGGTTGGCCTGCCGCATCATCGCCGAGCTCGGCGCACAATATGTAAAAACCTATTTTGTCGAGGACGGTTTTGAAACCGTCACTGCTTCCTGTCCCGTGCCGATCGTAATGGCGGGCGGCAAGAAGCTTGCCGAGCTTGAGGCGCTGACGATGGCCCATAACGCCGTGCAGCAGGGCGCGGCCGGTGTCGATATGGGCCGCAATATTTTCCAGTCCGATGCGCCGCAAGCGATGATCGCGGCCGTCGCCGCGGTCGTGCATAAGAATATGAAGCCGAAGGAAGCGTTCGATCTGTTCAATACGCTCAAACGGCGCGCCGCGAGTGTCGGCGAGGTCGTGCGAATGGCGAATAGCGAATAGCGGTTGCGCTTCTTCACGCGTCAGTCATGATCGACAGTCAAGATGAGCCGCCCGAAGCGGGTCACCGCGCCCGGCCCGACCGATCTGTTCCACCCGGCTGCGAATCGCAATCTTTGTTCGGTTTCATGTCGCGCAGTCCCGCGGCCTCGGCTAGGATGGGCGGCATTTTTCCCTCAGGTGCCAATCGGGAGTTGAGCGATGCCTATTGACCTGTCAACTGTGAATTGGACCTACGTTGCAATAATGGCGGTGTTTGCTTTCGTCGCCGCCTTGATTGGCAACTTCCTTTCGTTTCGCAACCGGATCGGCGGCGCGCTGCTGGCGGCTATCCTGTTCGCCGTGATGTACGTCGTGTGGAATTACTATCCGCATCCGCAAATCCAACTTCCCATCGTGACGACATATTCCTATCCGACCAGCGGTTGACCTTTCCGCCTGTCATATTATGCGTGTGCGGTTCGAGCATGATCCCGAAAAGTCGGTATCGGTTTTCGGAAAAGATCATGCGCAAACAATAGGCTAATGCGAAATGCCGATTCAAACCAAAATCATTTCGCTTTAGTGGCGGGGGAATGGAGCGGATATGAATAAGGTCTATCCAGACGCGCAAGCCGCGTTGGCTGGATTGCTTAAGGACGGGATGATGATCATGGCCGGCGGCTTCGGCCTGTGCGGCATCCCCGAAACCCTGATCATGGCGATCCGCGATTCCGGCGTGAAGAATTTGACGGTCGTCTCCAACAATTGCGGTATCGACGGCACCGGGCTCGGCATTCTGCTCGACACCCGCCAAGTCAAGAAAATGATCTCCTCCTATGTCGGGGAGAACAAGACCTTCATGCAGCAATTCCTCGCGAGCGAGCTCGAGATCGAGTTCAATCCGCAAGGCACGCTCGCGGAGCGCATCCGCGCCGGCGGCGCCGGCATTCCGGCCTTCTTCACCAGAACTGGCGTCGGCACTCAAATCGCCGACGGCAAGGAGGTCCGCGAATTCGAGGGCCATCGCTACGTCATGGAGCGCGGCTTGGTCGCGGACCTGTCCATCATTCACGCTTATCGCGGCGACAGCGAAGGCAACCTCGTCTACCGCAAGACGGCGCGGAATTTCAATCCGCCGATGGCGACGGCGGCAAAGACGACCGTTGCCGAAGTGGAGCAATTGGTGAGACCGGGCGACATTAATCCCGACCACATCGTCACGCCCGGCATTTACGTGCAGCGTATCGTGCACGTGCCGAGCGCGATCAAACACATTGAGCAGCGCACCGTGCGCAAACGGCAAAAAGCCGACGCGCCGGCCGGCGCCGGCGAAGAGGTATAGGAGCCGGAATCCAATGGCTTGGAATCGCGATCAGATGGCGGAGCGTGCCGCCAAGGAATTGCAAGACGGCTTTTAACTCAACCTCGGCATCGGCATTCCGACGCTCGTGTCCAATTACATCCCGGCGGGAATGAGCGTGCAGCTGCAATCCGAGAACGGGATGCTCGGCACCGGACCGTTTCCGTTCGAGGGCGAGGAGGATGCCGATCTCATCAATGCCGGCAAGCAGACCGTCACCGAGCTGCCGACCACGAGCTATTTCAATTCGGCGGATTCGTTCGCCATGATCCGCGGCGGCCACATCGATATCGCCATCCTCGGCGCCATGCAGGTCGCCGAAAACGGCGATCTCGCCAACTGGATGATCCCCGGAAAAATGGTCAAGGGCATGGGCGGCGCCATGGATCTCGTCGGCGGCGTGAAAAAGGTCGTCGTCGTGATGGAGCACTCGGCCAAGAACGATTCGAAGCTCAAGCACCGCTGTACGCTGCCGCTCACTGGCGCCGGCGTCGTCGATATGATCATTACCGATCTCGGCGTCTTTACGCTGGACAAGAACGGCGGAGGGCTGACGCTCATCGAGCTTGCGCCCGACGTGACGCTCGACGAAATTAAGTCGAAGACCGAGGCAAGTTTCAAGGTCGCCAATACGCTCAAACAGTAGTTCGCGGGGCGCCTCGCATTACCAAGGCCGTGAGGCGGAGCGCGCCTGCCATGCAGGTTTACCGGTCGCGCACCCCGGGGCGCCAATGACTCCCGTCGTCTTTGCCGCTATTGCTAGGTGTGAAAACTTATCAAAGTGTTCGGGAAAGGCCATCGATCGGTGGCGCGAAGCGATCGTTATGAGCTTTGACCTTAAATTCCGTTCCGCCGGAATAGCTGGCGGCTCTCCCGAGCTGTGATCGGTCCATGAACGAAGCGTATAGCGGCGGCGCGGGGCAGGGTCGGTCGATCGATGCGCAGGATGGCGCGCTCCTTGAGGGAGGGCGGGTCGCGCCGGATGTGCCCGACCGCCGTCCGCGGGACATTCGCGTCGATCCGAACGCGCTTACGCACCGGGACAAGCGGCTCATTGCGATCAGCATGATGTTGCCGGTCTTTCTCGGCTCGGTCGATCAATCGATCCTGGCGAGTGCGCTGCCGACCATCGGCCGCGACCTTGGCGAAGTGCACCATCTGCCATGGCTGGTCACCGCGTTTCTGATCGCCTCGACGGCACTGACGCCGCTCTACGGTAAATTCGCCGATATCCACGGCCGCCGCGCCGCCATGCTGATCGGCGTGACCGTTTATATGACGGGCTCGCTGGTCTGCGCGGCCTCGCCGAATATGCTGACATTGATTTTCGGGCGGATCGTGCAGGGCTGCGGCGCCGGCGGTCTGACCGTTACCGCGAACATGGTGCTCGGCGACATCGCGCCGGCCAAAGAGCGTGGCAAATACTACACATATTTCTCGCTTGCGTTCATGACGGCAGGCGGCAGCGGACCTGCGCTCGGCGGATGGATTTCCGAGCATCTCCACTGGCAGATGATCTTTCTGTGGAATTTTCCACTATGCGTGCTCGCCATCGCGATTGCGCTTACCGTGCTGCGGCGCCTGCCGCGTAGGGAGCGGCCGCACCGGCTCGACGTCATCGGCGCGCTTCTGGTGATGGCGGCGAGCTCCACCTTCATGCTCGCGCTCAATCTTGGCGGCGTGCGCTATCCGTGGGCGTCCGCGCCGATCCTGGGTTCGCTTGCAGCCGCCGTCGCGCTTGGCGCGGGATTTGTCGTGCGGCTTCGCACCGCGATCGAGCCACTGATCCCGATTGCGGTTTTGGCCGATCCGGCCGCGCGGCTTGCGATTGCGGCCCATTCGTTCGGCTGGGGCTCGATCATGGCGCTAAACATCTTCTTGCCGATTTATCTGCAAAGCGCGCTGGGCTGGTCGCCGACCTCGGCGGGACTAAGCATGGTCGTGCTGATGGTGACGCTCAATTCGAGCGCGGGGCTGTCGAGCCAGCTCCTTGGCCGCGTGCGCCGCTACAAGCTCTTGCCGCTGTGCTTCTTATTCGTCGGGGTCGGCGCCGTGATCGCGCTGGCGCTCTCGGCCGGCGCCATGACCTCGCTGCGGCTCGAGACCATTTTGCTCTTGATCGGCATCGGCTTCGGCCCGACCGCGCCGCTCACCCAGGTCGCGCTGCAGAATACGGTGCCGATGCACGATCTCGGCGCGGCGCTCGGCACCATGAATTTCGTCCGTACGCTGATCGCGACAGTCTTGATCGCGATCTTCGGCGCAATTGTGCTGGCGCACGCGCCGGTCGGCGCAGAGGGCGGCACGCTCAGTCAAGATTTTCTCGGCAGCGCCTCGGTGACGACATTCTCGGCCGTCTTTCTCGCCATCGCCGCCACGCTGGCGATCTCGTTCCTCTCGATCTTTCTGCTCGAGGAAAAGCCGCTGGAGGATATTGAATAATCCTCTCCTGTTTTTTGCAAAATTTTCACGTGCGGCGATGCCGCGTGTGCACTTCGTAGGCGAGGACTAGCTAGCGGAGTCCAATGACGCTTTGTTGTTGATGTTGCCTATCCACGGCGGCGTGCACGGTCGCGGCGTCATGAAAATATTTCGTTGGAAAAGGCGCTGCGCATTAAGGCTCGAGACTCATAACCATGGTAATGGCTTCGCGCCATCGATCGCAACGGCTACTGTCGCTTCCGAGCAAATAGGGCAGCCGTTGCAATCGACGGCTTTTCCCAAACGCTCTTATGCGTTCCGACCCCATGATGAGCAATTGTCATTCTGTCATCATAAAAACACCGCGCGCCATTTCGCTTTTGGCAAGGGGCGCGCGGCGGACGTTGCTGTTACGTCAGCGACGTCGCTGACGTTGAAGTGCTTCCATCACTCCAAAAGGAGCATCCGGCTGTGAGCGAGCCCTGACCTTACAGGGTGTGACCCGGAGCCTGCACTGGTGCAGGGCGAGAGCCGGTGCTATGCGGCGGTTGGGGGGGCGCGAAGACTTGCCCGCCGCTAATCTGATTGGTTTCGGCCGCGGTGAGTTCACGCACGGCGCGCGACTCGCGTTTTCCAAGAGCGTTCATAACAATACTTCCTTGCATGGGAGCATGATTGGTAAAGGCCCGCGATTAGAGGCTCCGAACTCCACGCGGCGCACGATCTTCGGCCGAGACAATTAAAATTCCCGTTCCACCGGCTGTGAAATAGCTAATGAAAAGATTTCAACTCTAAATGTCGCATAATCAATTCGAATGAAGAGTCCGCGCTGCTGTTATTGAAAGAACGCCCAAAATCTGACGCCTCACAAATCCGGCAGCACCGACGACAGACGCGGCGGCCCCGGATGCGCGGTCAAGACCGGCGCAGGAGCGGATACGGTTCTGCTCAACTCGCTGACGCGGCCCTGATGCACCACCAGGACGCGGTCGGCGGCAGCGACAGTTTGCGGCCGGTGGGCGATGATGACACGGGTGATGGCGAGCTTGCCGATTTCGGCATTGACCTGTTGCTCCATCGCCGGATCGAGGTGCGCGGTGCCTTCGTCGAGAAACAGGATGCGCGGTTTGCGATAGAGGGCGCGCGCGAGCAGGATGCGCTGGCGTTGCCCGCCGGAAAGCGCCCCGCCCATATCGCCGACCAAGGTGTGATAGCCCATCGGCATGCGCATGACGTCGTTGTGGATGCCGGCGGCCTCGGCACAGCGTTGCACCCAAGCCGGATCGAACACGGTGTCGAAGAACGAGATGTTCTCCTGGATCGACCCCGACAAGAGCTGATCATCCTGCATGACGACACCGACCTGCTCGCGCAAATTGCTGATACCGAGCGCGCCGATCGTGTAGCCGTCGATCATGACCTCGCCGGCGGCCGGATCGAACAGGCCGAGCATCAGCTTCATCAGTGTGGTCTTGCCGCCGCCGGACGGGCCGGTGATGGCGACAAACTCGTCCGGCTCGATGCGCAGCGTGGCGTCTTCGAGCACGTATGGTTCGGTTTCGGCGTAACGGAACGATACGCAGCGCACCTCGATGGCGCCGACCAGGCGCCGGCTAGAAAGCGATGGCGCGTCGATGCCGCGCTCGCGCTCAGCGAGCGCGATATCGCCAAGCCGTTCGAGATAAAGGTCGAGCATGCGAATGTCGATCATCTTCTCGATCAGGCGGGCCACCTTGTCGAGAAATTGCTGCTTGTACGACATGTAAGCGAACAGCATGCCGACGGTGAGCGCGCCGTCGATCGCAAGCCGCGCGCCGACATAGATGGCGGCGACATTCTCGATGCCGAAGATCACATCGTTCGCCGCCTTGAAACTGATTTGAAGGCGGCCGAGCTTGACTCCGGCATTGACGTAGCGGGCATAGCGGTTTTGCCACAGGCCTTCGCGTTCCGCCTCGCGGCCGAACAGCTTGATGGTCTGCGCCGCGCGCACCGTCTCGATAAAGGTCGAATCCTGGCGCGCTCGC
>JBAPZR010001054.1:0-1747 GCA_049285335.1 Xanthobacteraceae bacterium | reverse complement strand
ACCTTAATAGCATCGGCCTCAAAGAGTGTGTTTTTCTTACTGAGAGCACGGTGAGCCCATTTTGCGGCCACATCGGCTGAGCTGAGGCTCTCCACTTCGGTCATCAGCTCATCGCGCAAAGCCCTCGAGCCTTCGGGCCCAAGGGAAGGTGGTGTCACTTTCTTCGGGCGTCCCGCCGAAAACTGCGAACCTTGACCACCATTGAGGTGGCCTTTTTTATTGCTCGCGGCTCGGTCTACCTTCGAGCTTGGCGTCGTTGGTGCGACGAGGTCGGGAGCATCAAGATCATCTTCGCCAGCAATCCCGACGAGCGTGAACAGCGCATAACGTCGGGCGTAGGTTAGCGCTGCGCCCATCCGATGTGGGGTGGCCGTCTCATTGATCGCGCAGACCGGCCAATCGGAAGCAATCCATTCCCCCGAGGCATGGGCCAAAACCGTACTGAGCCGAACGATGCCAGCGGACTCGTCAATCGAGGTGGTCTGGACTGTCGCGATCTCGTGCTGGCTTAAGGTCTTGCGCACGATATCGAGGCCCGTCGATAACGGAGCGTAGCGGAATGATCGTTCTGATGCGCTAGCCGTATCCGTGGACCGGATCGTCGCCACCAGCGATTTTTCCGGATTTACCAACTGAGCCTGCGCCTTGGCCAATGCTGCGGCGATGGTGCCAATACTCTCACTAGAGCCCTGCACGGTTGTTCTCCACCTCAAGAAGATCAAAGCTGATGGCGCCGGATTTTGACCGCTTGGCGCGAATGCCATGGCCGATGGCCTCCTTGGCATCTTCGGGCATCAGAGCCTTCAGCTCTGCTTTGGATCGCTCATGCTCCAGGAACGCTTGCCGAGTGCTGCGGAAGAGACCGGCAAATTCCGCCCACGAGTTTGAGCCGCTCATATCGACAATCCGGACCGCTTCGATCCGTGGCTTTGGCGGCTCAACGCCGAACAGGCGAGGGGACTCACCGCTCTCGACGCAGCACCAGAATTTGCGTTCAGCGGTGACAATCAGGTGCTGGTAGATCGGATCGGCGTGGGTCGCGATCTCGACCCATTTGCCGCCGCCGGTAATGATTGAAAGGACCGCAGTCCTCGCTGCGACCACCCACATATTATGTTGCAGCTGCGGCATGTATTTTTCGGTGGCCGCCTCCTCCGAAAATGACCACGGCAACATGAACTTGGCCTCGAACACTGCGTCACTGCCCTGAACCCGCCCATCGAGCGTCGCCGCCATCCAGTTTAGCGCCGTGTGCCGAACTTGCTTCTGGATATCGGTAATGGCTTGGCCAGTATTGGCCTGGTACCAGCGGCGGTTCAGGTCCTCGGTCGCCAGGCCCAGCTGAACGATGAGATTGCCCGACAAGTCCTCGGGCTCGACTTCGCCGCGCTTCTCCCGCCAAAGCCGGATCAACGCAGCCTCGTCGGTACCCATAATGATGCGGGCGTCGGAGCCGCCGATGAAGTAGCGGCGGCGTTTCTTGGCGTCCACTGCATCATTCAATTTCGGACGGCCTCGTCCTTCCGTCGCGCTCATCGCAGCCTCCCCTGTGGCCTTGATGGGACCAACTGATTCGATGACACCTTGTCGAGTGCGGTGGTGCGTAAGCGCTTATTCCTGCGCACGAACAGCAGCAGGATCAGAGGGATCCTCCTAAGTAGCCGCCCCAGGAAAATGGCTGCGTTCGCAAAAAAGAGAGCTTCGATGTTTGAGCCCACGGGCGCCTGCCCGGGGTTGGCCCCATAAC
>JBAPZR010001053.1:0-3334 GCA_049285335.1 Xanthobacteraceae bacterium | reverse complement strand
GCCGGGTGCCAGGCCGAGGCGATGCCGATAGGAGTGGATCACCACGTCAACATAATCCGGATTGTCGAATGAAGCGGCGCTTCGCTGGAAGGTCGCATCGTCAAAGTGCCAGGTTGGTGATTCATTGATCCACAGAAGGCGCGCGATATCATTTCGATTGGCGGCCAGCCCCGCGCGACCCCGATCCGTCGCAAAGTAGAATTGAGTCCAGATGCCCCATTCGAGTTTAGCTGGGAGTGGCTTCCCGGCGTGGGCGATGTCTTGAATGAGATAGTCGTTGACCGAAACCAGTCCGGTGCAGCGATCTGGCCACAGCGCCGCGACAACGCAGGCCGCGCGGCCGCCCCAGTCGTAACCAGCTAACACCGCGGTCGGGATTTTGAGGGCATCCATCAATGCGATCACGTCAACGCCGATCGCCGCCTGCTGACCGGAGCGGGGCGTGGCGGTATCGAGAAAGCGGGTGGATCCGTGTCCGCGTAAAATGCGGGACGATTACCCGGTAGCCCTGCGCGGCGAGAATTGGCGCAACTTCGATATAGTCGTGGATGTCGTAGGGCCAGCCGTGCAGCAGCAGGATCACCGGGGAGCCGTTCGATGGCCCGGCTTCGGCATAACCGATATTGAGCACACCGGCGTCGACCTGCTTCAGTGGGGCGAACGATGTGTTGGTCCCGGGCTTGATCACCGGCGGTGGTGCCGGGTTGGTTTCCGCATGCGCCGCGCCGATAACGCCAAGTTCGGCGGCGGTAAGGGTGAGCGCAGCCGCGCCCAAAAGCCGGCGGCGATTCTGGTTGATTTCCTTATCCTGCTTCGTCGTATCCATCGGTTAATTCCCACAGCTGTCGCTTTCAGCTCAAGCGCTTGTGGAAGCGGGAATGGGCCATTCCATCCTCGCTTTGTCGGTCTAGTGAATTGATGTTCCAAAACACGCTTGACGGGTTTGATTTTGATCAATGGATCAACAATCCAGCGATCGCGTTCAATGTCCGCTTTGGGTCATAAGCAGACATTGAAGAGCCTCCAACCGACGTCCGCTTTACCCCCAAAAGCGGACATGGCTCGGCACGATCGTGATGTCCGCTATGTGCCAAAAGCAGACATCCGCCGCGTTAATCGATCACCTCGTCGGCCTGAACGGCAAGAGTAGGAGGTACGGCTAAGCCCAGCGATTTTGCAGTTCCAGCGTTGATTACCATCTCGATCTGTGTCGGCAATTCGACCGGCAAGTCACCCGGCTTAGCGCCGCGCAAAATACGATCGACGTAACTCGCCAATGCATGATAAATTTCACGCAGATCAGGACCATAACTCAGAAGCAAGCCATTTTCCGCAAACGGCGCCCAGCCCGAGACGGATGGTAATTTATTTTGTAAAGCAAACTGCGCAATGTGCTGGCTTGCCTCAAACATCGCTGCGTCGGGAAAAACAACCAAGGCATCGCTTTTGCTTTCGAGAATGCTGTGTAAAATACCTTCCAATCTGGGCAAGTCATCGAGCGGCACGAACGGCATCGGAAAATAAGAGAGTTGTAAACCGAGTTTCGTGCAGGCTTCCTCGGAGGCTTGGCGCTCGCGCTGTTCGCCGGGATGCTGGGGGCGCGCCAGAATCGCTACACGCTGAATTTGTGGCAGCCATTCTTTGAGAAGTTCGATACGCTTGCCTACCAACTCAATCGCCATATAGCTCATCCCGGTCAGATCTCCACCGGGATGCGCGAGGCTATCTACAAGCTTGCCGGAAACGGGATCACCACTAAAGCCAAAGACGATCGGAATTGCCGGTTTAAGCCGCTGTACAGCAAAGACTGTAAGCTCCTGTGTCACGATGATATCAGGACTAGACGCCACCAGATCGTGTGCCACCGCATCCATGTCGTTCCGTCGGGCTGCATAAATCGCAATATTCAGATTACTTCCGTCAATCCAGCCTTTCTCGCGTAGTCCGGCACGTAGCGCATCGACATAGGCTGATGGAGCGTCCGGTCGGCCGACTCCGAACCAGGCGACGCGCTTCGCTGTCACGGCTTTCTGCGCACTGGCGGAACTAGGCCATCCAGCTCCCACCGAGCAAAGTGCGCCTATGAAATCCCGTCGCCTCATCGGCTTTGCACGCACCAAGGACTACATCGGGTATGAATAGAATATCACTTTTTTGGATTCGAGGTGCATCCGCGCCGCGGAGAATTCACCCATTGTGAAGTACGTTGTGCCGAGTACTCGGTGCGCGAGGCAGAGGGCAGCTGTGTCGTCCTGAGTTTCGGCTTCGGATAGAAATTCCGTGGCCGCCACATGCTGCTTATTCACTTCACCACCAACATAGTAACACGCCCACGTTCCATAAAGAATCGTGAACCTTTGTGATGTTTCGGTTGCCTCAGTAATTAGCTTTTTTGCGCGCAACAGAACTTCCATGGTTTCCGACGATGAGTAGCCCTTGCTTGCTATCATTGCTTGAGCAAGCATCACCTCTAATTTTAGAGCCACCTGGGCATGTTCCGGATCAGCAGGTAGCGAATGCAGCATTTCGAGCGCGCGTTTCAGGTGTCCAATTGCCTCCGGGTTGGATGAGCGCTCGATCGCACGCTGGCCAGCCATTCCCAAGTACTCAATAGCTTTCCTGTTGAGTCCCGCTTGCGCGCAGTGATGTGCAATTAGCTCCGGCTGCGTTTCGACCGTGCCAGGGAAGTAGTCCTCAAGGGCTTTGGCAATCCGGCCGTGGAGTTGTCGTCGCGTCTCACGCAGCAGCGTACCGTACGCCGCGTCCTGCACGAGGGCATGCTTGAATAGGTAGGTCGCATGCGAGGGCATGCCCCGGCGGAACAGCAAGCCGGCCGCGATGAGACGATCTAACGTCGATTCCAGTTCCGCCGCCGGCTGGTGGACTACCGAGGCGAGCAAGGCATGGGAAAACTCGCGGCCGATCGCCGCCGCGATCTGGGCCAGCTCCTTGACCGGGCTGCCGAGCCGGTCGAGCCGCGCCATGAGCGAGGCATAGAGGCTCGCAGGGACCGCCAGTGTTGGAGACGGAACCGCGGCAATCGCGCGCGCGGCGGCGGTCTCGCTCCCTGCTTCCAGCACCGCCTTGGTCATCTCCTCCACGAACAAGGGGATACCGTCGGTACGTTCGATGATGTCCTGCCGAATGCTTGCCGATAAATGGCTGTCGCCGATAACGCGGTCGATCATGCCACTCGCTTCATGCTCTGCCAGTCGATCAATGATCAGGTCGGTGACGTAAGAGTGTCTAACCCACGGCGCGTCGAATTCCGGCCGGAACGTCACTAGCAACAGCACCCTCAGTGCCCGAATTCGGTCTACAACTCGACCGAACG
>JBAPZR010001052.1:0-3365 GCA_049285335.1 Xanthobacteraceae bacterium | reverse complement strand
GGCGGGCGGCGGCTGCTAAGTCCCGCTGAAAATATCGAACGGATCATCGGCGGCTGTGGCCGTAAGCCCCGACGCCTAGGCTGCGCGCTCTGTACGCTCGCGTTCCCTCTCAAGACGGATCGCCGCTCCGTCGACCGTTCAATATTGATCACTCCTACTCACCTGTGAATCGAACGGCTCCCATGGCCTAACGGCATAGTGCCTGCTTTCTGAGCCCGAGTGTTCAAATTTGCTCAGACAAATAGATAAACTTCCTCGATAAAATCAGCCTGAAGGAGTTTTACCCAATGAAACATCTAGCACTTACGTTTGCGGCCACTATTCTGTTTGCTTCATCAGCATTTGCCAGTCATCCCGGTGGTGGTGGTCATCCCGGTGGCGGTAGTGGTCATCCCGGTCGCAGTATGCAGCACTCAGCGCCAGCAGTGGGCGGCACTGGCGGTGGCCAGATTCAACGCAGCGGTGGCAATCACAGTATTGCAGGTCGCGGCCCAGAAAACGGCCGCGGAGTTTACAATCGCCAAGAGCGGCACCACGGCCATTTTCGGTTTTTGATTCCGGGCGGTGGCTACGGCTATTGCGACAACCCAGCTTTAATCGGAACGCCGAATTGGCTGATCTATTGTGAGTAGGACGTTCCCGCGCTGCGTGCTCGCTTTTTTGTTTAGGACGCTGGCACACGACATTAGGCGATATCAATGAAAGAGGCGAAGATAACATCGCGCATTGAATCGCCGCGCGCGATTATTAGATAAGTAAACACTAGGCCACGCTGGGCGGCCACCCCATCCCCCGACACCCCTGGCCGCTCAGCTTAGAAGCCTTAGGGGTTATCGTATGCCTCTGTACTCGACGGGGTAAGTTATGGCGGCCAATTCGCCAAGGAGTCGGAGTTGCTGCGCCACCCAATCCCCTTTCGGTAGTGGTCCCCACGGCCGGTTCAGAGTGAGCAACTTTGCTCATAAGCCGAGCAGTCACGCGAGTAGAGTTGCTCGGAAGGTCATTCAAATGCGGCAGCGTTCGTTAGTTCGACAAAGGTTCGGATATTTCGGTGTGATCGCCGTAATTCTGATCTTCATGGTGGCATTGTGTCGGGGTTTAGCCCACGTTTAGACGGTTCGGCTGTGAACGATCGGTCCAGCGGCCTAATCGTTACGCATTGGTTGCTGTGGGGAGCTGACGCAATTGAAAGACCAAACGTTGGGCTTTTTTGTTATTCCCCGCTTAGGCATGTTGGTACAAAGGCAATGTCGAAGGATCAAAACGCTAGTTTCGGCCCATACCCATCCGAGGCGCGCGGCTGGACACAAATCCTCGCCCGCTATCGTGCACCGAACGCCGCACGCAGCATTATTGAGCTCACTATCACCGCCGGGCCGCTTATTCTGCTCTGGTTTCTGATGTGGGCAACCCTTGATCTTGGCTACTGGGTCTGCCTGTTGTTCGCGGTGCCGGCTGCGGGCTTTCTCGTGCGGCTGTTTATGATCCAGCACGATTGCGGTCATGGCGCCTTCTTCAATCATCGTCTCACAAACGACTGGGTCGGACGGGTAATCGGGGTGCTGACGCTCACGCCTTACGACTTCTGGCGACGCACTCACGCTATTCATCACTCGACTTCGGGCAATCTCGATCGCCGCGGAATCGGGGACGTCGACACGTTAACAGTGCATGAGTACCTCGCGCTGTCCCCATGGCGTCGGCTTTGTTACCGCGTTTACCGACACCCGATCATCATGTTCGGCTTGGGCCCGGCCTATTTGTTCATCGTCCAACATCGGCTGCCAGTCGGGCTCATGCGTGCTGGTTGGCAACCCTGGCTCAGCGCCATGGCGACCAACATCGCGATCGCCGCTCTCGTCATCAACATGATATGGCTGGTCGGCGTCGTTTCATTCGTGCTCGTGCATCTACCGATCATGCTGCTCGCGGCTTCGATCGGAGTCTGGCTGTTCTATGTCCAGCACCAATTCGAGGATACCGCCTGGGATCGTGATGGCGTTTGGAGCCTGCACGAGGCTGCGCTTCACGGTAGCTCGCATTATGATCTGCCGAGCGTCATGCGCTGGTTCACCGCCAATATTGGCGTTCATCACATCCATCATCTGTGCAGCCGGATACCGTACTACCGACTGCCACTCGTCCTGCGCGATTACCCGGAACTCGGCGTCATCGCCCGGCTTACGTTAGTCCAGAGTTTCAGGTGTGTGCGGCTGGTGCTTTGGGACGAAGGTCAGCAGCGACTCATCTCTTTCCATGAGGTGCGTCAGCGTTACGCCCTGGTTTGAGGGCGAAGGAGACGTCCCGCGCGGTATCCGTTGTCTCGCTTCGGCGAAAGGAAATCACGTGTCGGCCGAGCGGGTCACCGCGCGTGAGATCATTACCTTTCGCTGCATGGGGGATATGGAACCGAAATGGGCCGCGCACCGTTTGATCTACCTCACTTCCTCTGTCATCTGCCTTGTGTACCGCTCTTCCTGTGGCATTCCTGATACAGGCCCGCTTTCGCGATGAGTAATATGAAAACTTTAACAGCAATTGCGGTCCTCACTGTCCTCATCGGCGGCGTTTTGGCAGACGCACGCGCCGAGGATACTTCGAAAGGGACTTCTGTCTACGTGGCCGGAAAAGGTAAGTACTGCAAAGAGACTTCAATGAGCGGCTATCTCGATTGCTTCTACGCGAGCGTAGAGGCGTGCCAGAAGCACAACAAATCCACAAAGATTCGGTGTGTAGCAAATCCCAATTCCGGTACATAGCCCATGCTACGGGTTTTTCAGCTTTATCGCGAAGCCAGGCCCCTAAATTTGATTTGAATACAAATGGCATCATTGTCGAAAAAGCGCGCCATGCACAGCGTCAACCAAGGACCGAAACGATGGCCAAAGTAATTGCTGTTCTCTACCCCGACCCCGTTGACGGTTACCCAAAGAGATATGCCGGTGATGATATTCCTAAAGTTGTAGATCAACAGAAAGCGACACTGGATGCTGCCTTCAGGCTAGGCGTTGCCAGCCCGCGAGCAACACCGCCAGCGAAAGCGTTTTGGGCAGGCGAAAACAGATGACTATGCAGAGCGACAAAGGCGGCGGCTTATCCACCAACTTCGCGGTGCAATTGGGCATGTTGGCAATAGTGATAACCGTCTTACTCCACGGCCATGGCCACGGCCACAGCGCCGTGAGCATGATCGCGTCGCTGTACTTTCGGTAACTCAAAGACCGCTTAAGTTGCAGGCCTTGTTGCGCAATTGCTCCGGCAGCTTGGCGATGTTCGCTGCGAGCGGCCTATTGAGATTTGATTCAAGCTTTTGGTTTTGAGCAAATCCGGCGCAAATGTCGCGGAATTCTCGCGGGCCATTGATG
>JBAPZR010001051.1:0-2045 GCA_049285335.1 Xanthobacteraceae bacterium | reverse complement strand
GTCGAGGACACCGGCACCGGCTCTGCTTTCGTCGTGAAGGACAGCATCGGGCAAAAGCTCGCCTACGTCTATTACGAGGAGGAGCCAGGCCGTCGCTCGGCCGCCAAGCTGCTCACCAAGGACAAGGCGCGGCGGATCGCGGCCAACGTGGCGAGGCTGCCGGAGCTGTTGCACAAAGCTTAACTGAGACGACGTCGCTGAACGCTATTTAGTTCGCGTTGCGACGATATTTCCGTCACCTTTCGCGACAGGCTCCGCTGTCTGTGCAGATTGCTCCGACGTGACAGAAGACACCTCAGTAGCAGGCGTAGACTCTCCCCAGCCGCAGTTGTAGGGCCAAGCCCAAGGCCATAACCCGCAATTTCCCCAGCAGCCTCCACAGCCTCCGCAGGCAACGCAGCCTCCACAACCTCTAAAGAAGAAGCCTCCGCATCTGCAGCCACCAGCGCAGCGACAGCCGCCGCCTGCGCAGCGGCACCCACCGAAGCCACCTCCGCCGGCACATTGTACATGGATGCCACCGCAACCGCCGCCGCCGCCACATCCGCAGCCACCGCCGCCGCCGCCGCCATGGCATCCGCAGCCACCGCCGCCTCCGCAGCCACCACAGCCGCCGCAACGGGCCAGTCTTAGTTTTTGGGAGAGCGGTGGTGGTCCGGCATTTTCCTTGTCGAAGACATAGAAGGTCGCCAAGCTGACGTCGGAGAGTTCCTCCTCACCAAGAAAGAGCTCGTTACCCTGTGAGGGCGGTGGCGTATTCGCCGACGCTTCGCTAATTGAGGCGCATGCACCGCTTGCCATCGAGAGAGATACGCCGGCAAACCCTAACGCGGGTAAGGCCTTGCTCCGACGCTTGCGTTTGGAAGAGTGCTTCGGCATGGGACAATTCTCCTACCTGTTTGGGCATATTGAACCAATCGCTTATGGATACTCGCTTCGCGTGGCACAGCCGGCCTTGACCTAAATCAAACCGTGGCTGGGCCGCAGCTGCAGTGCGGAACAATGTGTGACGGGGCGGAGTTTAGCGGTCAGCAGGCCGGGGTGAATTGGCACACATCTCGGACTGTAGTGGCCCAGGGCGTCTCCCACCAGAGATAGCCCCCCAGCGGCCCTGGGCCACACGATTTCCCTCAAAACCACGCGCGAACCTAGCTGTGTGACGATGCCAGCTCATTCAATGAGCGGCGCGACGGATCGCGGCCAACGCGGCGAAGCTGCCGGAGCTGTTGCGTACATCTGATTTGTTTGGTTGCGTTGCGTCTCGTTTAAGAAAAGGGCCACCGCACGGAACATGGTGGCCAAGTTCGCTCTATAACGCCGCATTCCTTTCGGAATACAGCCGGTGGGTCAAAGCACATAACTGCGTGCCTGATATTAATCTGGATTAATGCCGAAGGCTGGGCGCGAAGGATTGCGGCTGACGACGCCGCAAAACAAGGGTCGGTTTCTGAATCGCTGTTTTGTCCCCGTTGAGTGTGGGCGTATGCTTTTAGGAAGATGGTCATGACCACCTTGAAAGGTTTCACGACTGTTGCCGCGATCCTCGCGGGTGGAATTTCGTTGGCTATGGCGCAGAGCATTCTCCCGTGGGAAGACGTTGTTGCACCGGGGGGGTTTATTGCACGGCCGGGATTCGGTGTACCGCCGGGATATGTTGTTGTACCGCCGGGATATGCTGTAGCGCAGGCGTATTTTGCACCGCCGGGATGCAATCCATCATGGTACGCGGGCGGCTACCATCGCGCCTGCTGGCACAAAATAATTCACACTACGACCGGTTACTAATATGGCAGAGATGCGGCGGATGGCAGCCAACGTGGCGAAGCTGCCGGGTATTGCGCCAAAACTAGCGAGGGCTCTGTTTGCGTTCGCTGAAGGCTCACGTCTTCGATTTTGACTTCTGTTTCTTCTTCTTCGTTCCTATAACCTACTCCTTTGAGCTGCCCTCACCCATGCAAAATAATCGCGCTTTACAAATGAACACCGCATGAATGTGTTCGCCGCGATTGCGATACCCTGCACAACGCACTCAATGAATTATCGAC
>JBAPZR010001050.1:0-24438 GCA_049285335.1 Xanthobacteraceae bacterium | reverse complement strand
TCGCCCGAGACCTACCGCATGGAGCCGGAGAATGCCTGGCAGCGGCTCAAGACGCGCGTGCGCAAGCCGAAGGAGCTTGCCGTGCTGATCGAAGTCGCCGCCTGGCGCGAGCGTGAGGCGCAGTCGCGCAATGTGCCGCGCTCGCGCGTTCTCAAGGACGAAGTCATTGCCGATATCGCGGTCCAAGCGCCGACCAACGCGGATAAGCTGAAAAACTTGCGCTCGCTGCCAAAGGGTTTCGAACGCTCGCGCTGGGGCGACGCGATCGTGGCCGCGGTCAACCGCGGGCTCGTGCGCGACTCCAAGACCTTACCGCTCCAGGCGCGCGCGCAACCGGCTACGAACGGCGCCGCAGTGGTCGAACTGCTCAAGGTGCTGCTGCGGATGATCTCGGAGCGGCATCATGTCGCCGCCAAGGTAATCGCCACGGTGGACGATCTCGAGCGCATCGCCGCCGACGATGCCGCGGACGTCCCTGCGCTCACAAGCTGGCGGCGCGAATTGTTCGGCGAGAAAGCCCTCGCGCTCAAGCACGGCAAGCTGGCGCTCGCCATCGAGAAAGGCCGTGTGGCGACCGTCGAACGGGAATGACCGTTAGGTTGCCGGTTGCGCCTCCGGAAACTTCCAGATCCCGTCCAGGATTTCGGGGCGCGAAGTAAACGAGCGCGCGAAGATTATTCATTTTTCGACTCCCTCCATCGCGCTGTGAACTTTTTCGACATCGGGCAACGTCCAAGCCTTGTCGAACAGCGACTTCTCGGGGCCATAGAGGCGGAACAGGACTTCAAATTCGCCGCCAGATCTTGTCGGCACCCAATTTGTCTCCTTACCGACAGGCGCTTGCGGGCCGAACCAGATGTCAACCGAACCATCCGCGTTCTTTTGCAGGTCAGGAGAATTAGAGGCGCGGCTGCCACGCGCTTCATCGCGAATGAGAGCATGAGTGGTACGATCGTAGGCTGTCGCAGACCAGTACAACCTGACGGGCGCGTTGGCCGGCACATTGAGGTGGTAGCTTTTTCCGCCATCGAACGGCTGCCCGTCCTTGTCCTTGATTTCCATGACGTAGAATTGCCCTTGGCCTAGATGCTTGGCGCTGAAGTAGACGAACGAATAGAGCGCACCGCGATCGTCGGTCGGGTAATTGTCACGATCTGCAAAATTTGTCTCCATCCCCTCGATGACATCAGGCGGGGCAGGCACGGCCCAATGAGTGCCCTCGAAATAGGACGGCGAGAAAAAGGTCTCGTATTTCGCGTTCAGCCACGCATGAGCCTCGCGGGCGGCATTGTCGAGGATTTCTTTGGTTTTCGTGTTTGGACTGAAGGGTTTGTTTTTCTCGATGCCAATCGATTTCAATTGATCGATCATGGCCTCGTCTCGTTCCAACCACGGCTCACGCTGCACGAAACGGTCTAATTCCTCAAAGAATTTTATGTTGTACGGGATTACGTTGCCGTACATCGCGTCGTTTGCATCCACAAACTTGGTTTGATGGGGATTGTTGGCTTGCGAAAGTGGATAAAGCTTGATGCGCTTGCCATAAGCGACGGCTTTGGCGATGTCGTCGGCGCTGGCGCTTTTCAAATTGGATCGCAAAATGACAAAACCCGTATAAGTGGACGATCGCATTGGAATGTAGCCGCGAGGAACCTTGTCGCTGTAGCCGGGCGGCAGAAGTAGGTATTTGCCTCCGTTGCCTTTATCGATGCCAGCAGGGCCAACATCCTCGATCGCCGTCTGCCACGCATCGTCGACGCTGCCCGTGATCGACCCTCCCTCGGCGGGCGGAATTTCCAGCACGATCGGACCGATCCTCGTGTCGTATAATGGAAAGAAATAAATCGTGTCTGGATTCGGCGTGAGTGTCTGATTCTTCCAACTGATCAGGCGAGACCAGTAGACCACCTGATTAAAGTTTCCGCCCGCACCCAGTGTGGCATCGTATAAAAGCTGGGTATTAACTGCGGGCATTCCCCAGATCACCGCCTCGACGGCGCGTTGCTCGACGATGCGGCTGGCGAGATCAGCGGGAGACGTTTGTGTTTGTGCTTGCGCGCTCGCCACGGCGCAAATCCACGCCAGCGCGGCGACTTTTGTTCCCTTCATGAGCCTCTCCCGGATATCAACAACACTCGTTGGGTGTTGCGCACCGTCACAGTTGACAGTGGCGAGCGATGCTCGGCCGGCATGGGCCCGCGGTCACGCAAACTCCAGGCGCCCCGCAAACGTCCGGCCGGCTCCTGACGGACCGGAGAAATTATCGTCAATCCTTCGACGGCTTCTGCAACTCATCCATGATTTGATCGACCGTGAAGCTTGCCGCGCGTTGGCTCGGCGGAAATTCCCGGAAAGTCGCGAGGAAGTTCCCGACATAGGCTTGCGCGCCGTAAGCGATATAAGCGTGGTCGATTAGCCAATCCCAATAGGTGTTCGACGTGATGTCGGCGCGCTCGAATGGATCGGCATGAAGGTCGTAAAACTTTGCGATCCGCAGCTTCGTGAATGGATTTCCCCAAATCAATAACGTGCCTTGTGCGCGCTGTTCTTCAAAAACAAGCTTCCAGTTGTCGTATCTCAACGCGACAAGGTCGCCGTCGTCGTTGAAATAAATAAAGTTATTACGTGCGCTCGTCGGCTGTTGTCCCGTGAGATACGGAAGCTGGTTGTAGCCGTCGAGGTGAACCTTGAACGTCTTGCCGACTGCGTCATAGCCGGTGAGCAGCTTCTCCTTCACGTCGGGATCGCCAGCAGCCGCGAGCAGCGTCGGAAACCAGTCGAGCCCGCTGACGATCTCGTTGGAGACCTGACCTGACTGGATATGGCCCGGCCAACGAACCATGCAGGGCACCCGGAAGGCTCCTTCCCAGTTGGTATTTTTCTCGCTGCGGAACGGAGTCATCGCTGCGTCCGGCCAGGAATTCATGTGTGGGCCATTGTCCGTCGTGTAGATAAGGATGGTGTTGTTTGCGATGCCGAGGTCGTCGAGCGCCTTGAGCAGTTTGCCGATCGTTCCGTCGTGCTCGATCATGCCGTCGGCGTATTCCGTTCTGGCGGTCAGGCCCGGATGATCGCGATGCTCCGGCCGCACATGCGTGCGGAAATGCATGCGCGTCGTATTCATCCAGCAAAAGAACGGCTTTCCGGCAGCGACCTGCCGGTGCATGTAATCGACTGCCGCATCCGAGGTTTCATCGTCGATCGTTTCCATTCGCTTCCTTGTCAACGGCCCGGTGTCCTCGATGGTCTGCTTGCCGACTCTGCCGAAGCGAGGATCGACGGTGGGATCATCGACATCGGTGGCTTTGCATCTGAGAACGCCACGCGGTCCAAATTTTGCACGGAAAGCGGGATCGCGCGGATAGTTGAAGTCCTCCGGTTCTTCTTCGGCGTTGAGGTGGTAAAGGTTACCAAAGAACTCGTCGAAGCCGTGCACCGTCGGCAAGTATTCGTTGCGATCTCCGAGATGGTTCTTGCCGAACTGGCCCGTAGCGTAGCCAAGCGGCTTGAGCGCCTCGGCAATAGTGATGTCCCGGGCCTGAAGACCGACCGGCGCAGCGGGCACGCCGACTTTGGACAGGCCGGTGCGTAAGGTCGCCTGACCGGTGATGAAGCTCGAACGCCCGGCGGTGCAGCTTTGCTCGGCGTAGTAGTCGGTGAAGATCATCCCTTCCCTGGCAATGCGATCAATATTCGGCGTGCGATAGCCCATCAGGCCCATGGAATAGGCGCTGATATTGGTGATGCCGATATCGTCACCGAAAATGACGAGGATGTTTGGTTTTTGGCCGGACGGCGCGGCCCGCTGCTGCGCCTGCGCCACCTGAACTGGATGAGTCGTTGCGATCGTCGTTGCCGCGGCTATTGTCGCGCCGCCAAGAAGCATGTTGCGGCGATTGAGTGCGGTAGATTTCAGGTTCGACCTGTCGGCGTTGTCTTGACCGGACATTTTTATCTCCCTGCTCCGATGGCGCAATGAATGGCGGATTTACCGGTAGATGGCGCGCATCGCTGCGAGCGGACCTTAAGGAGGTTCGGTGGAATTTTGATCTGGAGGTTTAGGCGCGCGCCCCTGGCGTAAGGCCAACCGTGCGCATTTTGCGCGATGCAGCAGTCTCGATCGACCGGACAGTTCGAGCCCATGCGAAACGCAACACTACTTTCGAACAAAGACTTGCCGCCTTACAGACAATGCGGCGGTGACTTTCGCTCACACACAAGTTTGGTTGTACGCGAGTTAGTCGTATGTGGCAGGGAATCGGTTCATGCAAATTTCTGAAGGAGACATTCGGAAAAGCATATCTTACTTGGGGCAGCGTCAACCTTCAGACAGTCGGTACAACTCGCGGCTAGCTGCCAGATAGTACCGCGCGCGATGCGTTTACCCCGATCACGGTGCCGCTGGCGGCAATGATCGCATCCGATCGTGTGCGTAGCGGCGAGTGAGCAAGTAAATCTGAAAAATTTTACGCTAGAGTTCACAGACCGATTCAATCACGAGCAAGCATCACTGGCATCAGTGGTTTCATTCCGTCAACCGGATAGGTAAGCACCCCGTTTGCGCCAAATCTGGCGGCAGGCGTCATGGAGGCTCGAGCGACGTGATCGGCACCGAGAATGTGAAAGACATCTTCGCCGGCAGAGATCAGATAATCCGAAATGATCCGCCGATGACATTGCCACCATAGTGTCTCCGCACACATGATTGCGCAGTGCTCGGAATGACTGAGTTGTCGCAGTCTCTCAAGCGCCGTGCGAAAGTCGTCGCCCATCGCGTAGTCGGCGTAATTGTGAAAACTTTCGTTCTGCCAGAACGCATTGGTGCCCCGCGGCACGTTCGGCTGCCGTCCACGACGGCCACCCAATTCCGGGACATGCCGGTAGCCAATATGAAACCCCGACAGTGAGCTCGCTAGCGTCTCTTCGTTATATTGCGGATTGGTTCGCGAGCGCGGAAAGGCGCGCACGTCGACGACGAACCGCACATCGGCGCTTTTCAGCAGTCCAATGAAGACACCGAGCGGCCGTACCGAATGTCCAATCGTAAAGACCGCATTCGCCATCTAAACCCGACGCCGGGCGCGTCGCAACGCCGCCCCCTTGTGCAGAGCGACATGATCGGTCTTGTCGCTCTTAATCTCGTACTGCGGATCGTCCTTGCTGGCGTGGTGAGTATAACCTTTGTAATCCAGGTCTTCGGTGTGCACTTTCACGATCTTGCCGCTGACGCGACCAGCCTCGGAATTCCAGATTACGTGATCGCCGACGTTGAATCTACGTTTCATCGCTCTGGGCGCTCCTGTTTCGCCGGAAAGCCAGAAGCGTTATTTGCTAAGACCAACTCCCGATCGCCATGCACGTTCCCGGGTAGCTTGTAAGTTGGATTTTGGCAGCGGTTTCGCTGTGACTGCTGACAGCGAGGACCACGTCCGCTTTGTGCCATAAGCAGACATCGAGCAGCGTTCGCAGGCTATCCCTCCCCTGCACTCGCCGCGATCGATCGCCTAGCGCACACCAGCTGGAAGGCGTCAATGATTTCCTGAGTGTACGAGTGCATGTGGATGACGCAGGCGGTTTGGTTCGTGAATTCGTGCTCATCCTGTGTCGGAACCGGATAGCCGAACATCAACGTGTAGATGATCCAGACTGCGGCTGGCTCCATCGTCAGAAATCCCCTGGCGTCGATGGCCAATCCCGTTGCTAACTCAGTAACTATCAGTGATACCGAGTCGCGAAAAAAGCACACCGCTCAAACTGCTCGCTTCCACAACAAAACCATTCCGTCCACAGCAAAAACTACCATGGCTCTTTGCTGCGAGAGGCTTCGGTTGGCTGACTTGTACGCTGCTGTGCTAACGGCCGCGCAAGCCGTTCGTACTAACACAATTTAAGGGACAACATCGTCAGGTGGAAATGGTGAAGTATTCGCGATAGCCCTAATCGAACGCAAAAATCTTCTTCCAGTCATTCTTCATGCTGATCACGGTCCAGCCGTCTTTTTTAGCTTCGTCATAAAGCGCCTGCGTGAAGGTACCGACCTTCGTATCGGGAAGTCCATGCGCCGGACCATAGGCGTATTCGCGCTGCGCATCGTCGTGCAGCACCAGCATCATCAGCCGAGCGCCGTCACCTGCGCCGGTGTACTCAAGCATCTGCTGGTCACCGGTGGAGTTGCCGAACGCAGCATAGGGCCGCCGGCCAATCATCAAGTGTATCCCTTCCGGCTTGCCACCGAAGTCGTCGAACAGCGTGAGTTTCGGCTCTTTGATGAGTATCGGTTTTCCGTCTTTGTCGTAGTCGTACTTGGTAGCCGAAGCAGTACCGACCACTTGCTCTGGCGGTATGCCGTACACTTTTTCCGAGCCCATGCGGGCGAAGTCCTGACCGCCGCCGGTGACCATGTAAGTTCTGTAACCGTTTCCGCGGAGGAAGCGGAGCACTTCAAGCATGGGCTGATAGAATAGCTCCGTGTAGGGCTTGTCCCATCGGGGATGACGGGCAGTCTCGAGCCATTTCGTTACTTCGGCTTTGAACTGCCCTACAGTCATGCCAGTTAGCGTCGCACCGAGGATTTTCTCGAGATCGGGCGTCGTCAGCTTGGCCATCTCCTCCCGATTTCCAGAGAGCACGGTCTTGAAGGGTTCGGCGTCTTTCAATCCCGGCTTATCCTTCACCAGTGTCGGCACTCTTTCGAAGCAGTACGTCATGAACGTGTACATGGGGTGTTCGACCCACAATGTACCGTCCTGATCGAACGTCGCGATGCGTTCTTCCGGCGGCACGAATTTCTGACTTGAAGGCTCGGTGGTTGCCCGCACGAAATCGATGATAGCCTGCTTTGCGGCCCCACCATTCCATGACGTGAGTGGGCTCGCTGCGTCCTGCGCCAGCGCGGGCGAGCTATGGGGCAGTGCAGGTAAGGGAAGAGCAGCCAACGTCGAGAGAAGAATGCGACGGTTGATGCCGGAGCCATGTACGCTTGGCTTCACGTTGACCCTCCGTTCGTTGAAAGAGGTCGCGCTGTCCACTGTAGGGGCGGGCAGCGCGGCTAATCGCGTGCGCGTTCGACCGCTAATCGCTCGGGTGACCGGCCTTTTTCATCGAATCCAGGATGCCCGAGAGATTGTAGGTCTCCGGAGCCTGCAGCGGCGGGAATTCCTTGTACGACTCGAGTTCTTTTTGCCAGAGCAGCTGACCGATCGGGAGCATGTTCCAATCATAGAGAAAAGCGGTGACTGGGCCGCCGAGCGCGCCGCCAATGCCGTTGACCGTCTTCTGGCTTTCGCCGACAGCCTGTTCGAACGGATCACGCTTGATGTTCTGAACTAGGGTGAAGTGGAACGAGGTGAGCGGCAACAGCCAGCCCTCGGCCCCGGGCTGCGACATGGTGTAGTACATCTTCCAGTTCTTGTAGCGGACAGCGGACGGCGTCGAGCCCGAGTAATAGAAGAAGACGTCGCGCGCCGATTTTTCCGAATTGCCCTCGAGGTAGTCACGTTGGTCGAAGCCATCGAGCGTCGTTTTGACGATTCCGGGATATTGACCAGCCTCGATCTGCTTTTTCAGCCCGTCGCCCTTGGGACCGCCGGCGATGTCAACGAATGTTGGCAGCCAGTCCAGCGCAGCGAACATCTGATCTTTTACTGTGCCTGGTTTGATGTGTCCCGGCCAGCGAACTACTTGGGGCGCGCGGTAGCCGCCTTCCCAGGCTTCGCCCTTTTGACCTTTGAAGGGCGTGACGCCACCGTCGGGGAAAGTAATCGCCTCGGCACCGTTGTCGGTAGTGAAGACCACGATCGTATTGTCGAGCTGACCGATGTCTTCCAGCTTCTTCAGCACATAGCCGATATTATCGTCCATCTGCTTCATGCCGGCTTCGTTGACACCCCAGTCCTTGCCGCCGGGCTCGCCGACCATGGCCATATATTTCGGCGACAGCACGGTGGTGACGTGCATGCGCGCCGGATTGTACCAGACGAAGAACGGCTTTCCGGTTTTCTTGGGGTCGTTGCGGTCAATGAAATCGATGACCTTGGCCGAGATTTCTTCATCAACCGTCTTCGACCGCTCAAGCGTCAGCGGGCCCTCATCGTGGCAGGATTGGTTTTTCTCCGTGCCGTCGGAGGATTTGCACCACAAGACATTGCGCGGCGGCGTCATACAGGTCGTCGTCATTGGGTCGACGGCGCCGGGAACTTCTGCAATGCCGGGGATCGGCGTGTTCTTGCACGGCGGCGCCACGGTTTGTTCGGTCGGCGATTTGTTGATGTCGGGGAAGCTCACCTGTTGCATCGCGTCGAGGTGATAGAGATAGCCCCAGTATTCCTGGAAGCCATGCGCAGTCGGCAGCGCCGCGGTATGATCGCCAAGGTGGTTCTTGCCGAATTCGCCGGTGGTGTAGCCAAGATCATACAGGAACTTCGCAAGCGCTGGGGTGCCAGGCTGCAAATAGGAGGGGCTTCCCGGCAGTTGCGGCGGGATCATGCCGGTGCGTAGCGGATACATTCCAGTGAAGAACGCGTTGCGTCCGGAGGTGCAGCTCTGCATGGCGAGATAGTCCATGAAGATCGCGCCTTCGTTGCCGATGCGATCGATGTTAGGCGTTTCACCGACCATCAATCCGCGGTGATAGATCCTCGGCTGCATGAAGCCGATATCGTCACCCATGATGAAGAGGATGTTGGGCTTCTGTTGCTGTTGCGCGGATGCTTGTGAGTTCGCCAGCGTCACCGACGCGACTCCCGCTAGCAAACCGAGCCATAGCTTTCGCGGCACTTTCATAGTTTTGTTCCTCCTATCGATCAGTTGGGGTGACAGCTCAGTCCATCCCTCGAACGACGCATCGGAATCCCAGATGACTGGTGGACGTGTCTACGTCCTCGGCATGGCGGGCAGCCGGTCGGTAACGGCGGCAGTAGTTAGGCGCGCACAAGTGCGAGCCGCCCTTGATGACCTTGCGGGGAATCTTCGCTGCGGGCAGGCAGGGGTCGTAGCTTCCCTCCGCCGGGCCGCCGCGCGGATTTTGCGGAACGCAACACGCCTTCGGCGCATCAGCTTGGTGCTTACTGGACCACCAATCAGTCGTCCATTCCCAAACGTTGCCGATCATGTCGTAGACGCCGCAGCCGTTCGGCGGAAAAGCCGTCACCGGCGAGGTGCGGTCGAAACCGTCTTCGCAGAGATTTTCGTTCGGGAAATTGCCTTGCCAAGTATTGGCCATGTGCCGGCCGCCGGGCGCGAACTCATCGCCCCAGGCGACTCCGCGCCATCAAGCCCTCCGCGCGCGGCGTATTCCCATTCGGCTTCCGTCGGCAGTTTTTTGCCTGCCCACTTGGCGTAGGCCAGTGCATCGGAGTAAGCGACATGCACAACCGGATGGTTGTCGAGCGCGTTGACGTTGCTCTTCGGCCCGTAAGGATGACGCCAATTCGCGTCTTTCAGATACCTCCACCACTCGCCGAAGTTTTTCAGATCGACCGGATGACGGGGCGGCGTGAAGACGAGCGAACCGGCATAGAGCATGTGCGGCAATGCACCGGGATAGCTCTTTGGATCGGGCGGAATTTCCGCGAAGGTTTTGTGTCCCGTGGCGCGAACGAATTGCTTGAATTGCCGGTTCGTTACCGGCGTTCGGTCGATCCAGAGCCCGCTGACTGTAACGCGATGGACCGGCGCCTCTTCGGGATAATGCTTATCTGATCCCATCCGGAACGTTCCGCCTGGAACCCAAATCATGTTGGGCGGCGCTGATTGCTCCGGCCGGCGTTCCGCTAACGCAACATCAGTCATTCCAAACGCCACTCACACTGAACGCGTGTTTCTTCCGAGGCCAAACGATAGGGCTGCCACATTGTCACACATTGATCTGGATCAATGCATGCTGTCTCCGACCCTGAACCGGCACGCGCAATCGGCGATCGGGGGCGCGATTCTCTCGTAAGCGGCGAGATGTGGGTTGCGCACATCAGGAAACCCGAATGCGCGACACATTTGCTGGTTTCACGTAAGTTGGTTGTTGCAGTTCGGCCACATCACGCCAAAAGTTCTATGTATGGCGCGCCTGCCTCAAATCAGAACCGAAGCATTTGCTATGGTGCTGTGCCCCCCGAGATTCGGCGCGAAATAAGCGCAGGGGGTACTATGGCTCGATTACAATATAGCCGGCGGCGGCGCCTAGCTTCGGCCGTAACCGCGCTGGCGATATCCGCAGCAATTTTCTCGATACCGAAAAGCGCCTTCGCCGACGAAGACGGCACAAGTTTCTGGATACCTGGCTTTTTCGGCAGCTTGGCCGCCGTTCCGCAGCAGCCGGGATGGTCGATGACGTCGATGCTCTATAACACCAACGTTTCGGCGAGCGGCAATGCCGCCGTGGCCCGCGAAATCACGATCGGACAATTCCCCAGACTCCCGATTAGTATCACCGGCAGTGCCAGCGTCCACGCAGACGCAACCATCGGGTTTGTCGCTCCGACCTACGTGTTCGCTACCCCGTTCCTCGGAGGCCAAGCTTCCGCTGCTCTCCTCTTCGGATATGGCAACAATGACACATCGTTGAACGCCACCGGGACCGCTACTGCGCTTTTACCTACGCCGATATCCGTCACAAGATCCATTTCGCTCCAGCAAGACACGACAGGGTTCACAGATCTCATTCCAATGTTCAGTGACCGCTGGAACGCCGGCGTCAACAATTACATGGCCTATCTGACCGGCGACATTCCAGTCGGCCTGTACAGCTCCAGCAATCTGGCGAATATCGGCCTCGGCCACGGCGCCATCGACGGTGGCGTCGGCTACACTTATTTCGATCAGAAGACTGGCCATGAATTCTCGGCGGTATTGGGATTCACCGGGAATTTCGAGAATCAATCGACTGGATATACCAGCGGCATCGATTCCCATCTCGATTGGGGTGCTTCGCAATTCTTGTCTAAGCAACTGATGGTCGGCCTTGTCGGCTATTTCTACGAGCAACTCACCGGCGACGACGGTTGTGCGCCGGTGTTATGCCCCTTCAAATCTCGCGTGATCGGCGTCGGTCCGCAGATCGGATATATTTTTCCCGTCGCGGGTATGCAGGGATACGTCAATCTCAAGGGCTACGGCGAGTTCGACAACGACAACAGGCCGGACGGCTGGAACGTCTGGCTGACATTCGTGCTGTCGCCGGCGCCGCCCTCCTCCGAGTCCTCGCCGCCGCCGATGTTGACCAAGACGCCCCGGAGTTGAGTTGGTCCTTTTGCGGCGAGACGGCGCGCCGGCAAGAACTTTCGGCGTGATGGGCGACCCAGCAAATGTTGCATATCACGAAAAAACCAAAAGTTCGGACGGAGTTTGAATGTCGTCATGACCGAGTTTGAAACATCAACTTGGCGTGGGGGCGTCGTGAAAAATCTATGTCTGGGAATAGCTGCACTTGCAGTTGGCGCGAGCATTCCCGCGTTTGCAGCGGACATGGCGGTCAAAGCGCCTCCCCCGCCCGCCGCCGCAGCGCCGTACGATTGGTCAGGACTTTATGTCGGCGGGAATTTCGGCGGTGCGTGGACGAGCGGCAGCCTGAACATTCCTGGCAACAATTTCTATGGCGGCCTCACCGATTTCATTGGCGGTGTTCAGGCGGGTTATAATTTTCAAGCCGGTCATTTCTTGTATGGCGTCGAAGGCACTTTCGACTGGGCCACTTTCGACCATCCGACGCTACCGGTCCCGACGCTCGGTTCTGTCAGTCAGGATTGGATTGCTACGGTAGCGGGCCGTTTCGGCGTCGTCGCGGATCGCTGGTTTGTCTACGGCAAGCTCGGTGCTGGCTGGGTGCATAACAGTGCGATCCTCAATTTCCCCGATGTCAGTTGGACCGGGTCGAGCACTAAGGATGGCTGGCTAGTTGGCGGCGGGCTTGAATACGGTTTCAAGCCGCATTGGACTCTCAGTTTGGAGTACGACTATCTTGCACTGGCGGACTGGAACTCAGCGACGATTCCTTCCGTGGCGTTGAACCGCAATGTTCAGATGGTTACCGCCAGCATCAATTATAAATTCGAGAGCGGCATTTCCGACGCGGCTGCCGCGAAAAGTCCCGGTTATTCTCGCGATCCTTCGGAAGATGAAGATTTGGCGAAGAAATCGCAAAACCCAATCGCCGATCTCGTTCACGTTCCCTTCCAGAGCAACACCAATTTCAATGCCGGACCATTCGACCGAACGCAGGAGGTCCTGAACATTCAGCCGGTCGTGCCGCTGCACATCAGTGCGGACTGGAATTTGATCGCACGCACTATCGTGCCGGTGATCAGTCAACCTGACCCGATTCTAAACAGCAACACGAATGGAATTGGCGACATCACAGAAGAGTTGTTCTTCTCGCCTCTGCACTCCGGCGCGCTTATCTGGGGCGCCGGCCCGGTCTTCACCATTCCATCCGCGACCGATCCGATCCTCGGCACCGGACGCGTGCTGCTTGGCCCCACAGCAGTCTTGCTGACGACCCCGGGCCATTGGGTGATGGGTGTGCTGCTCAACAATCAGTGGTCGGTCGGCGGCAATCCGCTGTTGCCATCTGTGAACACGTTCCTCGCGCAGCCGTTCATCAACTACAATATGGCGCACGGCTGGTATTTGACCTCATCGCCGCTCATCACCGCGAACTGGCTGGCGGCACCGGGTCAGCAGTGGGTCGTGCCGCTTGGCGGCGGCTTTGGCCGAATATTCAAAATCGGCGACCAGCCAGTGAGCGCAAACATAGCCGCCTATTACAACGTCATTAATCCAACCGGCGCACCAAACTGGCAATTGCGCGCCGAACTCTCGTTTCTGTTCCCAGAGAAATAGCGAACAGGTGGGCGGAGACCTGACGGCTGGAACGCCTGAATGACATTCGTGCTGTCGCCGGCGTCACCCTCCAGCCAGTCATCGTCGGCGCCCAAAACAGCGCTTCGCAATTGAATGGGCGGCTGACAATGGGCTACCAAGACCGCGTGTAGCTCATGCTTGCGAATTGAAAGGCGCACTAATGCGGACCCATCGCTTGGATGCCGCGCCGGAAACGGTGCATTGGGGCTTTTTCGATGCCTCGCTCAAGCCTCTGGTGACCATCGAACCTGGCGACGAAGTCGTCATCTCGACGGTGTCGGGTCCGCCCGAGGCAATGCCGAAACCGCAATCCGGCATGGTCGTGCCGCCCGCATTGCCGGCAATTCACGCCCGCGTGCCGCAGAAACTCGGGCCGCACATGATGACCGGACCGGTCGCAGTGCGCGGCGCCAAGGCCGGACAGGTGCTCGAGGTCCGCATCAAGGCGATCGATCTGCATTACGACTGGGGCTACAACACAATCCGGCCGCTCGCCGGCGCGCTGCCAGACGATTTCGGACACACGCGCATCATTCATATCCCGCTTGATCGCAGCCGCATGATCGGGCGCCTGCCATGGGGGCTCGAACTGCCACTCAAGCCGTTCTTCGGCGTCACGGTCGTGGCGCCGCCGCCGGCATGGGGAGCGATCGGCTCTTTGCCGCCGCGTCGCAACGGCGGCAATATGGACAACAAGGAACTAGTTGCCGGCGCCACGCTCTATTTGCCGATTCACGTCGACGGCGCGCTGTTCTCGGTCGGCGATGGTCACGGCGTACAAGGCGACGGCGAGGTTTGCGTCACCGCCATCGAGACCGGATTGATCGGCACCTTCGAGCTGCACGTGCGCGACGACATGGCCCTGGAATGGCCGATGGCGGAAACGCCGACGCATTTCATCACGATGGCGTTCGATCCGGATCTCGATGACGCGGTGGTGATCGCGCTGCGCGATATGATCAAGTTCATTTCCGCCCGCACGCGCCTGTCGCGCGAAGACGCTTACACGCTGTGCAGCCTCGCCGCCGATCTGCGCGTCACGCAAGTGGTCAACGGCTCCAAGGGCATCCACATCATGCTGGAAAAAGAGCATCTGAAATCAAGAGGCTAGAAGTACGGGTGAATTAAAGTCTTTGACCCTTCCCCTCAGACAGTGCTGCCTAATCCGATGGCGAAGGCGCACAGCATTGCAGCCCGTGACCTCATCACCAAATTTTCGCGTGCTTCGTCACTAATTCCGTTGGGTTCGGCCCACTCGTATCCGACTTTATGACCGGGGCAATCGTCGGCGAATTCCGCGCGTCCATCCAGGCCAGTGGACCGCGGTGATGGATGAGGTTTTCGATCGCTGCAATTCCCATGATTAGGACTACGGCGCGTGCCCACCATCCCCAGAAAGGGCTGCGCCGAGCACTCATCCAAACTACGGCGCTGGCAACCAACAAGTAGGACCAATAGGCGATGAATCCCAAGGCGGACCCCGCCTTTGATCCGATGAGAGGTGCTACGATTGCGATGGAAGGCGCCACCAAGAAAAACCCACAGACGTAGAACCCCCAAAATGCGGTCGTCAGTGAGTATTGGCCAAGCCACAGCTTTTTAAAAACATGCACGATGGTAGCCCCCTGGTTTTCGTTTACAGCGAAAGAGCCGCCCAAATAAGGCGGCCACCAGCGGCGCATTCACTGTGTTCGTGCGTCGCCCGAAGGGGGAAAACATCGCGGGAGAGAAGCGCGCCTTCACCCCATCAGCAAGACCGGCTCGCGGCCGATCAGCCGCGCCAGCGAGCGCAGTCGGTTGAGCACGCGCTCGCCGGCCAGCGCGCCAAACTCGCCCGGCAATCGCAGCGCCAGACGGTGCCGCTCGATGGCAAGTGACGTCTCCGGAAGAACGCCGGGCATCGCCGCCGACACGACGTAAGCGAGCCGCATCGCCGCGCCGAGTACGCGCGCCCGATCAAGAAGCCGGGTCGAGACAAGCTCCCGCAGCCGCGGCGAAAGCTCGTCGTCCATGACCAGCCCGACATGACGGAAGAACACGGCGAGCGCCAGATAGGCGCGGCCCTGATGATCGATGCCGGAAAAGCCGCCATGGGCGATGATATTGAGCGACTGTTCGCCGCGGTAATCGGGATGCGCGCGCCAGCCGATATCGGCAAGCAGACACGCGGCATGACGCAGGCGGCGTTCCTCGGCGGTTTCGTCGAGACCCGATGTGACCATGAAGCGGTCGGTCCACGCAATCAGCTCTTCGCCGTGACGCGGCGAGCGCGAGCGCAGCTGATTAAGATGCCGCGCCGCCTCGATCAGCGCGTCTTTCTCCTTCTCTTTTTTCTTGAGCAGCGAATACAACAAACCTTCGCGGACACCTAGCGCCGAGAATACGACCTGACGCGGCTTGCCGATGCGCAAAATTTGCTCGAGCACCAACGCCGCATAGGGCAATAGCGGTCGCCGCGCATTGGCCACCACCTCGATATTGGAGAGCGTATCGACGTCGACGCGGTGAACGAGCCGGGCAAATTCAAGCGCCTCGTCGGCGCGGATCGCATAACCGTGCATGACGTGCAGCGGGTAGCCGGTCTGCCACATATGCAAGCGGGCGAGCGAGCGCCACGTTCCGCCGACCGCGTAGAAGCTGCGACCCTCGCAGGCTTTGAGCACCGGCAGTCCGCTCAAGGATTTTTTGACGAATTTCTCCGCCTTCTTGATCGATCGTGCCGAAATATCGGCGAGCGCCAGTCCGCCGAGCGGGCGAGTTACGCCGTGCCGCGCGCGCGTGCCGTGAACGTCGACAAGTTCGAGCGAGCCGCCGCCGAGATCGCCGACGACGCCGTCCGCGTGATGCACGCCCGAGATCACACCAAGCGCGGTGAGTTCTGCCTCGCGCGCGCCGGAAAGCACTTCGATTTTCGCCCCGATCATGCGCTCGGCAAGCTTGATGAAGGACGCGCCGTTTTTGGCATCGCGAACGGCGGCCGTGGCGATCGCAAGTGTCTTGTCCACTTTCATGGTCTCGCACAATGCGCGAAAGCGCTTGAGCGTCGACAGTGCGTGCTGGACCGCGTCGGCGGCGAGGAGCTTGGTCGTTTGCACCTCGCGGCCGAGCCCGCACAGCGCCTTTTCGTTGAAAAGCTCGGTCGGACTGCGCGTCAGTCCTTCGTAGACGACAAGCCGCACGGAATTCGAGCCGATGTCGATGACCGCGATCGGCGGGCCGTGGTCGAGACGTCCCTGAGCGTCGGAGCCGGCGTGAGGCATCAATCAAATAACCGAAGGGCGCAACCGGGTGAAGGCAAACCGTGGATCACATGAGTTCTCTAGCGCAGCACCGGTCGCGCTTGGCGGGCGCAAGCGGCGCGATTCGCCTGCCGTTCACATGCGCTCCGGGCGGTGCCGCAAGCGCGGGACCGAATCCTTCGGCGACTTGCCGCGGCCGGAAAGGCTGGGATTCGTCATGAAATAGGTGGTGCAGTTGAAGCCTTCCTCGCCGGGCGCCGGCTCGATCCGCGCCGACGACCCATCGCCAATCAGCTGCCAGCTTTGCTCGTTGTCCTTAAGATTGGCGACCATGATCTGATCGAGCACCTGTTCGTGCACGGTCGGATTGAGAATCGGGCACAGCACCTCGACGCGGCGGTCGAGATTGCGCGGCATCATGTCGGCTGAGGAAATATAGACCGCCGCTTTCGCATGCGGCAGGCCGTGGCCGGCGCCGAAGCAATAGATGCGGCCGTGCTCGAGGAAACGGCCGACGATGGATTTGACGCGGATATTCTCGGACAGTCCCGGAACGCTGGGCCGCAGACAGCAGATGCCGCGGACGACGAGATCGACCGGCACGCCGGCGCTCGATGCGCGATACAGCGCGTCAATGATATCGGGATCGACCAACGCATTCATCTTCATCCAGATCGCGGCCGGCCGGCCCGCTTTGGCATGTGCGATTTCCTCGTCGATGTGTTCGTGAATGCGCTTGCGCAGCGACAGTGGCGAGACAGCCATGCGCTCGAGCTCCGCCGGCTCGGCATAACCGGTGACGAAATTGAAGACGCGGGCGACGTCGCGCGCGATGATGGGATCGCAGGTGAAAAAGGACAGGTCGGTATAGATGCGGGCGGTCACCGGATGGTAGTTGCCGGTGCCGACATGGACGTACGAGGCGAGCGCCGCGCCCTCGCGCCGGACCACGAGCGACAGCTTGGCGTGGGTTTTCAGCTCGATGAAGCCGAATACGACTTGCACGCCGGCGCGCTCGAGATCGCGCGCCCACCGAATATTCGCCTCTTCGTCAAAACGCGCTTTTAATTCGACCAGCGCGGTGACCGATTTGCCGGCTTCGGCGGCCTCCGCCAGCGCCTTGATGATCGGCGAGTCCGCGGACGTGCGGTACAGCGTTTGCTTGATGGCGACGACGTCCGGATCGCGCGCGGCCTGCTGCAGGAAGTTCACCACCACGTCGAACGATTCGTACGGATGGTGGATGACGAAATCCTTCTGCCGGATCGCGGCCAAGCAATCGCCGCCATGATCGCGAACCCGGCCGGGATAGCGCGGCGCATAGGGTTCGAATTCGAGATCGGGCCTGTTGAGATTGGCAATCTGGCCCATCTCGTTAAGCGCAAGCACGCCGTCGACCCTGAAAATGATGTCGGCGGAAACGCCCAGCGCGCGCTGCACGAAACGCTGCAATTCGAGCGGCATGCTCGCCTCGATGTCGAGCCTGATCACCGAACCGCGTCGCCGCCGCTTGAGCGCGGTTTCGAACAGCCGCACCAGATCTTCGGCTTCTTCCAGGATTTCGACTTCCGAATCCCGCGTGACGCGGAAAGCGCCGAGCCCTTTGACCGAATAGCCGGGAAAGAGCTTGGCAATGAACAGGCTGGTGACGCCCTCGATCGAAATCAGCCGCGCCTCGCCTCCTTCGCGCGATTGCGGCAGGCGCACGAAACGCTCGATGCGGTTCGGAATGCGAATGAGCGCATTCATAGCCTTGCCGTCTTTGGCGCGCGCAAGCTGCAGCGCGATGGTGAATCCGAGATTAGGGATGAAGGGAAACGGATGAGCCGGGTCGATGGCGAGCGGCGTCAGCAGCGGAAAGACGTGGGCGAGAAAATAGTCCTCGAGCCATGCCTTTTCGCTTCGGCTGACGTCGGGGCCATCCACAAGCGCGATGCCGGCGGTCGCAAGTTCGTCGCGTAACGCACGCCATTGCGCCTGTTGGTCTTGCACGAGAACGGCGACCGCTTCGGCGATGCGGGCAAGCTGCTCGGCCGGCGTCAGCCCTTCCGGGCTTTTGGTGGTGATGCCTTCACGCACCTGCGCGCCAAGGCCGGCGACGCGCACCATGAAAAACTCGTCGAGATTGTTCGCGGAAATTGCGAGGAATTTGAGCCGCTCCAGTAGCGGATTGCGCCGATTGGCCGCCTCCTCCAAGACCCGGCGGTTGAAATTCAACCAAGACAGCTCCCGGTTGATAAACCGATCGGGGCTGGCCGCAAGTTCGGACTCCGGATGGCGCGAAGGCGCAGCCTGCGGCGCCCGCGGCACTTCCAGCCGCCGCGCCGCGGTCGATTCCCGAGAGGAAACAGCAAGTTGACCGCTTTCAGCCATTGCCAATCCGTGTTCGTCCAAAGCTACATTGGCCACTTTTATTACAAGCCGATGAATGTGCCGCTCATAAATATATGGCGGCCGTAGAATTTGCCGCCGCATCGACATAAGGCGGTGCGCCGGGCCATTCCGTCAAGCCCGGCCAATTCATCATGGAAAACAATCAAAAAACTGGGCGACGCAGGCGTGATCGATCAGGCGCGATCCCGGAACATTTCCGCCGCCAAGGCCCGACTTGGCGGCCGCCCTTGCCGCAAGGCCTCCGTGTCCAGAGCGATCACCGCTGCGCGAGCCGCGGCGAAGGAGCGCTCGATATGCGTCGAGAGATAGCTCACGACGCTCTCGTGCAAGTCGAGCTGGCGGTCCACGGCGAGCTTCACCATCACGCCGCGCAGCATGGCGTCATCCGGTGTCTGCAGGAGCGCTGCAGGTATGGCGCGCAGGCGGGAGACGACGTCGGGAGTTGAAATTGGCCATACCGACGGCGCGGTTCGCGCGGTGAAGAGTAGAAACGCCGCTTCCTCACGCGCAAGATTGATCAAGTGGAACAGCGCGCGCTCGTCGGTTGTCGCACCGGCATCCTCGATCACCAGTGCTCCGGTGGCGAGCATCGCAGGAATATCGAATTCGCCGACGCTTCGCGCCGAGACAACGCGCGCGCCCGCGGCCGCCGCCCAGATGGTCGCCAAATGGGTCTTGCCTGATCCCTCCGGGCCGATCAGCGCAACCGCGCGCGTAGGCCAATCCGGCCAGGAATCGATCAAAGCGAGGGCAGCCTCATTGCTGGGACCGGACAAGAAATCCTCGCGCGCGAAGCTTTCCGCATGATCGAGCGCGAGCGCAAGCTGGCGTGGATGAGAGGAGATTCGGTCCGCAGGCATCGGGTGCGAAGACATACCCTATCTCAGCCATCCCATGTAGGGCTGTAGAGGCACCGTTTCAAAGCGCGATCGCCAGTAGAGAACGCAGCCGCGACGCCGCGTTGCATGGCGCTTGAGCCGAAGCGTCGATCAGTGCCCGGCGCCGACCGAATTCATGTGGCGGACCCATTCGGCAAGATAGAACGCGATCGAAACCAGCGTCAGGAAGGCGACCGCGCCAATGGTCAATTGCGAGACGAATGTAAGATCAAACCCGAAGGCGCGTTCGGCCAAAAGCAGCACCACAAGGACAATTTGCGCGACCGTATTGGCTTTCGAAACGAGCAGCGGCCGCACCGGCATCGGCCTGCCCACGAGCCACGCCAACAGGAACGCACCGATGATCATGATATCCCGCGAAACGACGAGGATGACGAGAAAGATCGGCAGCACTCCGGCAATCCCGAGCGACACGTAGATCGAAACGATCAGCGCCTTGTCGGCCAGAGGATCGAGATAGGCGCCAAGCTCGCTCTTCATATGGAAGCGCTTGGCGAGGAAACCGTCGACCGCGTCGCTGATTCCCGCCGCCAGAAACAGCAGGAAGGCAACCCGCATCTCGCCCACCGTGATCGCCCAGACCACGATTGGCACTAGCAAGATCCGTCCCAAAGTAATGAGATTAGGGATACTCAAGCCGTTCCCCAGCCTGCGGCGCGGTTTTGCACACCAGTCGGCACCGGTCCGGATGGACACAGTAGCCGCCGGCGGTTGGATATATCCGATTCCTCGCGCATCATCGTTGCCGGGCCGCACTATAGCGGCGCGGGCGTGCTTGCACACCCGGCGATTCCGACGTAGGAGGCGCAAGCGAAGTTCCCTTGGGCGCTTTCAGAATCTGGACACTAGTGTGGTGGATTTGAAGTTCCTATGATTTGGCGGCACAGATTTGGCGGCACACTCGATAGAAACTTCAAATCCAAAACCCACACTAGAATTATAAACTTGCTAGTGTGCTTTCGATTCCGAAGTTCGCCGAGAGCGTGCCGCAAGGTGTGGCGAACTTCGGAATCGGGACACAGGCCGGAAGGCCGGATTGGTGATTTTCGTGGATGACGCACGCTACGCGGCCGCCGGTGTCGATATCGATGCCGGCAACCGCATGGTGGAACTGATCAAGCCCCTGGTGCGGGCCACGGCAAGACCGGGCGCCGGCGCCGAAATCGGCGGTTTCGGCGGGCTTTTCGATCTCAAAGCGGCGGGTTTTTCTGATCCTGTCCTGGTCGCGGCGACCGACGGCGTCGGCACCAAGGTCAAGATCGCGATCGAAACCTCGCGCCACGACACGATCGGCATCGACTTGGTCGCCATGTCCGTCAATGATCTTGTCGTGCAAGGCGCGGAACCGCTGTTCTTTCTCGATTATTTCGCTTGCGGCAAACTCGACCCCGCCATCGGCGCGGCGGTGGTCAAAGGCGTCGCAACGGCGTGCCGCGAAGCAGGCTGCGCGCTCATCGGCGGCGAGACGGCGGAAATGCCCGGCGTTTATCAGGGCAGCGACTACGATCTCGCCGGCTTTGCCGTCGGCGCGGTCGGACGAAACGAAATCCTGCCCCGCGGCGACATCGCAAAAGGCGACCTCGTGGTGGGCCTCGCCTCGAGCGGCGTGCACGCGAACGGGTTTTCTCTGGTGCGCAAGATCGCCGCCGACGCGGGATCGACGTGGGATCGTCCCGCGCCATTCGACCCTTCGCGAAACTTGGGCGATGCGCTGCTTACCCCGACCCGACTCTACGTACGCTCCTGCCTCGCCGCGCTCCGCGCGACTAAAGCAGTCAAGGCGCTCGCGCACATTACCGGCGGCGGTTTCATCGAAAACATTCCGCGCGTGTTGCCGGCGGGCCTCGGGGTTATTTTGAATCTCGATCGCGTACCGGTTTTGCCGGTGTTCAAATGGCTCGCTGCGGCGGGCAAGGTCGGCGAGCACGAAATGCTCCGCACCTTCAATTGCGGCATCGGCATGGTCGCCGTGCTCGACCGCGGCAGCGCCGATGCCGTGACAAAGGTGTTGATCGAGAACGGCGAGACGGTTGTTCCGCTCGGCGAGGTCGCCTCGGCGGCGGGCGCCGGCGCGGTCAGCTTTCGCGGCCATCTCGATCTGACGTGGCCCGCGCGATGACCAGAAAGCGCGTCGCTGTGCTGATTTCCGGCCGCGGCTCGAACATGATGGCGCTGATCGAGGCCGCAAAAGCCAAGGATTATCCGGCGGAGATCGTCCTCGTTTTATCCAATCTGCCGGTCGCGGGCGGACTGGCACGGGCGCAACAAGCAGGCATCGCCACGGTCGTGATCGATCACCGGCCGTTCGGGCAGGATCGCGAAGCCTTCGAACGCGCCCTTGATGACGAGCTTCGTAGGCACCGGGTCGATCTTGTTTGTCTAGCCGGCTTCATGCGGCTTTTGACCCCCTGGTTCATCGGCCGCTGGCGCGAACGGCTTCTCAATATTCATCCGGCGCTGCTGCCGCAGTTTAAGGGGCTGCACACCCACCGCCGCGCGCTCGAAGCGGGCGTCGATCGGCACGGCGCCACTGTTCATTTCGTCGTCGAGGAAACCGATTCGGGACCGGTCATCGCGCAGCAATCCGTTCCCGTTCTGCAAGGCGATACCGCGGAAACGCTTGCCGCGCGGGTCCTTGAAGCGGAACACCGCCTCTACCCGCAGGCGCTGCGGTTGGTTGCCGAGGGACGCGCGACATTCTCCCCGAACCGCAACCCGGCGAGCGCGCGCTGATCTCTTGAGCGTCAATCCCTCGTCGATGATTGTTGTCGATCGTTTTTCCTCCGCGGCAGTTTTTGCTCTGCGGCCGTTTTTGCTCTGCGGCCGTTTTCGCTCGACGGTCTTGAACAAATAAAAAACCCCCAGACGCGAGACCGGGGGCTACGAAAAACCGGACGATGCCAGTTTTGGTTCACGCAACTTTGAGATTTTCCGCCGAGGTTCTGCCGCGGTTCGTAACGAGTTCGTATTCCACCGATTGGCCCTCGTTGAGTGTGCGCAAGCCGGCGCGCTCGACGGCCGAAATGTGAACAAACACATCCTTGTCGCCGCTGGACGGCTTGATGAACCCGTAGCCCTTAGTCGGATTAAACCACTTGACGGTGCCTTTTTGCATCGTCTGTCTCCTAGTTCATTCCAGATGTCAGCGAAGACGCCGTCGCATAGATTACACAGCCGATGCAGTTCTGCGGCGAACGCCACAAGCCAGATTTTGGGAAAGAGTCCGAAGCGGGGAAGTCCAAGGCGATTTTGTCAGCAAGGCAGCACCGGCCGGAAGGCCCAAATCCGATTGCATCCAAAGCAAGCCGGAAAAATGCGGCGCAACCAAGGCTGTACGTTGTCGTCAGCGAGCAGATATTGGCAAAGTTGCAACCGACAATCGCGCTATCCGCCCGCTGCTTCGCGTTCGCCGGCGCGCGAGCGAGCATTAAGTTCATGCAAGCACTGCCACAGTCCGCCAGCCGTGATTGCCAGAACCGCGCCGGAGACCGCGCCCGCGAATTCCAGCTGTTGCGCCAGCGTTGCGCCGAGCGCCGCGCCTAAACGCGCCGACAGCGCCGGATCGGTCACGATCGTCTCGCCGGCGATCCAACCGAGCAGCGCCGCGCCGCCCCAAATCAAAAACGGGAACCGGTCGAGCAGCGCCGCAATCAGCGCCGCCCCCGCGACGAGCAGCGGAATCGACGCAACGAGCCCGATCACGAGCAACAGAACGTCGCGTTGCGCGATCGCCGCGATCGCGACGACGTTGTCGAAACTCATGATGATATCAGCGATCACGACGAGCATCACCACGCGCCACAAATGCGCGGCTGCCTCGACTTTGTTTCGGTCGCGCTGCTCGGGCACAAGAAGCTTGGCCGCGATATACAAAAGCGCCGCCCCACCGACGAGCTTGAGATAGGGCAGCGTCATGAGGCGCGCGATGATTGCGGTGAAAACGATGCGTAAGATCGCGGCGGCGCCGACGCCGACGAGGAGTCCCCAGCGACGCTGGTGCTGGGGCAGTCCGCGGCACGCCATGGCAATGACGACGGCGTTGTCGCCGGACAGCACCGCGTTGACGAAGATGATCCGCCCTACGTCAAGCCAAAACGCCGCGCTGCCGAGGTGAGCGGCGCCGGCGCTCAACCAATCGCGCGACAAATCTCCTTGAAAAAATCCGGCGATCACTAGCCGACGATCTCGTTTCCGGCAAAGAACTGCGCGATTTCCTTCATCGCGGTCCCGGCGGCATCGGAACCGTGAACCGAATTCTCGCCGATCGATTTGGCGTGCAGCTTGCGAATTGTACCGGGCGCGGCGTTGGCCGGATCGGTGGCGCCCATGATATCGCGATACGACGCCACGGCATTTTCCCCTTCGAGCACCTGCACGACTGCGGGTCCCGAGATCATAAAGTCGACAAGCTCGCCGAAGAACGACCGTTCGCGATGGATGGCGTAGAAAGTTTCCGCCTGCTCGCGAGTCATTTTGACGCGCTTTTGCGCCACGATGCGTAAACCGGCTTTTTCAATCAACGCATTGATGGCGCCCGTCAGGTTGCGGGCGGTCGCATCAGGCTTGATGATCGAAAACGTACGCTCGATCGCCATCAGATTTCCTTGGGGATTTTAGACGGTGGGACGCGCCGGCTTATAGACTTCACTCATGGCCGCCGCAAGCGTGCTCTATGGCGATCGCCTTGCGCCGTCGATCGCGACGGCTACCCTATTTTCCGAACGCTTTATGAATTTTGATACTAGTTGGTGGCGGCTTGCTTTTGCTTTGGCGGATTGGCCGGCTTCTTTTTGGCAACCTTCGGCGGAGCGGGCGGCGCCGGGACGCCTTCGATTTCCATGAGCGCGCCCCGCTCGAAGTGATAGATGCCCGGTCGCGGCCCGGCGTTAAAGGTCAAAACCGCGGTGCGGTCGCCGTTTGGATTATTTCCGAGCTGGACAGAGTTTGGCGCACCGGCGCGGTTGACGACGTCGCACTCGCTCATGCCAAGCGCGACGCCGCCGCCGAGCAATGAATTTGCGTCGGACGCGGGAGGCGCGCCTGCCGCATTGCCG